>NZ_JBKEZJ010000020.1:0-57397 GCF_046449555.1 Rahnella selenatireducens
ACAAAGCCGGTGCAGAAGCCCCGGCTTGCACTTTTTTACGCGAAAACTCAGCTGAACTGGCGGATGCGCGCGATAAAGGATTCCACATCACTGATGTGCGGTGCCGTCAGAATCAGCCATTTTCCGAGACTCAGCGCGTGGCGCTGGCAGTCAGCACGCATTGCGTCGTCTTTGATGGAATCAAGATCGGCCACGTGCGCCAGCCCGATGGTGCGACGGATTAATTCCGCGCCGCAATATCCGACCGCATCGTGCCAGACTTCCTGCAAGAAAATACCGGCGTAACCCGCTTCGGCCAGCGCCGGATCCTGTGATTTTTCACGCGCCAGTTGCAGGAAACGTTCGGAAAAGCTCAGCCACAGTTCGCGCACATCTTTCAGGCGCTGCTCGCGACCGTCAGCCGCTTCACGCACGCCCACCAGCCCCGGCAAACCGCAATAGTTCAGCAGCAAATTACCGATAGCCGAACCCGGGTCAAAACCGACAGGACCGTAATAACCGAACTCGGCATCAATGGCTTTCAGCTTGCCTTCGGCCACAAAAATCGAACCGCTGTGAATATCGCCGTGCAGCAACGCTTCGGCTTTGCTCAGGAAACGATGCTTGAGCGCCGCCACCGCCAGTCGCAAAGGTTTATCGGCACGCAGCGCATCGACTTCAGGCTGCAAAACCGGATCATAATTATTCCGTTCATGATCGACATAAGGATCGGTGAAGAACAGATCTTCGGTGATCTGGCAAAGTTCCGGGTTGGTAAAGCGTGAAACTTCGGCTTTCTTGGTCTGCGCGTTCTGATAGAAATCGGAGGTATGGAAAAGTGTCTGCGCCAGATATTCACCCAGCTGGCTGGCGGCCTGCGGGAAGTATTTGCCCTGCACCAGCTCGCTGCGCCAGATCTGATGATCCGACAAATCTTCCTGAACCATCACCGCCAGTTCGGCGTCGTGATGCAACACTTTCACCGTATGCTGCGGGCAATACTGACCGTGAATAATCAGCGTTTCGGCTTCGATGCGCGCGCGGTCAAGCGTCAGCGGCCAGGATTCCCCGACGCAACGCACATAAGGCAACGCCTGTTTCACGATCACCCGGCTTTTGCCCGTGGTATCACGAATTTTAAACACCAGATTCAGGTTTCCGTCACCGATTTCATCGGCAGTGACCAGAGATTGCGGATCTGCTACGCCACCGTATTTACGGGCATATTCAACAGCATCTTCGGCGGTAAATGTGTAGTAGCGCGACATCCTGACCTCTCGAAATTTTCTTTTAGCCTTAAAAGTGTTTAGACGTCTATACATCCATAAAACATGTTGGCAGAATAAGTGAACAGATGCAACCGGGCAACAAGGATTTAACCAACAATGCAAAGCCTCACAACCACCAGTTTACGTATTCGCGAAAACCAACTGTGGATCCTCGATCAACAGGCCCTGCCACAACGTTCCGACTGGCGCGAATGTCGCGATGTCAGCGATCTGGTGGATCACATCCGTACCCTGCGCGTGCGCGGTGCGCCGCTGATTGGTTTATCCGCCAGCCTGCTACTGGCGTTGCTGGCTGAACAGGGCATGAAGCAGGATGAACTGTCGCATTCGCTGAACATCCTTCGCGCCTCACGCCCGACGGCGGTGAATCTGATGAACAATCTCGACCGCATGAAAATCGCGTTACAGCAGCCCGATTTCGTCACCGCGCTAACGGCCGAGGCGCTGCGCCTGGTGGATGAAGACCGCGCGCTGTGTGAAAGCATTGCAACGCACGGCGCAACGCTTGTGACGCCGGGCAGCCGTTTGCTGACCCACTGCAACACCGGCGGGCTGGCGACAGCGGGCGTCGGCACGGCCATTGGCGTGATCCGCCGTGCGCATGAGCAGGGAAATGTTGAACAGGTTTGGGTCGATGAAACGCGCCCGTTATTGCAGGGAGGCCGCCTCACGGCGTGGGAGCTTGGCGAACTGGGCATTCCCTATCAGCTGATTTGCGACTCGATGGCCGCCAGCCTGATGGCACAAAAACGCGTTGACGCCGTCTGGGTCGGCGCTGACCGCATCGCTGCCAACGGCGACGTGGCCAACAAGATCGGCACTTACAGCCTGGCGGTTCTGGCGAAATACCACGGCATCCCGTTCTACGTCGCCGCGCCGCACACCACGCACGATCCGCTTTGCCCGAACGGCGCAGACATTCCTATCGAACAACGCGACGCCCGCGAAGTCACCGGCGTTTCCGGCAGTTTTGGTTCCGTGCAGTGGGCTCCGGAGGATGCAAAAGTTTATAACCCGGCGTTTGATGTGACACCGGCAGAGCTCATCAGTGGATGGGTACTGGATGTGGGGGTGGTGACGCCTGCGCAGGTGCGCGAAGGGGTCTTCGCGGCTTCCTTGGCGGCTGGGCTGAGCCGCGGGCAGCGCTAAAGGCGGTATTGCGGAAATTTCGGTTTTTCATGTGCAGCATGTAGCGCTAAAGGCGGTACTGCGGAAGTTTCGGTTTTTCATGTGCAGTGATCGCTCAGCGGCTTGCGCCGAAACCGACCAAAGAGGCCCAGGACGGGGCCTCTTTGGAATCTCCGCGTCTTTCTAACTGCGCGCTATCGCTCGCTGGCTATGTTTCAGACACAAGAGTGATTGCCGCGAAAACTTGCCGCTGCGCGGTTCCCTTACTCGGTTTCGGGCCATTGGTCTCGAAACACTTCGCTCGGCAAGCTTTCTGAAAGCGGCCACTGGCTATGTAAGTCAGCATGCTTTTTGAAAGCGGCCGGAGGCTTATCAAAATTCAAAATCAGACTGGTTTTGTTTTTTAGATAGGTGAGATGGCGCGCTCAGAAATTTTGCTGACCGAGGGTTCGAGACCGCAAGGCTCGAAGCCCGTAGGGAAGGAACCGCGCAGCGGCAAGATTTCGCGCCACATTCGATTGTGCCAGAACATGTCCATCGACCCAGCGGTAGCGCGCAGTTTAAGAGCCCGGGATTCTCAAGGGGCGCGGCGACAGGCGCTCCTTGAGGCCGGTTTGGGTGGCAACCCAAGGTTTTGACCTTAAAAAGAAATTTTAAAAGCTTTTCTAAAAAGCTTATTCCCCCATCCTCGGGTACTTATCCGCGATACCATCGCCTGTAAAATGCGCCACCCATCCTTCCGGATTATCAAACACCCGAATCGCCGTAAACGACGGTGAACCGCCCATATCAAACCAGTGACGGGTATTCGCGGGGACGGAAATCAGATCGTTCTTCTCACACAAGATCTGGAAAATCTTACCGTTCAGATGCAGGCAGAACAGCCCGGCGCCTTCCACGAAGAAACGCACTTCGTCTTCGCCGTGGGTATGCTCGGAGAGGAATTTGGTGCGCAGCACTTCACGCTGTTCGTTGTCCGGGCGCATGCTGATCACATCCCAGCTCTGATAGCCCTTCTCTTCCACCAGCTTGTCGATTTCATGCTGATACGCGGCGATCACGTCCTGCGGCTGTGGGTTATCGCCTAAATCACGGTCGGCCTGCCAGCGCTCGAAACGCACGTCAATCTTGTTCAGTTCCGCAGCGATGGCCTCTCCGTCACGGCTTTCCCAAACTGGCGCGGAAGGATCCTGGTCACTAAAAATCGTCAATGCACTCATGGTCAACCCTCTTATAAGAATGTTTCTAAGGCTATCTGATCAAAACGATTCACTTGCAGGTGGTCGCTGAGTTCGTCAGCGTCATCACGGATCAGCTGACAGGTGTGCCAGCCCGCTAAGCGCGCAGCGTCCAGTTCCTGACGGATGTCCGATAAAAACAGCAAATCAGCGGGCGGTAAAATCAGCTGTTCGGCGATGTTCTGATAGGATTCTGTTTCACGCTTGCCGCCAACGCGGGTGTCGAAATATCCGCTGAACAGCGGCGTGAGGTCGCCCGCATCACTGTAACCAAACAGCAGTTTTTGCGCGTCAACGGAACCGGAAGAATACACGCAAAGCTGCAAACCATCGGTTTTCCAGGCTTCTAATTGCGGCGCGACATCCGCGTACAGATGCCCGCGGAAATCACCGTTCTCATAACCGGTGCGCCAGATAATGCCCTGCAACACTTTCAGCGGCGTCGATTTGACGTCGTTGTCCATGTAGGTAAAAAGCTGCTCAATCAGGGCTTCGACGCTGGCCTGCGGGCGGTCGATGTCGGCCCTCAATGCGTTCAGCGCAGCTGCCACTTCCGGCTCTTCGTGCTGGTGGCGCAGAAATTCGGCGAGGCGCTGACGGGCATAGGGGAATAACACCTGATGCACAAAACGGATATCTGTGGTGGTGCCTTCAATATCAGTGACGATGGCGCGGATCATTTGGCCTCCAGCAAGCGGCGTTGCAGTTCACACTGGAACAGAAATTCCAGCCCTTCCAGATGGCGGCGTGCTTCCGCCACATCCCGTCCCCAGCAGGTGAGACCGTGGCCGCGCAGCAGAAAACCATACTGCAACGGCGTGTGCTCCGTGCTGGAAATAATCTTCTGCACCAGCGCAGAGATGTCCTGGCTATTGTCGAAAATCGGGATCACCACCTGATCAAGGTGCGTCGTCTGGCCGCTCAGCGATTTTTGCATTTCGTAGCCTTCCAGCACCAGCGACCCGCTGCGTTCCACGCGGGACAAAACGGTCGAATTAACCGAATGTGTATGCAGCACCGCACCTGTTTCAGGATAGCGGGAATAGAGCATCGTGTGCAGGCCAGTTTCCGCCGACGGGCGGCGTCCGCTTGGCGCGAGGCCGCTTTCCAGCTCAACCAGCAGAAAATCATCTGCGGTCAGCGAGCCTTTGTCCTTCCCCGATTCGGTGATCAGGCAATGTTTGTCGCCCGAACGCACCGACATATTCCCACCTGTCGCCGGGCTCCAGCCCTTCTGACCAATCCAGTGACAGGCCGCCAGCAGCGCGCCCGGTTGCAAATTCTCTGTCATCGTAATCCTAGAAATCGTGCGTTGAGGGCCTGAGTTCGGAGTGAAAACCGCGATATATAAATAATTGATATGGCCTAGATTGAATTAGCATTTAGCCATCTAAGCGTCTCGATTGCCAAATATTAACATCGTGTTATATTGTGAGCAACATCGCTATCTGCACCGGTCCAGGAGTATTGACCCGCCATGAGCACAGCCGCACTGATCCCCGAAAGTAAGCTTCCTTCCCTCGGCACCACCATTTTTACTCAGATGAGTGCCCTGGCGCAGAAGCACAACGCCATTAACCTGTCTCAGGGTTTCCCTGATTTCGATGGCCCCGAGTATCTGCGCAACCGTCTGGCGTATCACGTCAGTCAGGGCGCGAACCAGTACGCGCCGATGACCGGCACCGCGCCATTGCGTGAAGCGATTGCCGCAAAAACCGAACAGATTTACGGCTACGCGCCGGATGCCAATACCGACATCACGATCACCGCCGGCGCCACCGAATCTTTGTACATCGCTATCACCGCGCTGGTTTCGAAAGGCGACGAAGTGATTGCGTTTGACCCGAGCTACGACTGCTACGCGCCTGCGGTAGAACTGGCGGGCGGCGTGATGAAGCGCATTCAGCTTCAGCCGCCGGAGTTCAAAGTGAACTGGGCGGAATTTGCCGACCAGATTACGGATCGGACAAAGCTGGTCATCATCAACACGCCGCACAATCCGTCGGCCACGGTCTGGAGCCACAGCGACATTGAGCAGCTCTGGCAAACCATTGCTGATAAACACATTTTTGTGCTCAGCGACGAAGTATACGAACACATCTGCTTTGCGCCGGAAGGCCACGCCAGCGTGCTGCGCCACCCGCAACTGCGTCAGCGCGCCATCGCGGTGTCTTCTTTCGGCAAGACTTATCACATGACCGGCTGGCGCGTGGGTTATTGCATCGCTCCGGCGATTATCAGCGCCGAATTGCGCAAAGTTCACCAGTATCTGACGTTTTCGATCACCACGCCGGTTCAGCTGGCGCTGGCGGATATGCTGCGGGAAGCGCCGGAGCACTGGCAGGAATTACCGGCGTTTTATCAGGCCAAGCGTGACCGTCTGGCGCAAGGGCTGGCGAACAGCCGTCTGAAAGTGTTGCCAAGCCAGGGCACGTATTTCCTGCTGGTGGATTACAGCGAAGTCTCGGATCTGGACGATGTTGCATTCTGCCACTGGCTGACTGAACATGTGGGCGTTGCGGCCATTCCGATGTCGGTATTCTGCGCCGCGCCCTTCCCACATAAACTGATCCGGCTGTGCTTTGCCAAACAGGAAACCACGCTGGACGCTGCTGCGGAGCGCCTGTGTCAACTTTAAAACTGTCCGTGTTGCAACAGCCGCTGGTGTGGCTGGACGGCGAGGCCAACCTCGCGCATTTCGACGGTCTGCTGGGATCACTGACCGGCCGCGACCTGATTATTCTGCCGGAAATGTTCACCACCGGTTTCGCCATGCAGGCTCCGGGCAGCGCACTGCCGCAGTCCCGCGTGGTGGACTGGCTGCATCAGTGGGCGAAAAAACTCGGTGCAATGATTGGCGGCAGCGTGGCGCTGAGCACGACGGAAGGCGCGGTAAACCGTTTCCTGCTGGTCGAGCCGCAGGGTAAAGTGCATTCCTACGATAAACGCCATCTGTTCCGCATGGCGGGCGAACACAATTATTACGTGCCGGGCAAACGCCGTGAAATCGTCGAATGGCGCGGCTGGCGTATTCTGCCGCAAGTCTGTTACGACCTGCGTTTCCCGGTCTATTCGCGCAATCAGCAGGATTACGATCTGGCACTGTACGTCGCCAACTGGCCTGCCCGCCGCAGCCATCACTGGCAAGCGCTGCTCATGGCGCGTGCAATCGAAAATCAGGCCTACGTCGCCGGTTGCAACCGCGTCGGGGATGACGATAACGGCCATCATTACAGCGGCGACAGCCTGATCATTAATCCGCTGGGTGAAGAACTGGCGCGCGCCGAGCCGGGTTCGGCAATGATTATCGACGCCGAACTGTCTCTGGAAGCGTTACAGGAATACCGCGAAGCTTTCCCGGCGTGGCGCGATTCCGATACGTTCCTTCTGCACGATTAAAGAAAACGGCAACACATAAACATCAGAAAGCCCACCCGCTGTATTTGCAGCCGGTGGGCTTTTATTTATTGATGATTATTTACAGGTGATTGCTGAGAGGAAATTACGGTTTCGGCAAACCGGCAATCAGCGCGTTGATCAGATCCGAGTTTGCCACCTGCTGCGGATGAATCTGGATCTCCTGGCTGTATAGCGGTGGCAGTGTCTGACAATAGGCATCCAGATCGGTCTGGGCAATCGTCGGCACGCCATACTGGAACGAGTTCGGATTTTCCGGCGGCAACGCCCCTTCCATGGTGGAACCGTAGGCGCCGAGTTCAATCAGGCTGTGCGATGACTCATCCGGACCATGCGCAAACACAAACGTGCCGTATTTAGGATGGCCGAGATAAGGCAACACTTCATCATCACTCAGGCTGCTTCGCAGGTTGTAACGCAGCTGTGCATAATTACGGGTCACCAGCAAAAACGCCGTCTGAATTAGCGAGGCTTTTTCGTTCCCCGACAAACACATCAGCAAGTTGCCGTAATAATCGAGAAACGCCACGGCATTCCCTGCGCCACCCTGCGCAATATCCTGATTTGCGGCCGCAATGAGATAAGGCGCAAGCCCTTCATCCGGCTGCCCGCGGGATGGCGCGGTATAGCTTAGCGCGTCCGGATAAAGGGCTTTTAACGCAACCACAACCGGGTTATCAGCTGGCAGCAATTTGATATCTTTGAGAGAATCAGGCGTTAAATCCGTATTGATACTGGCTTTAACCTGCGTCAGCGTGGCATCGAAAGCCGTTTCACACAGCGCCACCGTCTGAACATCCATAACAGCGTCGGTGAAGAAAGCCGGCACCGGCGCTGAACTGGCATCGCGGGTAAAACAGTTATTCCCGTTAACTGCCGGATAGCTGAAAGTATTTTTTGCCACCTGCGCCAGCTCAGGCGAAAGCGTCGGGAAATCTGCTTTGGTATCCCAGTTAATACCAGAATATGTATCGAAAGCGGCAGAGATAACGTTAAATCCTCCGGTAATAATAGAACCGGTACACATACAGCACGGATCCAGCGACGTCACAATGGTAATATCAGACGGCGGTGGCATATCGACACCCGCTTCAATCTGCGCATAATACCAGTCAATTAACTGACGTTCACCGTGAGCCGTCGGATCGCTGGTCATATTATTTTTAACCACGTTATTATTAATCGCATTCAGCACATTACCGCTGGCATCGAGCATAACGCCACCCACGCTGAATGTATTCTGACAATAGGCCACCAGTGCCTGTTCTGCCGCCGCAGTGGCCGCCGTTTCGACCGTCACATACGTTTCACCCGCTTTAACTGCTGGGGCTTTTAATGAATTACAGTTGCAATTACACATATTAATTCCTTCCGTTAGATTAAGTGTATTGATTAAGATTCAGTAATTCGCGAAGCGTGATTTTATAAACACGCCGGAATTAAAGAGACTGCATCGTGACAAATTAATCTGAATTAAAAAAACGGAAGGTGTTGTGCCAGCGATGACACCGGGTTTATTTTATAAATCTGAAGTTATTTAGAGAGGGATTCATTTTATTATAATTCGGGTGAATATAGATTTCACAATACCGCCCTGAATTATATATTTCAGGGCGAATATTTAATTAGCGATTCAGGTAATTAAATAATAACGGACTTAAACCTGCCCGATAAAATCGAACTTGCCGATATTCACGCCCAGATGGCGCAAAATATTGTACGCGGTAGTGATGTGGAAGTAGAAGTTCGGTATCGCAAACGTAGTGACGTAGCTGTGTGCGGTAAAGGTCAATTCATGGTTTTTGCCTTTTACCACGATGGCGCGGGATTCATCGCCTTCCAGCTGTTCCGGTTTTACGCTTTCGATAAAGCGCAGAGTTTTCGCGATACGCTCCTGCAAATCCGCGAATGTGACTTCATTGTCTTCCATCGCAGGGGCGGTGACACCGGCCAGACGGGCGATTGCGCCTTTCGACATATCGCTGGTGATTTGCACCTGACGCGCCAGCGGATACATGTCCGCCGCCAGACGGGTATTCAGCACTTCTTCTGCAGATTTTCCGTTTTCCTGCGCCCACGCCGCGCCTTTTTCCAGCAACGCCGAAAGATTCTTTAAACCACGTACAAACTGTGCCGCCGTGCTGCCATACAGAGATGCTGACATGATGCTTCCTTAATGAATGGGGTTAGAACAACCGGCGATACATTAGCGCGTTATGGTCTAAACAGCGTGACGTTTTGTAGTAGTCCGTGGCGGCTAAAATTCGCCTTTGCGACGTAGCCTGCCCTTTTTGTCAAAGCATGTAAACACCGGTCGGGGTGGATCGCTTCTTGCATTTAATTCCCCCGCAAAAACATCTGACAGAGGACTCCTGATGACCATCACCTTTATTGCACACTCCACGCCCGAACCTGCGTTGTACGGCGCGATGGCAGCGATACTTGCTGAATTACGCGCTTTGCCGCTCTGTCACTTTCCCGTCAGTCATGATGTAAAACATTATCCGAATGCGCGCCAGCACGTCACGGCGCAGGGCCATGCGCTGACCTGCGGACTGGTCTGGCTGGAGCGCCTGACCGGGCGTGGCGCGGGTGAAGAATCCGGTCTGGAATCACTGATTTATCGGGCACTTAAGGAAGACATCGTGGTGCCGCTGCGCGAACCGTTATCCCCGGCGTTGGCCGCCAAAATCGCCGGGCACGGCATCAGCGTGGAGTCATTAAGCGTGGTGCGCAATCAGGAAAAATTTCAACTCGTAGACAGCGAGTCCGGAAAAATTCGCAGTAACGGCTGGGGGCGCGATGCGTTTGGCCGCTGGGCACTCGGCTCAGTTTCGCAGCCGGTCATGCGCGCCGGAAAGACCCTGCGCATGGCGATAGTCGGCGATTTTTGTGAGCAGCGCGACAGCTATCCGGCGATGCTCGCTGCACTGGGAGATGCCGCCGATGCACTGGCAATGAACATTGACATCGTCTGGGTGACGCCTTCGCTGCTCGGCAGTCAGCTCGATTCCACGCTATATGACGTTGATGGCATTATTTTGCCGGGCACCACACTGACGTCCGGCGATCATCCGGTCAGCCAGCTGGCAAGCGCAGTCTGGGCGCTGGAAAACCAGACGCCGCTGCTGGGGATTAATCAGGGTATGCACCAGATGGTGACGGCCTTCGGGCAGCGCGTTCTCGGCCAGGAGCGCGTGGTAATGCACGGGCCGTCGAGCCTCAACAGCCTGCAAACCAGTTTGCCACTCAGCCGCCATCAGCAACAACGTCTGGGCAACCATACGGTGCTGAGCCGCAGTGGCACGTTACTGGCAAACAAGATGGGCGAGGAATTTACGCTGCGTTATAACCAGCGTCGCTGTCTGAATCCGCATTTGCTGGCGGAGCTGGAAAGCGCCGGGCTGAAAATTTCAGGGACAGACGAAAGCGGGGAACAGGCGCAGGCCATTGAGCTGAATAATCACCCGTTCTTCATGGGCGTACAGGGGCAACCGGAGCTGATGTCGCGCCGCGAACGCCCCAATCCGTTGCTGATGGCCTTTCTGCAACAAGTCCGCCAGAGCAACCGCGACCACGACGTCAGCCATTCTGCGCTGACCAAAAGCGTACGGCTGCGCCACCCGCATTTATCGATGGGCTGAATAACCTGGAAAATCAGGAGCCTCTGTACGTCGAATACGAATAGGGGCTGATTAACAAAGGCAGATGATAGTGATCCTGCTCGCCGGAAATCACCACGTCGATAATCGCCGAGTGATAAAGGGTTTCGCGGTTTGTGGCGGAAAAATACGCGCCGATGTCTGCACAAAGCCGGTAATGACCGGAGGGCACCGGCTCCGGCGTGAGTTTTGCGGCGCGGCCATCGGCATCAGTTTGCGTTTCAGCGATGAGCGTGATTTTCTGTCCGTCGAGTTTTTCAAGCCAGACGCGCACGCCAGCTGCGGGCTGGCCGAGCGACGTATCAAGAATATGCGTGGTGACTTTCGTTTTGGAAACAGACGTCATGATTGCAAACTCTCCTTAAAGCGTAACAGTGTGATTTCTTTCAGCTGCTGCGCGGTTTCCTGATATTCGGCTTCCGGTGAATTCTGTAAGCGCCGTTGCAGGTTCTCGAGAATTTCCTCTGAACTGCGGCCTTTGACGCGTATCAGAAAAACCCGCCCGAAACGCTGTTCGTAACGCTGATTGCCGTCATGCAGCGCATCAATAACAGCCTGCTGGCTGATATTGAGCGTCGCCTGCTCGCCACGGGAAAGTTGCGCTTCTTTACCGCTGCCGTTCGCCCGCTCGCCGATACGCGGATGCGCGGACAACGCCCGGATGATGTCGTCCGGCTGCCAGCTTTCGCAGGCTGCTTCGGCGCTTTGCAGCGCCTGTTCCACCGAAGAATACGGACGCCCGTCGCTGACTTTCTGCGCCCAGCCGGGAATATTCACCAGCGGGCGGAGCAGCGCGACAGCTTCGAATTCAGACAGCGCATTAAATTCCTCAGGGGTCACAGATGGCCTCCGTCGAAACTCAGTACCGTATTGATATACGCCTGCACCGCATACGCCACATCGCCGGTAGTAACAGATTCATCAGGATGATGGCTGATGCCATCTTTGCAGCGCACAAACAGCATGCCGACCGGCCAGCATTCGGCCATCGCTATCGCGTCGTGCCCGGCGCCGCTTGGCAGCGACATCGCCTGCCCCTGCAAATGCAGAATGCTCTGGCTCAGGCGGTGCTGCAAACTTTCGTCGCACTCTGTCGCGCTGATGCCGTAAAACTGCTCGGCGGCAAACGTCAGGCCGCGACGGGTGGCGATCTCATGCCCCTGCGCCAGCAGGACTTTCAGCAGCGCGCATAGATCCTCATCGCGCGGCCCGCGCACGTCTAGGGAGAGTTTCACCTGCCCCGGAATGACATTCACCGCACCCGGCAAACATTCCAGCGTGCCGACGGTAGCCACCAGATTACGACCGGCCGTGGTTGCGAGGGTTTCAATCGCCAGCGTCCATTCGGCGGCGGCGGTCAGGGCGTCCTGACGCTGCCCCATCGGCACGGTTCCGGCGTGACCGGCGTGGCCGGTGAATTCGCAATTCAGGCGACGTGCGCCGTTAATCGCAGTGACAACGCCGAGCGGAACATTGGCCGTTTGCAGACACGGCCCCTGCTCGATATGCAACTCCAGATACGCGCAAAAATCGCTGACCGCACGCTGTGATGCGCCGATCGCCAGCGGGCTGAGCCCGACATTTTCCATCGCCTGCGCGACAGTGATCCCCTGCGCGTCCTGACGTTCCAGCCAGTCAGCAGGCCAGGTGCCGGTCAGACCCCGGCTGCCCAATAATGTGATGCCAAAACGTGTGCCTTCTTCATCGCAGAACCCGACAATTTCCACAGCCATCGGCAGGCGGATCCCGTTCTGATGCAAATGTGAAACCACTTCCAGCGCCGTCAGCACGCCCAACGGGCCGTCATAGCGCCCCGCATTGCGTACACTGTCGAGATGCGAACCGAGCAGCAGCGCAGGCGCGGAAGGATCCTGCCCTTCGTAGCGCCCGCAAATATTGCCGACGCTGTCCTGCCAGACGCGCATTCCGGCCTCCGCCATCCATTCACCGACCTGACGGTTAGCCTGTAAATGTTCAGCGGAAAGATACACGCGGGTCAGCTGACCCGGCGTTTCGCTGATGGCGGCCAGCGTATCGCAGCGCGCCATCACCCGTCCGGCTGCGCGGGCAGCACTGTGGGAAACCGCGGCCAGCGTAAGGGCTTCTGCCATTACTGACCTCCTGCGTAATGATCCCAGGCTGCCTGCGCGCCCGCGCCGTATTTCGACGCAAAGCCCAGACGGTTCAGCACCGCTTCCAGCGCCACCAGCGTCTGCAATACGCAGTCTTTACGCGCGTTGTAACCCATCGTGCCGATGCGCCAGATTTTCCCGGCCAGCGGACCAAACGAGGTGCCGATTTCAATGCTGAAATCATTGAGCATCATCTGACGCACCTGCTCGCCGTGAATGCCTTGCGGGATCACCACGCCCAGCACGTTATTCATGCGATGATTCAGGTCGCCAAAGACGTCCAGCCCCATTCCCTGAATCCCCGCCAGCAGCGCGCCGCCGTGCAGTTCGTGGCGGGCGATGCCGTTATCCAGCCCTTCTTCCAGAATGATGCGCGCGCACTCGCGGGCGGCAAACAGCATGCTGGTCGCTTCGGTATGATGGTTCAGACGTTCCGGGCCCCAATAATCCATGATCATGCCCAGATCGAAATAGTTGGAGTAGATCATCTCTTCGTCGCCATCGGCGTGATCGGCAGTGCGGATCCCCTGCTCGACGCATTTACGGCGGCGGATTTGTTCTTCGAAGCGCGGGCTGATAGTGACCGGCGAGCTGCCGGACGGACCGCCGAGGCATTTCTGCAAACCGGCAGAAACCGCGTCTAAACCCCAGGCATCGGTTTCCATCGGGTTACCACCCAGCGAAGCCGTGGTATCGGAATAGAACAGCACGCCGTGACGGCGGCAGATCTCACCCAGTTGCTCCAGCGGCTGCAACATGGTGGTGGACGTATCGCCCTGCACGGTCAGCAGCCAGCGCGGTTTCACCGATTTAATGGCGTCTTCAATTTGCTGCGGATCAAACACTTCGCCCCACGGCGCTTCGATAGTATGCACTTCGGCCCGACAACGGCGGGCGATTTCACACAGCAGATGCCCGAAACGACCAAACACCGGCACCAGCACTTTATCGCCCGGGCGGATGCCGGAAAGCAACACGGCTTCGATACCGGCGCGCGAGGTGCCGTCGATCAGGAACGTCCACTGATTTTCGGTTTTGTACAACGCGCGATACAGCGCCATTACTTCGTTCATGTAGCCGGTCATTACCGGGTCATATTGCCCGACCAGCTGGCTCGCCATCGCCCGCAGCACGCGCGGATCGGCGTTGATTGGTCCCGGCCCCATCAGCAGACGGGTTGGCGGGTTGATTTGTCCGAGTGTTTGAATGCCTGACATAGTTAATCCTTTAAAATGTTAACTTGCGGTGGCTTCGTTTAAGCCACGAACGGATGCGATAAATTGTTTTAACTCCGGCGTTTGCGGATTGGCAAACAGCGCGCGGCTTTCGCCCTGTTCCCACACGGTGCCCTGATGCATAAACACCACGCGGTCGCCCACTTCGCGGGCAAAATTCATTTCATGCGTCACCAGCACCAGCGTCATGCCCTCTTTCGCCAGTTGCTCCAGCACTTTGAGGACTTCACCCACCAGCTCCGGATCCAGCGCGGAAGTAATTTCATCGCACAGCAACACTTTCGGGTTCATCGCCAGCGCACGGGCAATCGCCACACGTTGCTGCTGGCCGCCGGAAAGGTTCGACGGATAATAATCCATGCGATCCGCCAGCCCGACTTTCGCCAGCATCTGCGCGGCCAGTTCACGGCATTCCGCCGCGGATTTTTTCAGTACGCGGCGCGGCGCTAACATGACGTTTTCCAGCGCGGTCATGTGCGGGAAAAGATTGAAACTCTGGAATACCATGCCCACCGAGCGGCTGATATCGCGTGCCTGAGAATCACGGTCGGTAATGGTCATGCCGCCAAGTTTGATGCTGCCTTCCTGATAGCCTTCCAGCCCGTTTATGCAGCGTAAAAGCGTACTTTTGCCGGAACCGCTGCGGCCGATGATAGAGATCACTTCGCCGCTGTCGATGTCCAGATCCACGCCTTTCAGCACATGGTTCTGGCCGTAAAATTTCTGAACCTGATTGATGGTGATCAGTGGCATTACTGTTTCTCTCCACGCAGTGATTTTTCTAAATGCTGGCTGTAACGCGACAGCGGATAGCACATCAGGAAGTAGCCCAGCGCCACTAATCCGAACACTTTAAACGGCTCATACGTCACATTGTTGAGCATCGTTCCGGCTTTTGTCAGTTCGACAAAACCAATAATGGACGCCAGCGCCGTGCCTTTAACCACCTGAACGGAAAAGCCTACGGTCGGCGCAATCGCAATCCGCAACGCCTGCGGAGTGATCACGCGCCACAACGTCTGGCCGAAATTCAGGCCGAGGCAGCGCGATGCTTCCCACTGACCTTTTGGCAGCGCCGCAATGCTGCCGCTCCAGATATCAACCAGATACGCGCTGGTGTAGAGAGTCAGCGCCAGCGCCGCCGCGGTCCACGGGCTGACGTTTATGCCAAACAGGCCGAGACCGAAGAACGCCAGAAACAGCTGCATCAGCAGCGGCGTGCCCTGGAATAATTCTGAATACAGGCGCACAAAGCGCGTCGGCCAGCGACGTTTGGTCAGACGCATCAGTAACAGCGGCAGCGTCACCAGCGTACCGCCGATAAATGCCGTCAGTGAAAGCAGTAACGTCCAGCGCGCCGCCAGCAGCAGGTTGCGCACAATGTCCCAGTCGGTGAACGTCATCATCAGTTTGCACTCCCAAAGAAGCGGCGTCCGGCCAGTAGCAATAACTGACGCATCGCCACTGACAGCAACAAATAGAACAACGTGGTGACCAGATACACTTCAAAACTGAGGAACGTGCGCGACTGAATCAGGTTCGCCGCAAACGTCAGTTCTTCATAGGACACCTGCGAAACCACGGAAGATCCGAGCATCACGATAATGCACTGGCTGACCAGCGACGGATAAATGCGTTTCAGCGACGGCGGCAGGACAATGCGTAAAAAGGTCTGGCTGCGGCTCAGCCCCAGCACACGCCCCGCTTCCCACTGGCCTTTCGGCGTCACCTGAATGCCCGCGCGGATAATTTCGGTGCTGTACGCGCCGAGGTTAATCAGCATCGCCAGCAGCGCGGCTTCTCCGGCAGTCATTTTCAGGCCGATGGCCGGCAGGCCAAACACGATGAAAAACAGCTGCACGACAAACGGCGTATTGCGGATGGCTTCGACATACACGCCCCAGATCGTCCGCAAGGTTTTGTGATTGCCACAGCGAATGGCCGCGCCGCAAATACCGATCGCGACGCCGCCAATCGTTGCCATCACCGTCAGCTCAATAGTGGTCCATAAACCGGCCAGCAGTTCCGGCATATAAGGCCACAGCGCGCTAAAGTTAAGCTGATAGGTCATGAAAGTTCTCCGTCAGTCAGCTGATTACGCGCCAACAGATGCAGGCAGCGGCGCCTTCATCCATTTTTCAGACAGCGAATTCAGCGTCTTATCTTTGATACCTTCGGCAATCAGTTCATTCACTTTGTCTTTCAGCGCCGGTTCGTCCTTACGCAGGCCGACGTAGCACGGCGAATCTTTCAGCATCACTTTGGAGACCGGCGCTTTTTCCGGGTTCATCCGGGCAATCGCAGCGACCACCAGATTCCCGGTGGCGATGTATTCCACCTGGCCGGACAGGTACGCCGACAGCGTGGTGTTGTTGTCTTCATAACGCTGAATTTTGGCGTCTTTCGGCGCCACGTCGGTCAGTGCAAGATCTTCCACCGCGCCACGGGTTACACCAATAGTTTTACCAGACAGTTCTTTCAGATCCGCCAGTTTGTCGCCCTTCGCGCCAAATACGCCGAGGAAGAACGGCGCGTAGGCGTTACTGAAATCAATCACCTTTTCACGCTCAGCGTTTTTACCGAGGCTGGAAATCACCAGATCCACTTTGTCCGTTTGCAGGTAAGGCACGCGGTTGGCGCTGGTCACCGGCACCAGTTGCAACTTAAGTTTCATCTTATCGGCCAGATAATGCGCCATATCGATGTCATAACCTTCCGGCTGCAAATCTTTGCTCACCGAACCAAATGGCGGGAAATCCTGTGGAACCGCCACGCGCAGCACGCCGCGTTTCTGAATATCCTGCAACTGATCGGCCATTGCGCCAGATGCCTGAAGCACCAGCATTGCAGCACCTGCCCACGCCAACAGCCTTTTGTTCATGTTCATAGATTATCTCCGGTGAAAAGTTTTTGGAACGATAGATTCTTATAAAGTGAACTTTGCAACGAATGTGCCAAAAGCGATTGTCCTGAGAAATTGTGCACAAAGTCACGGCATGACAAGGAATTAACGTAACGGACAGAGAAAGCGGGAGGATTTTTTTGCCCTGAAGGAGGGCAAAATAACGAAACGGAGGAAAATACTTTGCACCCTGATTGTGCGCACGCACCAAAAAAGCGCCTGCTTTGTTCGTAAAACGGGAATCAGCGCTGTTCCAGTTCGTCGAGTTCGTTGTACAGATCGCTGATTTGATGAATTCTCTGACGGCCCGACGCCAGTATTTCGTGCAGCAACGCATTGCTGAGTAAATTCGCCAGACTCATGGCGGAAGAATAGCTGTCGAACGCCGACACGCTGTCGAGCGGCGCCGCCAGATGCCACGCCGCCAGCGGGATCAGTGTCTGCGCCTGGGGTTCGCAAATCAGTAACACCGGCACGCCAAGTGTCTGTAATTGTGTGAGAATCGCCTTCGCCATGCGCGGCCTGCGGCGAAACGCCACAAAAATCACCACATCGTGCGCGGTCAGATCCACCAACTCTTCCGCCAGTGTCTGCCCCGGTTGCGGCATCATCATCACGCCCGAACGCACCTGGATCAGCTGCTGACGAAGGTGCAGCGCCACCGGGTAACTGTTGCGAAAACCCAGCAAACGAACCTGCCGAGCCTGACTAAGTGCGGCAATCAGCTCGCCAAACGCCACGCCGTCAATCTGGTTAATCCACTGCGTCAGATTCGCCATTTCCTGTTTATAGTGCCGTGATAACAAGGTGTTACCTTGCACCGCATCGCGGCTGTCGGTCAGCGGCATTCCGCTCTGGCGCAGCGTGCGCATTTCATCGCGCATATCGCGGTAACTCGGATACCCCAGACGCTTAAACAGGCGGCTCACCGTGGCTTTCGAGACGCCGCTAAGCCGCGCCAGCTCGGCGCTGTTGTAGCTCATCAGGTCATCGATGCTGGCGAAAATAAAATCCGCCACCCGCTGCTCCTGCGGCGTCAGTTCGGCGTAATGTTCACGCAGACGCTCATCAATCTGTTTCATGTTTCTCCTCATGTCCTAAATAGTTCGAATTGCAGGAAGGCGGCAAGCGAAAGAGTCCCGATGAGCTTACTGAAGTCAGTGATTCGGGCGACTGAGAGCAGCCAACGCATCTGAAATTTGAAATATGACAGACATTGTAACGAAGGTTTCAGCGGAACATACCATGCACTATGCTTGCCAATGCAAGCGAATTTATCCGCGGATGCGGCGGGAACCTGCCGATGTGGAACACGTCTTGCTTAACCTAATGACATCGCGCCCTTATCCCTGCAGGCCGGGCAGCATAAAAACAGAGTCGTCAAAAAGGACATCGCATGATTAACAGTAACAGCGCCCCGCTCGGTATGGCGGTTACCCCTCATCATCTGGCCAGCCAGAGTGCACTTGCGGTATTGCGCGAAGGCGGTAATGCCATCGAAGCAATGGTGGCCGCCGCGGCAACCATTGCCGTGGTTTACCCGCATATGAACGGACTTGGCGGAGACGGCTTCTGGCTGATTGTGCCGCCGCAGGGTAATCCGGTGGCCATCGACGCCAGCGGAGCTGCCGGTTCGCTGGCGTCTCTGGATTTCTACGCCGGAGAAAGTCACATTCCGCACCGTGGCCCGAAAGCCGCGCTGACCGTCGCCGGCACCGTGGGCGGCTGGCACGAAGCGCTGAAAATCTCGGCTGAATCCGGCGGCGAGCAAAAACCGCTGTCCCGCCTGCTGCGTGACGCCATCCGTTACGCCGCCGACGGCATTCCCGTGACGGCGTCTCAGGAAGCCGCGACCCGCGCCAAGCAGCATGAACTGAAAGATATCCGTTCGTTTACCGACGTCTTTTTACCGAACGGCGATGTCCCGCGCGCAGGAAATCGTTTCACCCAGCCGCAGCTGGCGAACACGTTATCAATACTGTGCGAAGACGGGCTGAACAGTTTCTACCGTGGCAAGCTGGCCGATAATATGGCGGCGGACATGGAAAAACTCGGTATGCCGCTGACGCGCGCTGATCTTGCCGCTTATCAGCCGCAGCGCCGTGTGCCGTTACGGCTTAAACACAGCAAGGGCGAAATTTACAACCTGACGCCGCCAACGCAGGGGCTGGTTTCACTGGCCATCCTCGGCCTGACCGACCGGCTGCCGCTGGAAACCATGGATGAGAGCGCCACCATTCACAGAGTAGTTGAAGCCACCAAACTGGCCTTCGGCCTGCGCGACCGTTTCATCACCGACCCGCGCATGATGACGCAGGACGCCCAGAGCCTGCTGGATCCGCAGTATCTCGACGCCCTCGCAACCCGCATCAAACCTCACAGCGCCGCCGACTGGGGAAAAGGCAAAGGCCCGGGCGACACTGTCTGGATGGGCGTGATGGACAGCAGCGGGCTGGCGGTGTCGTTCATTCAGAGCATTTATCACGAATTTGGCAGTGGCGTGGTCCTGCCGGGCAGCGGCGTGCTGTGGCAAAACCGCGGTGCGTCTTTCAGCCTTGATGCCGATCATCTGCTCGCACTCGCACCGGGCAAACAACCTTTCCACACGCTGAACCCGGCGGCGGCGCGTTTATACGATGGCCGCACGATGGTTTACGGCTCAATGGGCGGCGACGGCCAGCCGCAAACGCAGGCGGCAGTGTTTATCCGCCACGTCGTGCAGGGGCAATCGCTTCAGCAGGCGATCAGCGGCCCGCGCTGGCTGCTGGGCAGAACCTGGGGCGAAAGCTCCGATTCCCTGAAACTGGAAGGCCGCTTCGAGTATCAGACGCTGGCCGGGCTGCGCCAGCGCGGTCACGACGTCGAGTTGTTACCGGATTTCAGCGAAGCCGTCGGCCATGCGGGTGCGATTGTGCGCCACACCAACGGCATGTTTGAAGGCGCTTCCGACCCGCGCAGCAACGGCAGCGCGGCCGGTTTTTAAACTGAGGAACTGATCATGAAAAAAAAACCTGCGGCCACCGACTGGGCCGTTTATATCAGCCAGATGGAATCCGTTCTGGCACTGGAACTCGACGATGCGCGCCGTCAGGAACTGCTGTTGCAGTTTGGCCGCATCGCGCAGATGGCACAACCGCTGATGGATTTATCGCTCGACCCGCGTCTGGAAATCGCCGGGGTGTACAGAGCATGAAATCGTTTGATAGCTTCACGATTAACCAGCTGCATCAGGCCATTACGCAGGGCGAAGTCTCTGCCACGGAAATCGCCAGTACCACACTGGATGCGGTTGAACAGGCCAACCCGGTCATCAACGCTTACACGCACATCACCCGAGAACGCATGTTAAGCGAAGCGGCGAAAGTCGATAAAACCCGTGCCAGCGGGATGAAGTTGCCTCCGCTCGCCGGGATCCCTTATGCGGTGAAAAACCTGCTGGACGTCGCCGGTGAAATCACGCTGGCCGGTGCCAGTCTGAACAGCAGCAATGCCGCCGCGCGTCAGGATGCGTGGGCCGTTTCCCGCCTCGCCGCACAGGGCGCAACCCTCTCCGGCATGCTGAATATGGATGCCTACGCCTACGGTTTCACCACGGAAAACAGCCATTACGGCGTAACACGAAACCCGCGCGACCTGTCGCGCGTTGCCGGTGGTTCGTCCGGCGGGTCGGCTGCGGCCGTGGCCGCCGGTCTGGTGCATTTCACATTGGGCAGCGACACCAACGGTTCGATCCGCGTTCCGGCTTCGCTAAGCGGCATTCTCGGCCTGAAACCGACGTTCGGGCGGATCTCCCGCCGCGGCAGCCAGCAGTTTGTCGCCAGCCTGGATCACCTCGGCCCGCTGGCGCGGTGCAGCGAAGACCTCTCACAGGTGTATGACGCGATTCAGGGTACCGATCCGCAGGATCATTTTCAGGCGGACAAACCGGCTACCGAAACATTTTCCCGGCTGACCCGCGGGCAGGAAGGCCTCCGGACTGCGATCCTGGGCGGATATTTTTCTACCTGGTGCGACGACAACGCCAAAGCGTCGGTTTTGCAGATTGCCCGGGCACTTGAGGCTCAGGAAGAAATTGAGATGCCTCAGGCTGAACTGGCGCGCTCTGCCGCGTTCATCATCAGCGCTTCCGAAGGGGGAAATCAGTATCTGCCGAAACTGCGCAGTATCCCGGAACAGTTCGAGCCGCTTTCGCGCGAACGCCTGCTGGCAGGCGCCATGATCCCGGCGGCGTGGTATGTGCAGGCACAGCGTTTTCGTCAGCAATTTCAGCAACAAATCTTGCCCTTGTTCGAACATTGGGACATCTTGATTGCGCCAGCCACGCCGTGCCCGGCCACGTTAATCGGCCAGGAGACCATTCATATCAATGGTCAGAACCTGCCGACGCGCGCCAATATGGGCATGCTGACCCAGCCAATTTCATTCCTCGGCCTGCCGGTGGTGACAGTTCCGGTGACCACCGCAAGCGGCCTGCCGATCGGGTTGCAACTGATTGCGCCGCCGTGGCGGGAAGACCTCTGCCTTCGTGCTGCCTGGGCGCTGGAGCAGCAAGGCATTGTGAATGTCAGCAGTTCGCCGGTGATGCCGGTCTGATTATTCCGGCCATCGTTTTCCAGGGTGACGTTAAGAGAGTAAAAAATGAAAACTGAACATATCGACCGCCCGGCGATCCTCGCCGAAATGAATGCGGCATTTTATCGCTACGAACAGGCGCTGATTACCAACGATACGGCAGTGCTTGATGAACTGTTCTGGCATGACCCGCGCACGGTGCGCTTCGGCGCGGGTGAAAATCTTTATGGCATCGACGCCATCCGCGAATTCCGCGCTGCGCGCCCTTCTCAGGGGCTGGATCGCGATTTGATCAACACGACGATCACCACGTTTGGCGATGACATGGCGATCGCCAGTACCGAGTTTCGCCGCGAAGGTACGGACAACATTGGGCGACAGCAGCAGACGTGGGTCAAAATGTTGAGTGGATGGAAGATTGTGGCAGCGCATGTGAGTTTGATGGTTTGATCGAGAAAATTTCGGTTTTTCAATAACGGTGATCACCTGGCTTTTCGCGCCGAAACCGACCAAGAGAGGGAAGTGCTTTCCCTCTCTTGGATCTCTCCCCGCTTTTTCAAACACGCGCTGTCGCCAGACCGATGGACGTGTTCTGTGACCTCCGTGGAGGCGCAAAATCTTGCCGCTCCGCGGTCCCTTCGTTCGGTCTTCGAGCCATAGGTCTCGAAACACTCTCTCAGCAAAATTTTTTTATCGCGCCTTGGCGGGATCTTAAAAGCATCGCTGGGGTTTGGGGTTTGGGGGTTGGGGGTTGGGGGTTGGGGTTTTATTTGTATGTTGCTGTTATCGCCATTCGTCATAGCTGCTCGAGTCATTTCGAAATTTTAACAGGCTTTTTTCTCATTCTGAGCCGGTGAAGTTGTGACCTAAAAACTTCTGGCCGCTTTCAAAAATCACGCCGGAGGAAGAGGTGGAAAAACGCGCGGCGTTTTGGCTCGGGTTGTAACCCGACCGGAGGGCACCGCACAGCGGCGGGATTTTGCGGCAATAGCGGTGGCTGCTGAAACATAGCCCGTTTGCATGGCACGTGTTTTAAAGAGCCCGGGATTCTTAAGGGGTGCGGCGATAGGCGCCCCTTAAGGCCGGTTTGGGTGGCAACCCAAGGTCTTGACCTTAAAGCCCCTTCTTCGCCGGGTGCGTTGCGCCCCAGTGATCCGCAATTTCCTGCCGCTTACACACCCAAACACGATCATGTGATTCAACGTAATCGAGAAACCGCTGTAATGCCCGGAACCGTCCCGGACGGCCAAGGATCCGGCAGTGCATCCCAATTGACATCATTTTCGGGGAGGTTTCCCCTTCTTCGTACAGCACGTCGAACGTGTCTTTCAGGTAAGTGTAAAACTGCTCGCCGGTGTTGAAGCCCTGCGGTGAGGCGAACCGCATGTCGTTGGTTTCCAGCGTATAGGGGATCACCAGGTGCTGTTTAATTTCACCATTTTCAAGCCTTACCGGCGTCCAGAACGGTAAGTCGTCGCCGTAATAATCGCTGTCGTACTGGAAACCACCGGATTCAGCAACCAGCTGGCGGGTATTCGGGCTGTCGCGTCCGGTGTACCAGCCGAGCGGCGCTTTGCCAAACAGGTCACGCAGTACGGTGATGGCTTTTGCCATGTGCTCCGCTTCTTCAGCTTTGCTCATGTTCTGATAATGGATCCAGCGCCAGCCGTGGCTGACAACGTCGTAATCCGCCGCTTTGATGGCGCTGACGATTTCAGGGTTGCGCGCCAGTGCCATCGCGACACCGAAAACGGTGAGCGGCAGGTCGCGCTTCTGGAATTCATTGTGGATGCGCCAGAAACCGGCGCGTGAGCCGTATTCATACAGTGAATCCATCGACATATGACGGTCGGGGAAACTGGCTGCGCCGATAATATCCGAAAGAAATTGCTCCGAACCGGCGTCGCCGTGCAGAACGTTATTTTCCGCGCCCTCCTCATAGTTGAGGACGAACTGCACCGCTATCCGGGCGTTGCCCGGCCAGTTTGCGTGTGGCGGGCGACCGGCATAGCCAATCAGGTCGCGCGGGTAATTTTCAGTAAAACCGTTATCGAATTCAGACATGGTTATCTCTCAGATTTAGTCCGGCAAAGCGGCCAGACAAGGGTTTTTCCAGCGGATAATCCAGATCACCGTGTTTACTGGTGGTCAGGCGAAGGGCGGCCAGTGACTCGACCATTTTGACCGCCGCGCTGACGCCGTCGATCACCGGAATATCCAGCTCCCGCGTCAGTTCCTGCGCCAGATCGGCCATACCGCCGCAGCCCAGTACAATCGCCCCGCTGCCATCCGATTTTTTCGCGGCAATGCATTGCTCACGTACTTTCTGCTGCGCCAGCCCGCTGCCGTCTTCAAGCGAAAGCACCGGAAGATCGATCGCATGCAGCGCCGCGCAATGACGCTCGAAACCGTACTGATGCAGTAAATGGCGGGCAATAGTGAGGGTTCTTGGCAAAGTGGTGACGATGGAAAAACGCGTCGCCAGCATCGTGGCCAGATGCATGGCCGCTTCGGCAATGCCGATGACCGGCGCATGCGCCAGCTCACGCGCAGCCAGCAAGCCCGGATCGCCAAAACAGGCAATGATGTGGCCGTCCACACCAGCTTCGCGCCCGGCTTTCACCTGCTGCAAAACACCGAGCGTGGCAATCGCCTCGTCAAAATGCCCTTCTATAGATGGCGCGCCTTCCTGCGGACAAACCGCCACAATTTGCGTGTCCATAGCGGCAACAGAGCGCGCGGTTTGCGCCATGACTTCCGTCATCGCCAGACTGGTGTTCGGGTTGATCAGTTGTATACAAAGCGGTTTTGCCATCACTCTGGCTCCTTTCCGGCGACCAGAAGATGAGATGAAAAGATATTCGCGAAATCAGGCACCTGCCCTTTATTTTGCTCAAAACGCAGGCTGGAGACGATGCTGTCGAAGTGATGCGACATGCTTTGCGTCAGCCCGGCAACGTCCCGCTTTTTCATCAGTTCCAGTAAATCATCGTGATCATGACACCGGCAGCCCTGCTGCCACGGTGCGCCCCAGGCTGCAATCGCCAGTGAAGAACGCAGCGTGAGCTGAGAAACCGATTCTGTCAGCACTTTGTTGCCGGAAATCGCCTGAAGCTGAACGTGGAAAGCAGCAGAAAGCCGTATTGCGGCCGGGCCATTACGCTCGTCGTGGGCGCGCTTTTCTTCCTGTACGAGTTTTTTCATCGCCACCAGATGCGTGGACTGGCAATGCGCGATCACCAGCGGCAGGTTGGCGCATTCAAGAATTTTTCGGGTGGCGAAAACGTCGCGGGATTCTTCTGCGTCCGGCGTGGTGACATGCGCACCACGCTTGGGCAATAGCGTGACCAGTTGCACTGCGGCAAGGCGCTGCAACACACGCCGGATGCCTGTGCGGCTGACAGAAAACACTTCAGCCAGCGCCTCTTCCGGCAATTTACTGCCCGGCAAAAGCTGGTGTTCAACAATCGATTTCACCAGCGCGTTGTAAATGTGGTCGTCCTTATCCTCGGTAAAATAGGCCGTATTCAGCCCGCTCCAACTGGTCATTGCCGTTACTCCGTATACCGTTCGATAGATTAATCGTATACATGAAAATTATTTTTTGTATACAAAAAATGAAATATGGCCTGATTCGTGCAGTGCTCCTGTGACTGCTTTTCACCTTTGGGCAGCCGGTCACCGGCTTCCGACTTTTACATATTGTTAATGACAGGAGCACGATTTATGCCAAATCAGGAAATCACCTCCGCCACGGCGTCCTCAGAACAGAGCGCCGGGATCATCAAACCTTATTACAGCCCGCGGCTGTGTAACGATGATTTAGCGCCCACTCGTGACCAAAACTGGAGCTGGTACAACATTTTTTCTTTCTGGATGTCGGATGTGCACAGTATGGGCGGCTATGTGGTGGCGGCGAGTTTCTTCACGCTCGGCCTGACCAGCTGGCAGGTTTTGCTGTGTTTGCTGTGCGGGATTTGTATTGTGCAGATTTGCGCGAACCTGGTGGCGAAACCTAGCCAGCAGGCGGGCGTGCCTTATGCGGTGATTTGCCGTCAGGCATTTGGCGTGTTTGGCGCTAACATTCCGGCGGTGATCCGCGGGCTGATCGCGTTTGCGTGGTATGGCATTCAGACGTATCTGGCGGCCAGCGCATTAATGTTGGTATTGCTGAAATTCTTCCCGTCCCTGACGCCACTGACCGTGCCGCACTGGCTGGGTTTATCTGCGCTGGGATGGATTTGCTTCGGCATTATGTGGGTGTTGCAGGCGATGGTGTTCTGGCACGGCATGAGCGCAATTAAGCGTTTTATCGACGTGGCGGGTCCGGCAGTGTATGTCGTGATGCTGATGCTGGCAGGATGGATTTTGTATAAAACCGGGCTGAGCAATATCTCTTTCACGCTGTCGACAAAAACGCTGACCGTCGGCCAGCAAGGCTGGGAAATGCTGACCGCGACGGCGCTGGTCGTCTCTTACTTCTCCGGCCCGCTGCTGAACTTCGGTGACTTTTCACGTTACGGCAAAAGCATGGGTGAAATCCGTCGGGGAAACCGCTGGGGTCTGCCGTTTAACTTCCTGCTGTTCTCAATTGTGACCGTGGTGATTGTATCCGGTACACAATCCCTGTTTGGCCAGATGATTACTGACCCGATTGAAACAGTCAGCCGCGTGGGTAACAGCGTCGCGGTCGCGCTCGGTTTACTGACCATGATCATCGCGACGATTGGTATCAATATTGTGGCGAACTTCGTGTCACCGGCGTTCGACTTCTCCAACTGTTCACCACAGAAAATTAGTTTCCGCACCGGCGGGATGATTGCCGCCGTCGGCTCTGTTTTACTGACACCGTGGAACCTGTTCCAGTCACCGGAGCTGATCCACTACACGCTCGACGTTCTCGGGGCATTTATCGGGCCACTGTTCGGCATTTTGCTGGCGGATTATTACCTCATCAAACGCGGTCATATGGATGTCGATGCGCTGTTTAACGCCTCGCCTTCCGGCCGTTACTGGTACCGCAACGGGTTTAACCCGAAAGCCATTGGCGCGCTGGTGCCTGCGGTGCTGATTGGCCTGGTTATCAGCTTTACGCCAAGCCTGCATCAGGTGGCGAATTTCAGCTGGTTCATCGGGGCATTTCTGGCGGGCGGTTTTTATCGCTATATCGCCCGTCATGACCGCGCGACAGGTAACGCGATGGGCTATATGAAAACAGAAGTGGAATAAATCGTTGTAACAGGGAGGAAAAGAGCCAGGAAGGCAGAAACGACGAAGCCCTGAGTGATTTCTCACTCAGGGCTTCTGAATAGTGGCGGAACGGACGGGGCTCGAACCCGCGACCCCCTGCGTGACAGGCAGGTATTCTAACCAACTGAACTACCGCTCCGCGTTTTGTTCTGGTTAAGAACGAGGCGGATATTAAGGAATGCCCGGCATTACGTCAATGCTTTTCCTGATATTTTCTACCGACTGCACAGTTTTTCCACACACCGGATATTTTCAATACAAATTGCAGAAAATACGCGTCAGGAACGCCATAAACAGCTGCCGCCCTTTTTCACCACTAAATCTAAACGTTCTTCATGCCACGCAAGCTCCTGCTCTGAAGCCGTAATAACTTTCAGCCCGGACGCCGGACGCGCCACACGCTGGATCCCCAACCCGTCAGCCCCGGTATTTTGCTCACCTTCGTGAGTGAATTTGATACTGGTCTGCCCGCCGGTCATCATCAGATAAACTTCTGAAAGAATTTCGGAGTCAAGCAATGCGCCGTGCAGCGTTCGTTTGCTGTTGTCGATCAGGTAGCGATCGCTCAGCGCATCGAGGTTGTTACGCTTGCCGGGAAACAACTTACGCGCCATCGCCAGGCTGTCGGTGATTTTGCAAAAGGTTTCGGTTTTCGGCAGATTACGGCCGAGCATGTCGAACTCGTAATCCATAAAGCCGATGTCGAACGTTGCGTTATGAATGACTAATTCTGCACCACGAATGTATTCGATAAAATCGTCGGCGATGTCGGCAAACACCGGTTTGTCAGCCAGGAACTCGTCGCTGATCCCGTGAACGCCAAAAGCTTCAGGATCGACCAGACGATCGGGTTTGAGATAAACGTGGAAGTTGCGCCCGGTCAGGCGACGGTTAATCACCTCAACCGCCCCGATCTCAATAATCCGGTGCCCTTCATAGTGAACGCCGAGCTTATTCATACCGGTGGTTTCGGTATCGAGAACGACGATCCTGTTAGATGTGTTTTGTAAATCCATGGTTTTTTACCCAACCCTGCCGATCATTTTTGAAACGAAACCCGGACGATAGAGACATCGTGAATGCGTCACAGAGTACCATCAGATGGAGGCTTACGTCATTTCGCCGGAGAAGTTGATAAGCCCGCAGCACAGCGCCACGGGCATTTTATCTTACGCGGGGATTTGCTGAGTGATACAGTGAATGTTGCCACCGCCCAGCAGGATTTCGCGTGCAGGAACGCCGGTCACTTTGAAATCGGGATACATTTCAGCGAATACCGCTTCGGCCTGTTTATCCGTTTGCGGGTCCAGCAGCGGAAAGATGATGTGCTGGTTGCTGATGAGATAGTTGACGTAAGACGCCGCCAGGCGGTTACCTTCGTGGCGTTCAATCGCCGTTCCCGGCAACACGTCAATAGTCTCTTCCGCGCTGGCAAACAGCGTCGGCGGCGACGGCATTTTCCAGACTTTCAGGCTGCGCCCCTGCGCATCTTTCGTCGATTCCAGCACTTTCAGAGCGGCAGCAGAACGTGCGTACTGCGGGTCGTTCTGATCGTCAGTCCAGTGCAGGGCAACTTCACCCGGACGAACAAAGCAGCACATGTTATCAATATGGCCGTCGGTTTCGTCGTTGAACACGCCTTCTTCGAGCCAGATGATTTTCTTAACACCCAGATATTCCTGCAATTTCGCTTCAATTTCTGACTTCGAAAGATCCGGATTACGGTTGGGATTAAGCAGGCATTCCGCCGTGGTCAGCAGCGTACCTTCGCCATCAACATGGATTGAACCGCCCTCAAGCACCAGGCTTGTGGAAAGGTAAGGAATGTGATGATAGTTCGCCACCTGACGGGCTACGAGCTGGTCGCGATCCCAGCGGGAATACAGGCCGCCATTAAGACCGCCCCACGCATTAAACGTCCAGTCGATCGCCAGACGCTCGCCTTTTGCATTGACCACAATGGTCGGCCCGGTATCGCGCATCCAGGCGTCATCACTTTCCATTTCCACCAGCGTAATCTGCGAAGGCATCAGGCCGCGAGCCTTCTCCATTTCCGCAACAGGGACAGCCATAATGACTGGCGTTGTGCTGGAAATGGCCGCCGCAACAGCAGAAAAGGCCTGTTGCGCAGGGCGTCCGTTTGAACGCCAGTTGTCCTGACGGTAAGGCCAGATCATCCAGACAGCCTGCTGCGCCGCCCATTCGGCTGGCATCACAAAACCTTCACGCTGCGGTGATTCAGGAATAGAGGACATCAGTTATTTCCTCGTTGAACCGTCAGAGGTCGCAATTGCGCCATACATTTCCGGACGACGGTCGCGGAACAGGCCCCATGACGCGCGCTGCGCGGCAATCGCATCCAGATCAAAAGTATGAACCAGCACGGTTTCTTCTGTTTTACCGGCCTGAGCAACCAGTTCGCCAGTCTGATCCGCAATGAATGAAGAACCGTAGAAGGTCATTTCATAATCGGGGATGAATTTACTCTTTTCCGTACCGATGCGGTTCGACGCAATCACCGGCACCAGGTTTGCCGCGGCGTGGCCTTGCTGAACGCGGGTCCAGTGCGGCTGGCTGTCGATTTCCGGATACGCTGGCTCTGAACCAATCGCCGTCGGATAGAAGATGATTTCCGCGCCCTGCAAGGCCAGGCAACGTGCGGTTTCCGGGAACCACTGATCCCAACAAATCCCTACGCCGATTTTCGCGTAGCGGGTATTCCAGACTTTGAAACCGGTATCGCCAGGAATGAAGAATTGTTTTTCCTGATAGGCAGGGCCATTCGGAATGTGCGTTTTGCGGTAAACATCCAGCACGCTGCCGTCAGCATCAATCATGACCAGCGAGTTGTAATAAGCGTTGTTGCACTTCTCGAAGAAGCTCAGCGGCAGCACCACTTCCAGTTCTTTGGCGAGTGCTGAGAAATGACGGATGAGCGGACTGTTAGTCAGCTCCTGCGCCAGGCCGTAGTGTTCCGGGCTCTGATCGATACAGAAGTACGGTGCGGCAAAAAGTTCCTGAATCAGAATGACTTGCGCGCCCTTGGAATGTGCCTCGCGAACCAGTTTTTCGGCATTAACAATATTCTTTTCCAAATCCCAGCTGCAGCTCATTTGTGTTGCAGAAACCGTTACATTTCTCATCAGACATCCTTAAAGCATTGAAAAATTTGCAGTGAAAAAACCATGAAAGACGGAACTCACTCAGAGTTTTGAACTGCCACTCTGCCTTTTCCTATTATATTGCAAAAGACAGCGCTCTCCAGCCTAAAGAGTGATGAATGCCCAGATATCCTACGGCAAAAGCCTCTGTTCGCCCCTCTTTCAGACAGTTGCACCCCAAGATATTACTGTGCCCGGCAGGACGGTTTATGTCAGACTTGGTTTTTATATTTGATGAAAGAGCCTGCCAGAGATGACCAAACAGGTAGAAATTTTCACCGACGGCTCCTGCCTCGGCAATCCCGGCCCCGGCGGTTTCGGTGCAATTTTACGCTATAAGCAGCACGAAAAAGAGTTCAGTGCGGGATTCCACCTGACCACGAATAACCGCATGGAAATGATGGCGGCCATTGTTGCGCTCGAAGCCCTTTCCACACCGTGCGAAGTCACGTTAAGCACCGACAGCCAGTATGTGCGCCAGGGAATTACCACCTGGATCCATAACTGGAAAAAACGGGGCTGGAAAACTGCGGATAAAAAGCCGGTGAAAAACGTCGATTTATGGAAGCGTCTTGATGCCGCAATTCAGACTCACCAGCTGAACTGGATGTGGGTAAAAGGTCACGCCGGTCATCCTGAGAACGAACGCTGCGACGTGCTGGCAAAAGAGGCGGCGGGCAATCCGACGCTGGAAGATGTGGGTTATCAGGCTGAGAATTGATTTTCTGCGACTTCCCTCCCGCCGGGGAAGTCGCCTTTTGCCCCGGACAACCTTCATCTGTCAGTTCGCGTGCAATAAAAAAGTGGCTCATTGTTATGAAAGAACAGATAGCTGAATCTGTTTACTTTTACCAGCCTCACGCTAATTCCACGTCCACCATAACTAAAGAAGTCAGGCAAATGAGGTATGAGTAAATCCAACTGCTCCGGCTCTGGGCTATTATCAACGGACATCAATACTAAGCTATCACCCTGTCTCGAATATTTAAAATCAAAGGCTTTATTGACGGTGAGCTCAGATTTATCTTTTTCCTGTATGACGCCGATGGCGTGATATCTACCTAAACCTCTCGAAAAAGAGTAATTCATAATGACATTATAACGACCTTGATGCGTAATGATTTCCAACTCGCTTTCACAAGAAAAGTAATTATTTTTACAGTAAAGATAGTATAGCGACAACGCCAATATAGAAAGCCCAGAGATGACAGCCCACAAAACGGTATGATATCTATTTTTCATTCAGCACACCGCTGAACAATAATGACTTGCATTGCGCATCATTTTCAGTGATTGCTTTATCGCAAATGATAACTGAAGAAACCTCATACATTCTGTTGACTGTCATATAGGCTATACTCCCAGGCTGACATTGAATCGGACGGTGACTGAGCAGCATCGAAAACAATTCTATACTTTTTTTATCTCCAGGATAGGATGAGTAAAGTTCACAACCACTTACTTTGCCTGCGGAACTATATCCGGCATAATATGCACGACCTGTAGGATATTTTTGATAGTATAAATTAAACATAGCGACAGAGACAAAAACAACGATTATAAAACCCAGTAAAAACATTTTATTTACACCTGCAAAAACAAAAAAACGCGGCTGATGAACGTTATTTCCTCCCTTAACGCTTGCCTTCATTCCATTTTCAGTGATGCCTTCCGTTTCAATTTCACTCACTTCTGATGGGATTATAGCTGTCTCGCAGTCTGACTCTTTAATCGACACAGAGATTCTGAATCCTATTTTTGGCAGCGTTGTGACGACATCCTCAGCTATACCCGCCAATTTTAAGCCTTTCCTCACAGAGCCAATATTTTGGTATAGCGTATTAACAGTAACAAAAGCACCATTTTTCTCCCAAACATGTTCGAACAAAAATTTTTGGCTGACCACTTGGTTATTATGCAAAAGGAGCTGGCGCAAGCATTCACTGGCCGGTGTATGCAAGATAATTTTTTGTACCGGCTTCGCATGGATTGAGGTAAGGCTGTTTTTTTCCGGTTCAAAACGCACGGCATCATTGAGTATGAATTCTTTCTTCATTTCTTCCACTCCCCGCAGAGCCGTCTCGGGCCCGGTCAGGAACCCATCTTCTAAAGTTAAAAGTATAGATGATTAAATTCTATTTATTTTTCAATCAACAAATTAGCGCACCTTCTGAGGAAAACGCGGACTCAAAAAATTGCAGTTCCACTTCGTGAAAGTTCTGATTCAGCATGCTTCACACAAGATCACTACTCCTTTTCAGCCACCGGGATTAATCTCACTCCTCAAAAAAAAGCACCTCGTAAAAAAGAGTCTGATGAACTGATAGACGATTTTTGAAGAATTTTCTGAAGGTTTTTACTTTTATTACTTTCGGATATTTCAATAAAAACAGTCGACTGGCCTGACTTGCAGATTAATATCCTGAAATTTTTATTAATTAAACTTTTTATATTGCACTTAAGACACATCGCCACCTCAGACAAAAAGAGAGGAAATTCATTAAAAGAACGGAAAAAATCGCATTCAAAGGTAAATATAAAGAATATAAATCTGAAAAACTCACCACTGATAGACGGCAGGTACCGTTTGTCGATGTATTGAAAGTATTCGCCACACCAATATAATCCACACAAATCACTGTGGTTTTTATAATTTTGAGCGCGACCCCATATTCAAAAATTCTACTGTGAGCACCAGAAACATGAATTATCAGCTATGTGGATTCCTTATTGGTCAGGAAATTCAGCTAGATTTCAAGAAAAAACGTTTATACCGTCTGCCATCTGAAAAACTGGACAATGGTGTTATTTTTGCAATGGTCGAACTCAATGAAACAACACTTCATTTTTTTCATTATCTGTTGCTACATGCTCATCATAAAAAAATTTCTAAGGATGAAATTTTGAAAACACTGTGGGAAGAAAAAAATTTAGCACCATCTACTCAGCGATTGTGGAAGATATTGAAGGATCTGAACAGAAAATTATGTTTGTTAGGTTTACCTGAAAACTTCATACAAAACATTAGAGGAAGTGGTTATGTTATTACATACTGCGAAATCACACCTCTTTATTTAAGAACTCGAGAAATCCTGGTAAATGCCGGTGATAAATACTGGGATACAGAAGATGAGACCTTTATTTTTAACACTTAAAAATAAAGCTCATAGTTCAATTAACCCACACATCCCTACACACTGGCATAAAAACAATACGCATTTAACTCTCTATTACGGGCACCTAAATGAAAAAAAATATTTCTGACTATTTTTCTAATTTAAAAATCAGCAAAAAACTCTTTTTGGGTTTTTCTCTTATGCTATTAATTGTCATTATAACACTGATATTGACAATCATTAGCTTCAGAGAGATTGAGTACAGATCCCAAAAAACATCAGTCGCCATTCAGTTAAAGACAGCTCTTGAAGAAGCCAGCGTGAGCCAGGTTAATTACAAATACACACATAAAATGGATTATTTTAATCAAAACAATGAAGCCATTCACAACCTTTCAACAATCGTGAGCCGGCTAAAAGAATATAGCTGGTCGCCAGAAGGTTTAAGACGGCTAAAAATTACTGATGAAGCTGTAAAAAGGTACCTAACTGATTCGGGACCATTCCTCGATACTTTAGAACAGAAGACTCAGATATTAAAAAATATGAACTCCAAAGGAATATATGAAAAGTCGGTTAAAGCTGACTCGTTAGGTCGTGAGCCCTCTCTGAGCCCAGATATAGCGGTTAAAGCCACTCAGTTTGCCTTTGTATTGAATGATATTGACTCAATGATGAGCGACTACAGAGATAACCCGACGGTCAAGGCACAACAGGATATACAGGAGCGCATCAAAAACGGCGTGGATATTGCGCAAAAACTGTCGCCATTGATCCCGATAGAACAGCAATCGTGGGTAAAACAAAGCATTCAGGATATGCAGGATTTAGCTGTGCAACTGCCACACTATGACACTCTGTGGAAACAGCAGGATTTCGCATCAATACGATTAAATACCCGGGCGACTGAGGTCTCTGATGCAATAACCAATATCTATGCATTTCAAAAGGAACAGGCAGCAAAAACCATTGCGACAGCTGAAACCATTATTGTCCTCGTGTCGCTGATAGGCATTTTCTGTGGAGTGTTGCTCGCTTATCTGATCACGCTTTCCATCACACGGCCACTGAATGAAACACTTTCTGTCGCACAAAAAATTGCCAGGGGCGACTTGACCAGTACGTTAACAAGTCAGCGCCACGATGAGCCAGGCTTGCTGATGCAGGCCGTATCGACCATGAATCAAAATCTAAAAGACATTATTCAAAATGTACAAGCTGGTGTTGAAAGCGTGGCTCGTTCATCTTCAGAAATCGCGGCGGGGAACGTTGACCTCTCATCCCGTACAGAACAGCAGTCTGCAGCGGTTGTAGAAACTGCCGCCAGTATGGAAGAGCTGACATCCACCGTGGAGCAAAACGCTGCAAACGCTAACTATGCAAGACAGCTTTCAGAGCAGGCCACGTTGAAAGCCACTCAGGGTAGCGAGATTTCTCAGCAAGTTATTGAAACAATGGAGAACGTTCGCCGCAGCTCTCATCGAATATCTGAGATTATCTCTGTCATCAACGGCATTGCTTTTCAAACCAACATCCTAGCACTTAATGCCGCCGTGGAGGCCGCACACGCAGGAGAACAGGGCAAAGGTTTTGCCGTTGTCGCCGTCGAAGTCCGCAATCTGGCGCAGCGTAGCTCTCAGTCTTCAAAGGAGATTGAAGCCCTCATAAAAGAATCTGCAGCGTATGTTGACAGCGGATGCAGCCTTGTGGAAAACGCAGGGGTTGCAATGGATGAAATTGTCACTTCAGTCAGTCAGGTGCGCGACATCATGGGCGAAATTGCTATCGCAACCGATGAGCAAAGTCGCGGGATTTCTCAGATAGCCCAGGCAATGACCGAGATGGATACCACAACCCAACAGAACGCCGCACTGGTAGTACAGTCATCTGATGCCGCCAGTTCGTTAGAGGAGCAAGCTGTCCAACTCGAAAAAATAGTTTCGGTATTTAAAATCAGCGAAAACGAAAGGCTCAAAAAACCCGTGGTCAGTTATAAGCTACATGTACGGTCAAAGGCAGTGAAAGCTCCTGCAAAGTCTGCCGAAGAAGGCTGGACCACTTTCTGAATTGGGCTATTACTTGATCGTAGCTATACCGTGAACTGAGGTCATTTTGTTGGGAGTGCCTTCGGCGGTATTTCCAACACTTCCGTATAGGCATAGAAAAATTTTTTTCAGGTAGACCATGATGATTGAAAATTCCGTTTCTGTTTCTGCGCAGGCATTACTGAGGGCGTTCCTCACACGTAAAATTAATGTATGGCAGTCCGTTTACAGCCCTTCAAAAGGGTCTGAACTGAACTGGCGCATTCTCAGTGCCAACCTGTATCACAAAATTTTGGAACCGATGTGGTGGTGCTGCCGTGGGCCGAAACCGGTCGCGAACATAGAGAAAGACTCGTTATATTGGTTATGTCTGTTAGTTCAGGATCCGACACCCTCTGCGGAGGCTCTCTGGATCTCTTCTACAAAGTTCAGGTACCAAAAACAAACAGGCTCCTCACTTTACCCGGAAATCGATAAATTCCTGATAGTGTGTTTTATGGACTTTGTTTCGATCAATAAAATGTACGACGCCCGGGGATACGAGAACTGGAGTGAGTAAACGCACCAGATTAGTCCTGATGCTCTTCCCGATAGCTTTTTGTCGCCCCGACAGCCTGCTGTATTTTCTGTTTCTGCGCGTGAACTTTTTTCGCCGTTGGCGTCAGCGGGAACGTGCGTTTGCGCGCGATAATTAACGTCATACAGCCCAGCGCGGGCAGATGCGTACTCAGCAATTTGCCGCCATTCTTTTTCCACGGCAGCACATGAAAACGCCGGTGAACCATCACTTCGTAATTGAGCAACGATAGCCAGTCGAGCAGTCGCATCTGTGTAAACAGACGGCTGCTGTAGGGCTGACGCTTGCGAAAGAACGGCATCAGTTTCCCGATACCTAACAGACTCAGTGGATTAAAGCTGCTCAGCACCATCCAGCCATCATCAATCAGCACGCGATCGACTTCACGCAGTATGCGATGCGGGTCATCGGCATATGCCAGCGTATGGCTCAGCAGACACGCATCGACCGATTTCGCGGAGAACGGTAAATAGTAGGGATCGCCCCTGACATGCAGCCCTTCGCCTTCCGGCGCGAAATTGACCTGATGCGAGATAGGACAGGCTTCAGCGTTGATTTCGGCACTTAATGCGCCGATTTTCAGCAGGTGAAAACCGTAAAGTTTTCCCCACCAGGGTTGCAGTTGTTGCTCAAGCGCGGCACGGTAATAGTCGCCGCAGGGGATATCTTCCCAGGATGCCGGTGCAACAATGGTCTTACGGGCGCGGGCTGGTCGCATATTTTATTATCTTCTTTCAAGCAGTTGCCAAAGAGAGGTTGCCATGAATCTTATCAGTATTCCTGCCCTGCAGGACAATTACATTTGGGTGCTCGATGACCAGAAAGGCCATTGCCTGATTGTGGACCCCGGTGAAGCGGCGCCTGTTTTAGCCGCACTGAAAACGGCGAATTTAACGCCAGCAGCCATCCTTCTGACGCATCATCATCACGACCATGTGGGCGGCGTAAACGAAATTTCCGACCATTTTCCGGGTCTGAAAGTGTACGGACCTCACGAAACTGAGAACAAATTTAGTCAGATTAGTCTTAAAAACGACGATAAATTGGTAATTGGCGGTCTGGAATGGCAGATCTTTGCTACGCCCGGTCACACACTTGGTCATATTTCATACTATAGCGCGCCTTATCTTTTCTGCGGAGACACGATGTTTTCCGCCGGATGTGGCCGTCTGTTCGAAGGAACGCCGGAGCAAATGTACCAGTCGTTTCAACGGTTAGCGGCGCTCCCTGACGAAACATTAGTCTGTGCGGCGCACGAGTACACTCTCTCAAATCTTAAGTTTGCACGCTCCATTTTACCGGAGGATCATGATATTCATTCTCATGAGCACAAAGTGCAACAAATGCGTGAAAAGGGACAATCTTCCCTGCCTTCCACCCTCGGTATTGAGCGTAAAATTAATGTCTTTTTACGCTGTGATGATATTGATTTACAAAACAAATTAAACCTTAACGATCCCTTAAAGACAGGCTCACAGGTTTTCGCCCATTTAAGGGCACTCAAGGACACCTTCTAGACCCAAAGGTTGTGTTTTTTATCTAAGCAAAGTATTATCGCTCGTCTTTTAAGCAACTATGACACACACATGAAGGCAAACGCGATCCTAATAATCGCCTCCATGTTGCTCACAGGTTGCCAGGCGTCCAGGCAGGGCGTGAAGGTACCCGAGCAACATGCACAGAGTTTGTCTTCGGCAAGTCAAAGTGAAGCAGGACAGTACACAGATGATGGCCGAGCGGCCTCTGGGGGATGGTTGGATGGAAACGACGCCGTCTCCCAACAAAATCTGTGGAACTTCATAGGCGACGAGCTGAAGATGAAGGTTCCGGATAACCCCCGGATCCGCGAGCAAAGAGTTAAATATTTAAAAAATAAGAGCTATCTCCACGATGTAACATTACGGGCAGAGCCGTACATGTACTGGATCACCGAGCAGATTAAGAAACGTAATATGCCGATGGAACTGGTACTGCTACCCATAGTGGAGAGCGCTTTTGACCCAAAAGCAACCTCATCAGCTAACGCTGCTGGGTTGTGGCAGATCGTGCCACAGACGGGTCGCAACTATGGTTTGAAACAAAACCAGTGGTATGACGGACGCCGCGATGTTGTGGCTTCGACGACCGCTGCGCTTGATATGATGCAACGCCTGAACAAAATGTTTGGTGGTGACTGGTTACTGACCATTGCCGCGTATAACAGTGGTGAAGGCCGCGTGATGCAAGCGGTGAAAGCCAATAAAGCCAAAGGTCGATCGACTGACTTCTGGGCGCTGGCGCTTCCTCGTGAAACGTCAATTTACGTGCCTAAGATGTTAGCGCTGAGCGATATTTTAAAGCACAGCAAAAAATACGGTATCAGCCTGCCGCAACCGAGTGAAGACCGTGCCCTGGCGCGTGTAGAAGTCGGTCAGCAGATGCAGTTGACCCAGGCCGCTGAAATGGCTGGGATGTCCCTGACGAAGCTGAAATCGTTTAACACTGGCTACAAGAAGAATGTGACGGCACCGAATGGCCCGCATTACATTGTTCTGCCGAAGGCGCATGCCGACCAGTTGAAAGATTCTCTGGCTGATGGCGATATTGCCGCAGTGCAGGAAACGAAACTGGCCAGCAACACTCCGTCAGGTGCAAAAGCGTACAAGGTTCGCTCCGGCGACAGCTTGTCCAGCATTGCAGCCCGGCTGAATGTGAAAACCCGTGATTTACAGCGTTGGAACAATTTGCGCTCAGCAGGCGCGTTAAAAGTTGGGCAAACACTGCAAGTGGCGGATAACAGCGTCAGCAGCACCAGCATAAACGGTGGCGGCATCACTTATCAGGTACGTAAAGGCGATTCGTTGTCGAGCATTGCCAAGCGTCACGGTGTGAACATCAAAGATGTGATGCGCTGGAATGCAAATGCCGATAATCTGCAACCGGGCAACAAGTTAACGTTGTTCGTCAGCAATAAGATGAGCCCGGATACCTAAAAAGTACCGACCATAAAAAAGCACCCTGAACATTCCGGGTGCTTTTTTTATGCCTGCATTTTTTGACTGATGAAATAAGCGCTAATGTGTCAGAGGCTTACTGGCAAACTATTTACTCGCAACTTATTTACTGGCAAGAAACTCCACCCGTAACGGGTTATGGTCAGACGCGCGGGTTTCCATGACGGACGCGCTGGTCACGCTAAGGTCGCGGTAGAAGATAAAGTCCAGCGGCCTGCCGAATGCCCGTTTGCGGTAATCGGATGGGAAACGCACTTCCTCCAGATGAATATTCCCCGCAAAGCCAAACAGCGCATTGATGCGTTGTTTGCTCCAGGCGTTGAAATCCCCCGCCATAATCACCGGCCCTTTATGGTTGGCAATTTGCTCACCAATCGGGTCAAGCTGCTTACTGTAGACGTCAATACCGATACTGAAATTCACCGCGTGAATGTTCACAACCATCAGCAACCGACCATCAATCAGCGGATAAACCGTCACCAGCGCCGATTTTGCCAGCCTCAGAAGCGGCTCACGCTCACGCAGCGGGCAACAATAAACCGGATGCGCCGCTGACAGCGTCATCACGCCAGAGGGGTGCTGAGGCAGCATAAATGCTGGCACCTGATCGGCCGCCAGAAAGTTGGATGTGGCAAAATGGATCAGTTCCGGCGTCGTTTGCGCTTCCTGAAGTAACACCAGTTGTGCGTCTTTGCCGTAATCCCGCAGGACTGACAACCAGTCAGCCCGCTGCTGTTTGAAGATATTCCACACCATGACGCGTAAAATATTTGAGTTGGGTAGCGCGGCTCCCGGCGGCAAATCCGGTCCAAGATGTGCAAGGACTCCAGGGAAGATTTGCTCTGCGGGCTGACCTGCGACATACCTCATTGCATATGTTTTTTTCCGCACGCTTATCGCCTGTTTACCCGTTGTATCGATGCTATATGAGAGAGCTTCTCACAGCGAAAGTTCAGTATACGCCCGCAGACGCTCACGCCAAACCTGTTTACATTCGTATACAACCCGCTCACATCTGCGGTCAGCGGAAATAAAAACGGCCCGCAAGAGGCGAGCCGTGCAGACACAGAACGTTGCTAAAATCAGGCTACCGCAGGTTTTAGATTTCTGTCCAGATGACCGCTGAGGCGAATCAGTACCAGGGCGCCAAGGACGATCACCGCGCCGATCCACGGCGTTTGCGCCAGCCCTATCGTGGAAACCACCTGCCCGCCTATCACAGAACCTAATGCGATACCGACGTTAAACGCGGCGATATTCAAGCCCGACGCCACATCGACGGCGTTAGGCGTCACTTCTTCCGCCTTCTGCACCACATACACCTGCAAGCCCGGCACGTTACCAAACGCAAAGATCCCCATCACCAGCAGCGTGATTAACGCCGGAATGCCAAAGCCGGAGGTAAACTGGAAAATCAGCAACAGAGCCGCCAGCGCAGCGAAAATAAGTGTCAGGGCTTTCACCGCGCCATGACGATCGGCCAGTTTACCGCCCCAGATGTTCCCGATGGCTACTGACACGCCGTAGGCGAGCAAAATCCAGCTGACCATACTGGCCGAAAAACCGGCCTGTTCCTGCATCATCGGTGCCAGGAAAGTGAACGTGGTGAACACGCCGCCGTAGCCCAGTGCAGTAATGGCGTAAATCAGCATCAGGCGCGGGTTCATCAGCACTTTAACCTGATCGGAAATACGCGCTGCCGGTTTATTTTTGATGTTGCCAGGCACCAGGATCGCGCTGGCAATAATGGCAATCACGCCAATCATTGAAACCGCGAGGAACGTCTCACGCCAGCCAAAATGCTGCCCGATAAATGTCCCCAACGGCACGCCCGTGACCAGTGCCACGGTCAGCCCGCCGAACATCAGCGCAATGGCCGAAGCGGCTTTTTCTTTTGACACCAGACTGGTGGCAATCGTCGAGCCAATCGAGAAGAACACGCCATGCGCCAGCCCGGTCAGCAAGCGAGCGATAACCAGCGTGTTGTAATTCGGTGACTGCCACGCCAGCAGATTACCCAGCGTGAACAGCGCCATCAGGCCGATGAGCAGCGCTTTACGCGGCACGCGCCCTGTCAGCGCCGTCAGCACCGGTGCGCCGATCGCCACGCCGAGTGCGTAAATAGACACAAGTAAACCCGCTGACGGGGCGCTGACGCCCAGCTGTTCGGCGATTGTCGGCACTAGACCCACGATGACGAACTCTGTCGTTCCTATAGCAAACGCACTGATGGTCAGTGCTAATAGTGCAAGCGGCATAACCTTTACTCCACAATGAATTTCGATTTGATGGCGGCTATTATCGGCTTGTGCTTAAATGACAGAAATAACCAAAGTATCAAATCATTTATGCTGGAGTAACAACAATGCGAGCCAGTTCAGAAGAGTTGATTACCTTCGTCACCGTGGTGGAAAGCGGCAGTTTCAGCCGCGCGGCGGAACAGCTGGGGCAGGATAATTCGGTGGTCAGCCGGACGCTGAAACGTCTGGAGCAAAAACTGGGGATCACCCTGCTCAACCGCACCACGCGCCAGATCAGCCTGACGCACGAAGGCGAGCGTTATTTTGTCCGCGTACAGAAAATCCTGCACGAAATGGCTGCCGCCGAAGATGATTTGCTGGAGAACCGTGACGATCCGCAAGGTCTGTTGCGCGTCGACGCTGCAACGCCGGTGATCCTGCACGTCATTTCCCCGCTGGTGGCAGAGTTTACCGAGCGCTTCCCTAAGATGTCGCTGGCGCTGTTTTCGTCCGAGAGCAACATCAATCTGATCGACCACAAAGTGGATGTCGCCATCCGCGTCGGTGAGCTTGAAGATTCCAGCCTGCGGGCGCGCAAACTGATGATGAGCCACCGGAACGTACTGGCATCGCCGGAATATCTGAAAAAATGGGGCACACCCAAAACCGCCGATGAGCTGCTGAAACACCGTTGTCTGGGCTTTAACGAAGTGGTCGCACTGAACAAATGGCCGCTGCTGTGTGCTGACGGCCAGCAACTGACGGTCATACCGTTTATTAGTTCAGGCAGCGGCGAAACCCTGCGCAGGCTGTGTTTGCAGGGAAATGGTATTGCCTGTTTGTCCGATTTCATGACTGACGAGGATGTACAGCGCGGGGATCTGGTGAAGTTGCTGGTACCGGATGTCATGCGGATTGCGATGCCGTTGCATGCGGTTTATTACAGTGACCAGACCGTGAGTACGAGGATTCGGTGTTTTATTGATTTTCTGAGCGAAAAATTAGGGCAAGCCCAGAGTTAATCTGGATCGAGACTGTTTCGGTTTCTCACGTGCGGTGATCGCTTCAATCAGGTCAAGACCTTGGGCTCGCCGCCCAAACTGGCCTCAGGTCAAAATCAAGACCTTGGGTTGCCACCCAAACTGGCTTTAAGAGGCGCCTATCGCCGCGCCTCTTAAAAATCTCCGGCTCTTTCACTGCGCGCTGCCGCTGGCTGGCTACGTTTCAGAAACTTTTGTTATTGCCGCAAAATCTCGCTGCTGCGCAGTTCCCTCCCGTCGGGTTACAAACCGCGCGAAAAGATTCGCGGTTTTTCACCTCTCCATACGGCGCGATTTTTGAAAGCGGCCAATGGCTATGTAATTCGGAGGATTAATGCAAGATGGGTTTTGAATTTAAAAAGCCTCTGGCCGCTTTTAGAAAGTTTGCTGAGTGAGTGTTTCGAGACCGTGGGCTCGAAGACCGAAACAAAGGAACCGCGCAGCGGCAAGCTTTCGCGGCAATAGCATGAGTTTCTGAAACATAGTCAGCGAGCGACAGCGCGGGTTGAAAAAGCGGGGAGAAGTCCAGAGGAGGGAAAGCACTTTCCTCCTCTGGGCGGTTTCGGCGCAGCGCGTCAGGCGATCACTGTTCTTGAGAAACCGAAACTTTCTCGATCCAGCCCACGCGGCAAGTGAGAAACCGAAATCATCTCGATCCAGCCCACACGGCAAGTGAGAAACCGAAATCATCTCGGACAAGTCCTCAGCCCGATCGCAGATGAATAAGCCCCCACTGACGAGCAACCCGCTGAATAATCCGCCCGCTTAGTGCATCAAAACCATACTCTTCACACGCCGTCACGCTCATCGGCAATGCCATTGCCGACATCACGGTTTCTCCAGTGGCCCACCACAGTTTGCTGTCCGTTGCGGATTCGGGGGAAAATTGCCCGGCAGCGGGATCCAGCCGGATCCGTTCCATTTGCCACACACTTCCGGCCTGCTGTTTCAGCCAGGCTTCGCGCAGACACCATAATTGCCAGAACGCATTTAGCGGGTTTTTCTGTTCCGTCAGCCAGCAAAATTCGGTTTTGCTGAATGCCTGCCTCGCCACGTCCAGATACCGCGCCCGTGGCCGTATCTGTTCGACGTCACCGCCCGTTTCGCCCGCGGCACAGAGCACCAGTTGCAGGCTGTTAACGCTGTGACTGAGGGAAAAATAGGGCAACGAAGGATCGGTAAAAGACGGTTTACCCAAAGAGGAAATCTGGATTGCGGGCAGCGTTTCCCGTTCGTAAAAAGCAAACAGGGCTTCTGCCAGTAACGCCCTGCCCGCACGCCATTGCTGACGACGGGCAGGATGCCAGTTTTCACTTTCTGCCAGCCGTTCTGCGGGCAGGCGTGACAGCGGAAAAGTGTCGTCCAGCGACGCGGTGATAATGCGCGCAGAATTTTTCATTTACGGCCAGCGGCGGAAAACCAGCGACGTGTTAATGCCGCCAAACGCAAAGTTATTCGACTGGATAAACTCGGTCTGAATATGACGCGATTCGCCCATGATGTAGTCCAGATCGCCGCAAAGCGGATCTGGCTGAGTCAGGTTAATGGTCGGCACAAAGCGGTCTTCACGCATCATTTCCAGCGACATCCAGGCCTCGAGCGCGCCGCAGGCACCCAGCGTATGACCGAAATAACTTTTCAGCGACGAAATCGGCGTCTGATTGCCAAACACGGCAGCCGTTGCATGGCTTTCAGCGATATCGCCACGGTCAGTTGCCGTGCCGTGCGCGCTGATATACCCGATTTCAGCCGCCGGGATCCCGGCATTTTTCAGCGCTTTTTCAATGCAAATCTGCATGGTGGATTGCTGCGGCTGGGTGATATGCGCCGCGTCACAGTTGGTTGCAAAACCTGTGATCTCCGCGTAAATCTTCGCACCACGCGCCTGCGCATGTTCGAGCGATTCAAGAATTAACGCCCCGGCACCTTCGCCAATCACCAGACCGTCGCGCTGCGAATCAAACGGGCGCGGCGATAATTCCGGGTGATCGTTTTGCTGGCTGGTGGCAAACAGCGTGTCGAATACCGCCGCTTCCGACGGGCAAAGTTCTTCTGCACCGCCTGCCACCATTACGGTCTGGTAGCCGTGCTTAATGGCTTCGTACGCATAGCCGATGGCCTGACTACCGGACGTACAGGCGCTCGACGTCGGGATAACCCGCCCTTTCAGGCCAAAAAACAGTCCGGCGTTCACCGCTGTCGTGTGCGGCATCATCTGCACATACGTCGTGCCGGTAATGTTGTTGGTATGTTTTTCCGTCAGCATGGTGGCGAATTCGCTGACCGGCCCGGTGCTGCCGGTGGATGAACCGAAAGCAATGCCCGTTTCGCCGTTGGTCAGGATCGGATCATCCAGCAAACCAGCCTGTTCCAGCGCCAGTTCGGTCGCACGGGTTGAAAGCAGGGAAACGCGCCCCATCGAACGGATGCGTTTTCGGGTGTAATGCGCAGGCAGTTCGAAATCATCAACGGGCGCGCCGAGATGCGTATTCAGCCCCTGATAAATCAGCCATTCATCCATATGGCGGACAGCATTTTTGCCCTGTTGCAGACGCGCACTCACGTCATCCCAGTGGTTGCCGAACGCCGTGATGCCTTTCATACCCGTAATAACAACACGCTGAGTCATACCATGCCTCCGTTAATGGAGATCACCTGACGGGTGACATACCCCGCGATGTCGGACATCAGATAGCTCGCCAGCCCGGCCACTTCTTCCGAACTGCCCATGCGTTTCAGCGGGATCATGCTCATCGCAGCGTCGAGCGCCGGTTTTTCCATATCAAGCATGCCGGTATCAATCAGCCCCGGCGCGATGCAGTTGACGGTAATTTTGCGTTTCGCCAGCTCCAGGGACAGCGCTTTGCACGCGCCAATAATCCCGGCTTTGGCCGCGCTGTAATTCACCTGCCCGCGGTTGCCCGTTACGCCAGAAACCGAAGACAACGCGATAATGCGTCCGCCCGCGCGCAGACCAATCATCGGCATGATGCAAGGCTGCAATACGTTGTAGAAGCTGTCGAGATTAGTGTGGATCACACCGTCCCAGTCTTCATCCGTCAACGCCGGAAACGCGGCGTCACGGGTAATTCCTGCATTATTGACGACGCCGTAGTAAGCGCCGTGCGCCTCAATATCGGCCTCAATCACTTCGCGGCACTGCGGACGGTTGCTGATATCGAACTGAATCAGGCGACCGCTGCCGCCAGATGCCTGCACCTGTTGCAGCGTGTGTTCTGCCCCGTTTTTATCGCTGTGGTAATGAACCACAATCTCAAAGCCGTCCGCCGCCAGCTGGCAGGCAATCGCTTGACCGATCCCTTTGCTGGCTCCGGTCACTAATACCGAACGCGTCATTCCTTTTTCCCCTGTGTGAGCGTAATAAGTTCGTCCTTTGCTGGCTGATACGTGTTCAGCCTTCCCTGAGCAACCTGAAGGTTGTCTTTTTCCTGTTTAATACTGATAACACCTTCAAAGCTCGCGAGTTTTTCATCGCGTAATACCATTGAAACGCTGATAAGCAGTTCACTGCCCGCTGTAAATTCAGGCACGCTGCATTTTATCGCCCGGCCGCCCAGCAACATGCCAACCTGCGGTGGCTGGCCAGATTGCGCACCGTGCCAGCCGCTCCAGACGCCGATGGTCTGTGCGATAAGTTCAAGGGCGTACCAGGCGGGCAATGCGCCGTGTGCATTCAGAAATGGCGCCAGCACACCGTCAGGTGAGACCACAACGTCACAGATCGCGGTTTCTTCCGTCACGCTGACAACGTTTTCCAGCAACACCATCGGCATGTCGTGCGGCAGATAACCGGCGGCGGTCAGCGCGCTCATGACGGCCTCCCGATCACAATGCTGGCGTTGTTGCCACCAAAGGCAAATGAGTTAGACAAGATGATCGGACGTTCCAACCTTTGTGGCACATCAACCAGCCGGATATCGGGCAGGCTGGCATCACGCGGTGTAATACCGAAATCCTGAGTTGGCAGATTGAGGTTTTGCGTCAGGATAAGCCAGCTCAGCGCCGCTTCTGTCGCACCGGCCGCCCCCAGCGTGTGGCCGGTAAGATGTTTGGTCGAGCTGCAGGGGATCTGGCTACCGAAGACGCGGTGGATCACCGCCGATTCCACCTGATCGTTGAGCGGCGTCGCCGTGCCGTGCGCATTGATGTAGCCGACGTTTTCAGGCTCAAGCCCGGCCTGTTGGAGCGCCAGACGGATTGCACGTTCTGCACCCGCGCCTTCCGGATGCGGCGCGGACATATGCCAGGCATCGGAAGACTCACCTGTGCCCAGCAGCGCGACATCCGCCGGTTCACACGTCAGCAAAATCAGCGCCGCCGCTTCACCAATATTAATGCCATCGCGATCCTGTCCGAAGGGCGTACAGCGGCCACGGGAGAACGACTCCAGGCTGTTGAAACCGTTGACCGGCATCCGGCACAAGCTGTCTGCCCCGCCGACAATTGCCGCATCCACCAGACCGGATTTAATCAGGCGCATCCCGCTGATAATGGCTTTCGCACTGGATGAACAGGCCGTCGATAAGGTGTACGCCGGGCCTGTCAGCTCCAGCAGTTCCGCCATAAATTGCGAAGGATCGCCGAGTTCCTGCTGCTGATAGTCATAGCCTTGCGGGAAAGCCCCCTGCAGATGCAAATGGCGAACCGCGTCTTCCCCTTCAGCAATGCCGGAGGTGCTGGTGCCCATAATCACAGCCACGCGTTCGTGGCCATAACGGGCAATAACCTCGCTGACCGGCGTTTCAATTTGCGCCAGCGCCGCCAGCAGCAGCTGGTTATTACGGCTGCGGTGCGCGGAAAGCGAATCCGGGATCTCCGGTAAATCACCCGTGACAGCCCCGAGCCAGACCGGACGGTTTTCCGTCAACCAGCCTTCCTGCGCAGACATGCCCGGCGAAACGTCCGCCGAGAGGCTGGCCGCAATCTGCGCGTTGTTGTTTCCCAGCGCGTTAACCATGCCCACGGCCGAAAAGTAAATCATGTTATTCACCGACATTCTGAATAGTGATCTGGTAATGGAACGCCAGCTGGGTAATCGAAACAGGTCGCCGCGTTTTTCCTTCCGGCAGATAGTCAATCCGGGTGATCGCGTTGCCTTTGTTATCCGATAACGTACGGCGCAAAGGCTGGTCTTTCAGTGTCCAGCCCGGCGGCAACAGCGGCTGCCAGCTTTCCACCGGCCAGTAGCTGAACATAATATCGGCCAGAACCTGATTTGCTGGAGGCAAACCCTCAATCTTTATTGCCTGTTCAGTATGGATGCCGGTTTGATCGTAGACCACTTTAAAGAGACGGATCCCCAGCGGCGAGAGCCCGGCCAACTGTAAAGAGTTGCCGTCGGCGTTGAGCAGCACCAGCAAAGACTGCTGTTTTCCGTTGACCGTAGCCGTCAGCAATTGCTGCTGACTGACCGGCGTTGCCAGCACCGGCGCGGGTAATTTCACCTGCACGCCCGGTTTCAGCCACGCCTGAGGCAGTGTTTGTGCAGGAGGGCGCGAGGCGCAGCCGCCAGACATCAAAATCAGCAGTGCCAGAACCGGCAGCGTGAAGCGGATCATTTCTTACGTCCTCTTTTTTTAGCGGGCAATGTCAGCGGCGACAGCAAAAACGCCGTCAATATGCCGTAACTCAGCACAATACCAAAGCTGCTGATCGCCTGCGTGGAGCTGAATACCAGCATGCCAAACGTCAGTAACGTGGTCGCGACAGCCATAAAAATGGCAAACATCGAAGTGGTCGGCGTCCCGCGCGGATTGGTGAAAAACAAGGTGTAGTTGATGCCAATCCCCAGAACCAGAATCAGCGCCAGCAATGAAAACAGGTTGAGATGATGACCGCTGTAACCGAGCGCGGCGATGCCCGTGCCGAGCGAAAGCAGGGTCGGCACCAGGCAAATCAGCCCGTGCGGCAAACGGAAACGCCAGAGGTAAATCGCGGCAATCACCGCCACCGCCAGCCCGAGCAGATAAGTGAGGTAAACGCGGTACTGAGAAAATAGCTCACTGAATTCAGACTTGCGGTCAATCCAGCCTGTTCCCGGGGACGCCGCCGCCAGCGCCGCCACGGCAGCGGTGTCGTGAACGCCGTTGACCGGAATTAACGTCGCGCTTCGCCCGTCCGGCAATGACAGCCACAGTAAGCGCCAGCCCTGACTGATCACGCTGTTAAGCCAGAGCGGAACATCCACTGTTTGCTGGCTAAGATCGGGCGTAGCGACCGAAATCCCCGCCTGCTGCAACTGCGCCATAATCTGCGGCGCACGATGGCGAAGCAACGAGAGATCTTTTTGTTGCTGTAATTGCGACGGCAGACTGAGCGCCCGGTAACCGGCAATCACACCATCTGTTTTCGCCTGCTCCAGTTTTGGCCGCAAATCTTCAAGACGCCGAAGTGTCTGCTCCGCCGTATCGCCGTAAACGATCAGCCATTTCTGATCATTGGTTTGCCCGGTCAGCGCGGCAATCTGTTGTTCCTGCTGCTGTAAATCTGCCGGCAGCGTTTGTAAATCGGCAATATCGTCATTGATTTTAAGCTGATAAATTCCGCCCGCCGCCAGCAAAAAAATCAAAACCGGCAGCCCGATACGAACCGGTTTACGGCTACGCCATGCCAGCAACCATTTCAAGATAAGCGTCAGTCCGGGCGTCGGCCCGACCGGCAAATGCGCAGATAAATAGGGATACCAGCACATGACGGTGATACAGGCGGCGCTCAGTCCGGCGGCGGCAAAAACCGCCAGCTGTTGCAGGCCGGGGAACGGCGCAATCAGCAGCATCAGGTAGGCCGCAACCGTTGTCAGCAGCGCCGCAGACAACGCCGGGAACAGCTTTTTCAGGCTGTCGAGCGGCGTGCTGGTTTCACCGTGAACGCGGCGTTCGGTGAGGAAGTAGAGGGTGTAGTCGGCGGAAATTCCGACAATACTGGCGCTCAGCACCAGCGTCATCACGTGTATTTCACCGAAGACCCACAGGGTAAATACCGTGCCCGACAGCGCGCCAATACCGATTGAAAGCAGACTGAGCAACAACGGCAGCACAGACCGGAACATCAGTAAAATCAGCAGAAACACGCCGATAACCGAGGCCGCGCCAATGGTAGATAAGTCATGTTCAGCCTGCTGGCTGGCATAATTGCTGTAAAAAATCGTGCCGCGCTCAAGCACTTTCGCGCCCGGCCAGCGCGCTTCAAAGGCGTGTCTGGCCGCATTCAGCTCAGCGACAGTGTGCTTCGCGCGGGTGATGTCATAGGACGACGCATTCAGCTCGCCGTGAAGTAAATACCAGCTGCGCCCCTGCGGATCGCGCGTCATCAGCCAGCCCTGATCGAGGCTCATGCCGCCACTGCTTTGCTGCTGCGCCATTTGTGAGGCACGCACCAGCAACAAAGGATCATTAGCCAGCTCTTTTCCGCTGACACCGGCAAAGGCGGAATAGACCTGTGACATGATCCACTGGCTTTGCTGTTCGGCACCAGCGCTCAGGCGCTGACGGGTGGCGTCATCAAGCAAAGCATTACGATGCCGGAAAAAGAACGCGCCCCATTCCTGCTGACGCACCTCATCCATCGGCCCTTCCACCTGACTCAGTGCAGGAAGCGATCGCAGCTGTTTCAGCCAGTCTTCAAGAGGTTTTGTTCCCGCGCCTTCCGGTGGGCTGACCAGCCACATTAACTGGCGATCAAGCCGCTGCGTAAAGCCGTCAGAAATCGCCGGAGGAAGACCTGCCGTCTGTTGCTGCGGCAAAAGCGCCAGCACGCTGCTGTTAATCTGGCTGCGCGGTAGCAACCAGAACAGCACGGCGACGAGCAACACAATAATCAGCAGCCAGATTTGCGCCAGCCGGCGGTGAAGATCAGGATGCAAAATGGCGTTTCTCGGCGTCGGTCAGTTCAGGGGGAGTCGTTTTCTGGTTAAAGAAACGGATATGCGTCGCGTCGCCCTGCATGTCATCAATATCAATATTGTTCAGGAAGGTTTCCCCATTCAGGGTAATGCGGCGGAAAAGGCGGTTCAGCGGCGAGACTTTTGGCACCAGCACCAGCGTCCAGGCGCCCTGCCCTTTATCCGTGAAATCCAGCGTGAAGTTTTCTTCCAGCACGCGGCGGTCTGCATGAAACAGCGCGCTCAGCAGGGAGTTGAACTGGAACATTTGCGGATTATTGCTGGCCGTAACCACCTGCGGTTGCTGACCTGCCATGATTTGCACCATGCGGGTTTCCGTCAGAAGTAACGTCAGTGGAAACGGTTTTTCCTGCTGCCACCAAAGCCCCTGTTTCTGCGCAATTAATAAATTGCCGCCGGAGTTCAGCGGCTGCGCCATCCCGCTGATGGTTCTTTGCTGGGCGAAATCGGCACGCAACACCGGCACCTGGCTGAAACGCTGCTGCAAATCATCCAGCGTTACGGCCTGCGCGGCCACGCAGAATACGGCGAGCAAAACAAACAGAAGTGATTTCACAGGCTGACTCCGGTTTTATCGAAAAGAACCTGCGGCGAGACAAAACACATCTCTTTGGTTTCAGCATCCACGGCGACCTGTAACGTGTAGCCCGTCGTTGTCCGCTTTCCGGTTTCAATATCATAGATTTGATAGCTGATACGCAGACGATTTTCGATTTCTTCAAGCTGCGCGTGAACGGCAATGCGCTGTTCGAACAGGACGGGCGCAATGTATTTCACGCGCGTATCTACGATCGGCCACACATAACCGGAGGCTTCCATCTGACGATAGCCATAATCGAACTGCTTCAGTAATTGCTCGCGCGCAACTTCCAGATAACGGAAATAATTGCCGTGCCAGACCACACCCATTGCATCGGCATCATGAAAAGGCACGGTGATTTCCACCACGGTGGAAAAGCGTGGGTCATTAAAGCGCGGATCAAGTTTGGAAGTCATATCAGTCAGGTTTCCTGTCAGAGGCGTCATCTGCGGGATGCTGCCAGAAATCATAAAAATTAAACCAGTCATGAGGTGCCAGCAGGCTGTAATGCTCAAGACGTGCGGCGTAGCGGTTGACGGTTTCCTGCAACGCGGGCAGACGATTTGCGCGGGGCAGAATCAGCGGATCGGCAAAAGATTCGCAGTAAATACGCAGCCGTCTTTCCTGCCTGATGCCAAACATCAGCATCACGGGGGCTTTCAGTGCGGCGGCCAGAATAAAAGGTCCCTGTGGGAAAGCCGCCGGTTTACCGAGAAAATCACTCCAGATAACGCGGGAATGCTCGCCGCGCTGATGGCGGCTGGCGGATGTTCTGTCGCCGACAATCGCCACCCATTCACCGGCATCGAGTTTTTCCTGCAATAACATGGCGGTATCCGGCCCCATCTGGCTCACCTGAATCAGATTCACCAGCGCCTGCGGGTTAATTTCTTTCATCACCTGATTAAACCGTTCGGCGTGTTCGGTGAAAACCAGCGCATTCACGGTTATCCGGTGATTCAGCGCACCCATCGCACGGCAGGATTCGATGTCGCCAAGATGCGAGGCGAGGATCAGCGTGCCTCGTCCGGAGGCAATATGCGCTTCGCAGACGTCGGAATTTACCAGCACGGCGTCATTCAGCGTTTTATCGCCCTGCCAGCTCGCCAGTTTGCTCAACATCGATTCGCCAAATCGCATGAAATGCCGGAATGTACTTAACGGATAAGGCAACGCAATATTGCGCTGTGCCGCAACGTCGCGTACGCGTTCAAGCCACGCTGCCGAAGCCTTGCGCTGCTTTCCGCCTGTCATCCAAAAGTAGCCGATCACCGGATAAAGCAGTAATTGAAAAGCGCGGTAGCCCAGCACGCGGTAAATTTTCAGCATCAGGCGAATGCCCCACAGCCCTTTACGTTCGCGCGTTACCGACCAGTGCGGATCGCTTTGCTGCGTTTGTCTCTGGCGCAGCAAAAAAGGAATGCGCGGCAACATGCCGAAGAACAGTCGGGTATGCATCCACGAGATTTTAATGTTGTCTTTCACCGCATCAAAATGCGAAACGCCGTCTTGCGGATAGGTGACGCGCGTCGGCAGAAAGCGGCTGCGCGTCCCCTGCCAATAAAGCCGCACCATGATTTCGGTATCGAAATCCATGCGTAAACCCAGTGGCTGTTTGTCCATCAGCCTCAGGCAAAGTTGCAAAGGATAAACGCGAAATCCGCACATAGTGTCTTTGAGGGAAAATGACAGGGTTTCGACCCAGACCCAGAAATGTGTGACATAACGACCATAAAGACGCGATTTCGGCACGCTTTCGTCATACACCGGCTGACCGGAGATCAGACAATCCGGGTGTTTTTGTGCGTCCTCCAGCATAAGAGGAACGTCGGAAAGCTGGTGCTGACCGTCTGCGTCAACCTGCATGGCGTGAGTAAACCCTTTTTCAGCCGCAAGCCTTAAAGCGGCCATGACGGCGGCACCTTTGCCCTGATTCGGCGACAGGCGCGTCAGGCTCATCCATGGCGTTATCTGCGCCAGACGCTTCAATTCATCCGCCGTTTGCACGTCGCTGCCATCATCAACCACAATGCACGGCAACCCGAAAGAGCGGAGTTTATCCAACACACCGGCCATCATCGGCCCGTGGTTGTAACACGGGATAATCAGACAGGGCGAAAATAGCGCTGAGGACGTTACGGGCATAATGTGATTTTTCCACTGCTGGCAATGGTTTCGCCGAGGGCGTAGCGGAAAACCAGCCGGTGTTTTTCTTTCAGCCAGTCAATGTGCAGGCTGACAGTTTCATCCGGCAAAAGTGGCCGCTGAAACTTCACCACTTCCATCCCCGAAAAAGCTTTATCCAGCCGCAAAATCTCGCCCGCATACTCCATCACCCAGTTCACTTGCGTGACACCCGGAAGCAGCGGATACGTGGGAAAGTGCCCGCGAAACCACAACAAATCCGCAGAGAGCCGTAATTCGAGGATCAGGCTGGTGTCACTGCTTTTATGCAGGCTCAGGACTTCAGGCTTCATCATAAAAACATTTCCTTTAATTCAGCGGCTGCGCGTTTGCCTTGCTGATTGAGTGGGATCGCCGGAACAATACGCCAGTATCGCGGCAGTGAAACCGGCGATAACCATTCCCGCAGAGCATGGCGGATCTGGCCAAAGAGGACATTCCGGTTTTCAGCCTGCAACAGCGCATTCCCCGCAGGGCTCAGTACAATCACCGTTGCGACCGACACCCTGCCCTGTTTTTCGAGAGTCAACACGCAGGCGTCAGCCAGAAGATCCAGCGCACACAGACGCTGCTCAATTTCATCCAGCGAGATCCGCTGCTCAGCAATTTTAACGATCCGATCTTTACGGCCCAGAAGATCAAAATGACGCGAATTGTCAGACGACAGTTTTATCTCATCACTGAGAGCAATACCTTCCGGCTGCGGAATAATTCGAGAAATCAGCGAAATACTTCCATCCGACTGAGGCCGTAAATCTACGTTGTCGAACAGCGTCCAGGATTCACCGGGCTGGGTTTGCTGGCGAAATGCAATGACACCACTTTCTGTCGTACCATAAATTTCTGTTGGCAGGCGTCCACACGTTTCTTTCACTGACTGCGCCGTATCGCTTTCGAGAGGGCCGCCTGCGGAAAAGACTTCGCGCAGCGTGATCGGCGCTAAAGTGGCGTCCAGACGTTTGAGAAAGGCCGGGCTGCTGACAAACGCCAGCGGAGATTTTACTGCGAGCGAATGCAGTTGCTCGTGATATTGGACGCTGCTGGCCGCAAACGGCAGGCCAAGCGACAGCGGCAACATGAACGCGAAGCTCAGGCCGTACATGTGATGAGGCGCGACCGTGGCGGCGAACCGGGAACCGGCAAGTTCTGCGCCCCACCGGGCGCAGAGCCACTGGCTTTCACGCTCAAGACAAGAGACCGGTTTGGTAATCTTCTGCGGTTTTCCCGTTGATCCGGACGTGAAGAGGACGAGCGATGCATTTTCCGGAAATGCAGGTAAAACAGAAAGCGGCTCAATGGCAACAAATGGAAAGCGGAGAACAGGACAATTGAGCTGCAATGGCAGGTCGGTAATCATCGCATCGAATGCATCGCATTGCTCAGAGAGCAGTGCCTGACGAAAATGACCGGGCAGAACAGGCGTTTTTCCGCTGTAAAGGACGGCCAGTATGGCCACAGCGAACGAATAGTTATCTTCCAGACACAGCGCCCAGCGCGAACAGGGAGTCGCGCTGACACTGGCAAACAACGTCGCGACATCACGGCGGAAATCGCGCTGCCGGTGCTCGCCGATCTCACTCCAGGCAACCAGATGATCATCTGCTCTTTCCGTGCTCAGCCATTGGCACATTGGCAGCGTCACGGCTTGCGCAGACGCTTTCTGACTATCCATTCAATACCCATTAATAAGCCAATAAGCAGATAACTGAACCCGCCGTTGTAAAGCGCCCACAAAGACACATCGCCTTTCAGGCAGGTATATAAAGCAAAAGATCCATTACAAACAAAAAACAGGCACCAGACTTGTGTTACGCGTCGCGTATAGACAACCCCTTCGGGCGATAAGTCGGGCTCGCTCAACCGGGCAAGGCGCTCAACCAGTGATTGCCGGGCGAACAATGAACTAGAAAACAGGCCCAGAAGCAGGACATTCACCGCCACGGGGTAATACAACAGCATCGACGTTTCGCGCAGTACAACGCTGGTGATGACCAGCACAATGCCAGCGACGGCCATCGCTTTGCCGAAAAAAGTGAGCTGACTTACTTTTCCGCGAAAGGTGAGCAACCGCAGAATAAACGCAATAATCAGAAGGGGAGCAAGAATACTCATTCCCCAATTTTTTAAGCCACACCAGACCGCTACCGGATAAGCAATAATCGCCACGGGCATTGCCCAGCGAGCGAACGCTGCGACAAGCTGAAGGGAAAAGCGCCGGGTTTCAGACACAACAACTATTGCGCTGGCGTGTTGAGTAATTCATCGATGGCATCAACAACATCCTGAACGGTTCGTACTGATTTGAACATTTCAGGTTTAATTTTTCTGCCCGTCGATTTCTGCAGATGAACAACCAAATCCACAGCATCAATACTGTCTAATTCCAAATCTTCGTAAAGTTTGGCATCTGGGCTGATATCACTTTCATCAATTTCAAATAGCTTGATTAATAACGCGCTAATCTGCTGATAAATTTCTTGCTTCTGCATAGGAATCTCTTTAACCACGCTGAACTGATATAAACTGGCTAAGGCTTTCAACGGAATAAAAATGCTCACGCATTTCCTGACTTTCAGCCGAAAGGATCACGCCATAATGCTTTTTCAATGCCAGGCCTAATTCGAGGGCATCAATAGAATCCAGCCCCAACCCGTCGCCAAAAAGAGGCGCTTGCGTATCTATCTCGTCTGGCGTCATTCCCTCCAGATTGAGCGTCGCGATGATAAGTTCTTTAATGTCGTTATTTAATGAATCCATGACTTATTTCTCGTTATTTTGAGTATTGCCGTGCATCAGTTCAGAGCGCAAATGCTGTGTCAGACGCCTTGCTGCCAGTGCAGGCGAAAGATCCTGTTCATCAAAAAAATCCTCAGCCTTTACCTTATCGGCAACAGTGATGACAAACTGAGGTTTTACTCGCGGAATTTCGTGCCATTTTCCCTGTTTGGTCAGCATTGGTGGCTGGCAGGAAATATGAACAATCCGCACATCACAACCTGCTCTCAACGCGATATTTGCCGCACCACGCTGTAGCGTTATCGGTTTCTCAGGTAAAGAACGCGTCCCTTCAGGGAAGATCAGCAACGTTCCCCCCGCCTCGAGGCGCGCCTCACAAGCCTGAAGCAACTCATCAGACCCTGAGTTCACCAGATATCCGGCGGCTTTGATAACGCCGGATAAAAATGGGTTCTTCAGCAATGCCTGTTTGACGATGCAATCACAGCGCGGCATCCGCGAAGCCAGAATGACATAATCAAGAAGGCTGGGATGGTTCGCAACAATCAGGCATCCGGTGTCCTCCTGAAACTTTTCGTCGCCGACAAACCGGTAATCCATCACACCAAAAAGCCGTAATCCTCCAAGGAAAAGTCGAAAGCTATTACGAATGCTGTTCAGTGTCATCCGATGTAATCTTTCCGGCTGACGGATAATTAACCGCAACAGAGTAAACCAGAACAAAGAAAGCAACAGTCCGCCAATTCCGAAAAACACGAAAAAAATGCCTGTAACAGACCATCGCCATATACGGTTCGGCAAAGAGGAAACGTCTTCCTTCAAGACAGATTCGTTCATCACAATGCACGCGTCCATTGCCAGTGATGGCGACTATCAGCACTGACAATATATGAAGGCGATGAGGACAGATAACCTCTCAGGAATTGCAAACCCTGCGGAAGAGCAGACGGAACTGACTCATCGGCTCCCGAAAGACGCTGGCACTGCAAAGTATCGCCAGCCGTCAATATTATTGCCATCGCGTAGGGCAGAAACTCAGAATTTACCGATTCAGCATACAGAGAAGGAATTTCGCCATCAAAATCGACAAGCATGATGCGCGAAGCATCGCCTGCCAGCATAGATTGCGCTTCCAGCAGACCTTGCTGAAAACTGTCTGTTCCTGCTGCCAGCGAGGTCACCGGCAATGGATTCTTACTGATAATGGTTAGCCAACCAGCGGCAGTGTTATGGACAGACATAGAAAATTCGGTGGGGGAAATGGCGTCGTCTTTTGCCAGCGCATGTAAAATTCGCCCCGTTCTTTCAAGTTCACCGTGGCGGCTGGTAAAAATTGCGGCATCAACCTGAAGTTTCGAAAGCAAGGACAGACTGGCATCGACGGCAAAACGACTTCCGATACTCATACGACGAGCGGCCATCATTGGGATCTGTCCGCTCTTTGGAATTTCTCCTGAAAATGCATCCACACCAGAACATTGAGCCCATTGGATCCAATCAGCACAATTATTGATACCAGGAGCAACCGCCCGCCATTCAAGTATATCTAGTGAGAATTTCATAATGATTAATCTTCGCAATGCTTCCGAATTAAGACTTTATGATATTTTATTAAAAGTTGCATCAGTAATCTGACAGGCTATTGCGCTGAAGGGTGAGTTTTAGTTATTTTTACAACGCGTTAGATATTACCTGCCAGAATACATATCTGATAAATCTTAATTTTATAGTGAGAAATAGCAGCTGAGATTTTATGAAATTAAAGTCAGCGAAATTATAATGGTTTAAATTGGGGAAAAATTACTATTCTCATAAAATAAGCAAAGTGATTATATAGATTAATCTTCAACAGAAAGTTAATCGATTGATTTTAAATATCACACAGAGGTTTCAACCTGATAAAAAACCTTTAAATCAGAAATTAAGTACGTCTAAACGCCCGATTTTTTACAGATTTAAAAATGCAGAAAACCCTGAATCTTTCGATTCAGGGTCTATGC
>NZ_JBKEZJ010000021.1:0-54716 GCF_046449555.1 Rahnella selenatireducens
TCCGGCAGCGCCTGCCAGAGCTTGCTGAGCGGATGAGCCTCGATTTGTTTATCGACGCCGCCGCGCGCCAGCCAGAGTTTTTCGCTGTGGCTGAAGGCAATCTGGCCGGGAGGCAGATGATGGAAATGAATGCTGCGCCCGGCGTTGTCGTTAAGGATAAGTTCGTCAGCACGGATTTGCAGGCGGATATCCGCCGCCGCCGACCAGCCGGGGCCAAACATCCCGACCGGCGCGGGCGTATCCGTTTTATAGCTGCTGTAAGAACGCGATAGCACAAAGGGCAGCGGCGCGGCAAGCGCGATATCGGTCTCGCCGGGCAGGACTTTGGCGCCGAGCGATGGGTTCACGGGGCTGCCTTCCACCACGCCGCCGGGGCAGACGGAACACGCCACGCCGGTGGGCGCACCAATCATTACGCCCAGCGAGCCCTGCACAATCGGGCCGCCAATGGCGGTGTTATCGAACTGCCGGGCAGCGGGAAATCCGGTCATGAGTAAGTCCTTTTAGGTGTTAAAAATCCATAGCTAATGGAGAAAGCGAGCCTTTTTGATTAGTGTCACTGTCGGTATCTGTGTCAGCCGGGGGTGTCGGCGCAGGTGCTGATGCACCGCAGTTGAGGTTTATCAGCAGAGAATCCGCGTTGACAAACTTTGTGCCCTGAAGATTAATTTCCAGACCGGAGATAAACACTTTTCCCTCTTTGGTCAGTACGATTTTTGCCCCCCCACAGCCCAGCTCAAGATGATCACCGGCGGAATAAAGCGAGACGCTGCCCACGCTTTCGGTTTTCCTTTTGCCTACATTCACTGTCATTTTCTTTCCAGCAGTAACGCTGTAATTCGAACCTACCAGCAATGTTTTAGCGACGCCGATTTGAGAGGTTTGCGTGACCCCTACAGTGGTGTTCATGGCGCCAGTCACGCTGACCTGATAGGCCATGCCAACCGTTAAGGCACTGATAAGCCCTACGTTTTCTGTTTTAAAAAATTTAATGGTTTCGGACTGGTTTTTATCAATCTTCACAATCTGATTAGCGGTGATGGTTTCAATCTGGTTTGCTCCGATACTTTGGATCTGGTTTTTCGTAATAGTCACCATCTGATTGCCGCCAACGTTTTCTGTATGGTTTGCCACCACTTCAGTTTTACGGTTGTTCAGCACTTTGGTTTTCATATCCTTCTGTGCGTGCATCGACAACAATTCGTTACCTGTGGCATCCTCAAACATCAGCTCATTGTAGCCACTGCCCTTGTAGGTCTGGGAGCGGATCGCCATCTGCGTTTTGGTGCCCGGTAAGCTACCCGGTGAACGGTTGCTGGCATGGTAGGTGCGGCCGGTAATGATGGGTTGATCCGGATCGCCGTTGAGGAAGTCGACAATGACCTCCTGCCCGATTCGGGGGATGGCGATATTGCCAAATCCGGTGCCTGCCCATGCCTGTGAAACACGTATCCAGCATGAGCTGCCATCATCAGCTTTGTTATAGCGATCCCAGGCAAATTTCACCCGTACGCGGCCATGTTCATCGCAAAAAATTTCTTCTCCCGGCGGACCGGTAACGATGGCGATTTGCGGACCATCGATGCGGGGTTTCGGGAGTGGGGCGGGTCGCCATGTTGTTGAGGCGGGGATCACTTCGAATTGATTACTCAGGGTCGTCCCCTGGCCCTCGCTGCCAATAAGCGCCTGCGGCTGGTGACCTTGCATTTCAGTGGTAACGACCTGCCATTTGGCGTTCAGATCTTCGCGGGGATGATCGGTCAGGGAGAAGCAAACGCCCGGTTGTAATTGCGGCGTGTTACTGTTGCCCACGACCACATCAGCATTGTTACGCCAGCCTTCAATCTGATAACGGGAAAAATCCTCGCCGTGCTGCTCATCTTTGAAGCGTCCCGGATAATCAAAAATTTCATACATGCCGCGCTGATATTTTAGCGTTGAAGGCTCTTCCTGATAACGTGCAGCCCAACTGGGGGCGGTGAACGTGTAATCCTGAGTGGTGACCTGCGAAGGCCTGATTTGCGCGCTACGGCGGAAATTGTTGATGCAATAGGTTTCAGCCTCGGAGGCCGCATTGGGGTTATAAGGTAATTTCCCCACACTACTCAGCACGCTGCAGCTATCTGAAAAGGTGAGTTTTTGAACGCCAGATTGAAGAGATTCTTCTTCGTAAAAAAATATCCCTTCCTCTGCGACCAGACGGGAAATGAAATCGAAATCACTCTCCATAAACTGAACGCAAAATTCGCGACGGCCATGGGCTGATCCAAAAAGAGTGTCGTGCTTATGGATACCCATTTCTTCAAGCAACGGCCTGATAATGGTCGCGATATCTTCATTCTGAAAACTCCGGCAGTTACGACGATGCGTGCTGCGCCAGAATTCGGGGCGAAGGATCATTCGATAAAGTGTCTGATGTTTGCCGGTATCGCCTTGTTCGCAGAACACAACAATTCCGCGTACCCGGCGTTTTATTTCCTCACCTTGCCAGATAGTGAGCGTCGCTTTCTCGTCCAGCACCTTTTCGAATCCGATAGCCGGATCGGTACTGGCCAGTGTGACACGCAAGGTAAAAAGCGCTGAGTAAGATTGAGAAAGCTCAAAGTTCACCACGGCGAAAGTATTCTCAGGCGTACTGCCCGCAGTGAAGGTAAAACGAGTGCCATTGACCGGCATGATGTTAGTCCTTTAACTGATGGAATCATTGATAGAATGATAGAGTTTTTAAATACTCATAATTGTAATAAATACAATTAAATCAATTGATTATTAAAATTCAGGCAAAGGTAAACTTATCTGGAAGAAGTAAGCGAGAGGGAGATCACAAAGGGATAAAGAGTTAAGAGGAATTGATGTTTTTAAAGATAATAAAATTTTACCCACCAGAAAACTGATGGGTAAAATCTTCCTGAAATCTTAGAACTCAGGTCACCGGTGCCGGGTTGAATACGGCGAGGGCATTGTGGATACCCCAGGTGTCTGACCAGGTTTTCTTACGGCCGCTGGCGATATCCAGAATAAAGCGGAACAACTCCCAGCCGACGTCTTCGATGGTGGCATCGCCGGTGGCAATCGTGCCTGCGTTGATGTCCATCAGGTCATGCCAGCGGTTTGCCAGCGTGGTGCGCGTTGCCATCTTAATGACCGGAACCGCCAGCAGGCCGTAGGGCGTACCGCGACCGGTGGTGAACACCTGCACGGTAATACCTGACGCCAGTTGCTGCGTACCGCAGACAAAATCGCTGGCAGGCGTGGCGGCGTAGATCAGGCCTTTTTTCGTCGGACGCTGTCCGGGGGACAGAACTTCCGAGATAGCGCTGGTGCCGGATTTGGCAATCGAGCCGAGCGCTTTTTCGACCACGTTCGCCAGACCGCCTTTTTTGTTGCCCGGCGACGGGTTGGCGCTGCGATCGGTCTGGCCCATCGACAGGTAATTATCGTACCAGGCCATTTCTTCCAGCAGGCGTTTCCCGACATCCACGTCAGCCGCGCGTGGTGTCAGCAGATGGATGGCGTCGCGCACTTCGGTGACTTCGGAGAACATCACGGTCGCGCCGCAGCGTACCAGCAGGTCAGATGCAAAGCCGACTGCCGGATTCGCCGTAACGCCGGAGAATGCGTCGCTGCCGCCACATTGTGTGCCGACGACCAAATCCGACGCCGGACAGGTTTCGCGCTGACGGCGGTTCAGGCGTTCCAGATGGAACTGCGCGACGGTAAGAATATCGTCCACCATCGACTGGAAGCCGACGTGCTGTTCATCCTGCAAGCGTACGATGTGGGTGTCATCGAGCGAAATCGCCTGCACGTCCGGCGTGCCTTCCAGCAGGCGTTCCGGCTGCAATTTCTCGCAACCCAGCCCGACGACCATCACTTCTCCGCCAAAATTCGGGTTCAGCGCCAGATTGTGGATAGTGCGGATCGGCACAATGGCCGCGGGCGCGTTGATTGCCACGCCGCAGCCGTAAAGGTGATTGAGCGCGACAACGCCGTCAACATTGGGGAATTTGGGCAATAAATCACGCTCGATGATTTTCACCACGTAATCCACCACGCCCGCCACGCAGTGAACGCTGGTGGTGATCCCCAGAAGGTTCTTTGTGCCAACGCTGCCGTCGGCATTGCGATAACCTTCAAAGGTGTAACCTTCCAGCGGCGGCAACGGTTGCGGGACGCGTGTCGCCAGTGGCAGGCTGTTGAGTTCCGGCGCAACCGGCAGCTCTACCAGGGATTCATCAATCCAGCCGCCCTGCGCAATATCCCGAACGGCGTAACCAATGACTTCACCATAACGAATTATATCGCCGCCTTTCGCAATAGGGGTTAAAGCCACCTTATGGCCTTGCGGGATATGCTCAATTAATTCCAGACCGTTAGAAAATCGGGTGCCGGCCTTTAAACCATTGTCATTAACAATAATAGCAACGTTATCGCTTTCGTGAACCTTTATAAAAAGCGCTTCGGTAGCATGTTCTTTATCTTTATTACGTGACATAACTGTCTCCGCTTTATTAAATATCCCGAAAGAAGGCTTCAGGTAATTCTCTGAACGTTACGCTGACACTCTGGCTGTCCGTACGGAAGAGGGAGTTCATTATAAAGGACTGATGGCGGAAGCTCATTGTGCAACTGACTAGCTTTTTGCCCGCAGAGCGTCATTCTGTGGGGCAGGTGACAGATTAAATGTGATGAATATCACCCTTTGTTTTGCGGGGATATCAGGTCTTCACAATCTGTGATTCTCCTCCCATGCGGATGTGTGGATGCAAAAGAATAGTCACAATTACATCGTTCATTCTTGTGCGATTGCACAGTGTTATTTTGAGCCCTGTTTTTTATACTGTATTGGCTCTCCGGAGGCGGTGTGGAATACCCTGTGAGTTAATTTAAGGGAAGGATAAATGCACAGAATATGGGTGATATATAAGTATTTTTCGCAGGGAATAATAGATGATATAAAAATAAAATGGTATTCCAAAACTGATTTTTTCCTGCGAAGAATTCTGCATAAATAGTGTGATGTACAACATGAGAGTTCAGCTCCGGCCCGATGCTGCTGAACCTAAACGTCTGAAACTCGAAAACAGTAAATTGCGATGGCGGGTTTTCCGGACACTCCGGCTCCCGCTCCATAACGAGGTTAGAGATGAGTAATCAAATGATTCCAAACCGGTTCCGCCAGGACTTATTACAAGGGAAAACCCTGATTGGCTGCTGGTCAGCGCTGTGCAACCCGATCTCCACAGAAGTGCTCGGTGTGGCGGGTTTTGACTGGCTGCTGCTTGATGGCGAACACGCGCCGAATGATGTGACGACGTTTGTTCCGCAGCTGATGGCGCTGAAAGGCAGCCGCAGTGCGCCGGTTGTGCGCCCGCAATTTAATGATCCGGTCGTCATCAAACGCCTGCTGGATATCGGTTTCTACAACTTCCTGATCCCGTTCGTTGAAACGCGGGAACAGGCTGAACGCGCCGTGGCTTCTACCCGTTATCCGCCAGCGGGGATCCGCGGCGTTTCGGTTTCTCACCGCAGCAATATGTTCGGCACCGTGCCGGATTATTTCACCAGTATTAACGACAACATCGCGGTGATGGTGCAGATCGAAAGTCAGCAAGGCGTCGACAACCTTGATGCGATTGCGGCCGTTGACGGCATCGACGGCATCTTTGTCGGCCCGAGCGATCTGGCCGCGGCCATGGGGCATCTCGGTAATGCCGGGCACCCGGAAGTTCAGGCGGCAATCCGTCACATTTTTGAACGTGCAAAAGCACACGGCAAGGCCAGCGGCATTCTGGCACCGGTTGAAGCGGACGCACGTCGCTATCTGGACTGGGGCGCAACCTTTGTTGCCGTTGGCAGTGATTTAGGCGTTTTCCGCGCTGGTACGCAGGCGCTGTGCGATCGCTTCACCAAGTGAACCGGTCTCATCACATTAATATAAAGAGGATACCCGAATGAAAATTGGCTTTATTGGTTTAGGCATCATGGGCAAACCTATGAGCAAAAACTTGCTGAAAGCAGGTTATGAGGTTGTCGTGATGGACCGTAATCAGGACGCGGTCGGCGAAGTGGTGAAACTGGGCGCAACGTCCGCGGAAACACCGAAAGCCGTTGCGGCGCTGTCTGACGTCATCATCACCATGCTGCCGAATTCACCGCAGGTTAAAGAAGTGGCGCTGGGTGAACATGGTCTGATTGAAGGCGCGCGTCCGGGCACGATTTTCATCGACATGAGTTCTATCGCACCGCTGGCGAGCCGTGAAATCAGCCAGGCGCTGGCCGCGAAAGAAATCGCGATGCTCGACGCGCCGGTTTCCGGCGGCGAACCGAAAGCCATCGATGGCACCATGTCTGTTATGGTCGGCGGCGACAAAGCGGTCTTCGAAAAATGTTATGAAATCATGAAATCCATGGCCGGTTCCGTGGTGCATACCGGTGATATCGGCGCGGGTAACGTCACCAAACTGGCTAATCAGGTCATTGTGGCGCTGAACATTGCGGCGATGTCCGAAGCGCTGGTTCTGGCGACCAAAGCAGGCGTAGATCCTGATTTAGTTTTCCAGGCGATTCGCGGGGGTCTGGCGGGAAGTACGGTTCTGGAAGCAAAAGCGCCGATGGTGATGGATCGCAACTTCAAACCGGGGTTCCGCATCGATCTGCATATCAAAGACTTAGCCAATGCGCTGGACACTTCTCATGGCGTCGGCGCGCAGCTGCCTCTGACCTCGCTGGTCATGGAAATGATGCAGGCACTGAAAGCGGATGGTCACGGGCAATCTGACCATAGCGCCATTGCACGCTATTATGAAACCTTAGCGAAGGTTGAAGTTACCCGTTAGTCTGCGGTGGCAACGTGGCCGAAAATCGTCAAACAGGCCGCGTTTCCCTTCAGGCAGGATGCAAAACTGACAGGACGCTTTTCCACATCGGCGCGTGCAGTTTATGAAGGTAATGACTTTATGAAAATAGTGATCGCACCGGATTCATACAAAGAAAGTTTGTCGGCTTTGGATGTGGCAAAAGCCATCGAGAGTGGCTTCCGTGAGATTTTCCCCGAAGCGGAGTACGTCAAGCTGCCGGTTGCTGACGGCGGCGAAGGCACCGTCGAAGCGATGGTGGCGGCGACCGGAGGCCGCGTGGTTAAGGTGACTGTCACCGGGCCGCTGGGCACGCCGCTTGAGGCTTTCTTCGGGCTATCCGGGGATGAAAAAATCGCTTTCATTGAAATGGCGGCTGCCAGCGGGCTGGAAAGTGTGCCTGCCGCGCAGCGCAATCCCCTGAAGACCACCTCTTTCGGCACGGGCGAGCTTATCCATTCTGCGCTCGACCATGGCGTGAAGCATTGCATTATTGGCATCGGCGGCAGCGCCACCAATGATGGCGGGGCAGGCATGATGCAGGCGCTGGGCGCAAAACTGCTGACCAAAGAAGGCAAGCAAATTGGTCAGGGTGGGGGCGAGCTGGAAAAACTGCATCGTATCGATATCAGCGAACTGGATCCCAGAATTAAAAAATGCCGCTTCGAAGTGGCCTGTGACGTCACCAATCCGCTGACCGGAAAAGACGGCGCCTCTGCGATCTTCGGGCCGCAAAAAGGCGCGACGCCGGAAATGATCGAACAGCTCGACGGCTATCTGCATCATTATGCGCGGGTGATCAAAAAGGATCTGGGCATCGACGTTGAGCATGTGCCGGGTGCTGGTGCAGCAGGCGGAATGGGCGCGGCGTTGTTCGGATTTTGCCATGCTGAACTTCGTCAGGGCATTGAGATTGTCACCGACGCGCTGGGTCTTGATGCGCTGGTGAAAGACGCCACGCTGGTGATCACCGGCGAAGGGCGTATCGACAGCCAGAGCATCAACGGTAAAGTGCCGATTGGTGTCGCGCGGGTCGCCAAGCGTTATAACAAACCTGTCATTGGTATCGCAGGCAGCCTGACCAAAGATGTGGATGTTGTTTACAGCCACGGACTGGACGCCGTTTTCAGCGTGCTTTACAGCGTGTGTACGCTGGAAGAGGCCCTGAAAAATGCCGCAGACAATCTGCGCAAGTCGGCACGCAATATTGCCGCCACCATTAAGTTATCGCAAAAACTCTGAGCTGAAACAGTCAGTATAAAAAACCGGTGTTCAGGCCCAGCCTGCGCCGGTTTTTGTATTTTATTTGCGGCGATTTTACGTTAGGTTTTAGAAACATTCGCCAATGAGAAAACACGCATGTCAGAGACTGATTTTTCGAAGCAGCCGGTAGAAACTCAAACCAAGGGATTAGGAACGCTGAAAGCCGGTGCGCTGACGGGCGATATCCGTGCGCAGGGCTGGAATATTCTGCGTGAAGACGTCAGCCTGCCGGTCGCCGTTCTGCTTGAAGAAAGAATCGAACACAATCTTTCCTGGATGCGTGAATTTATCCAGCGCTACCGCCTGAGACTGGCGCCGCACGGCAAAACGACCATGAGCCCCGAGCTGTATCAGTTGCAAATGGAATACGGCGCGTGGGGCATCACGCTGGCAACTGCGCCGCAAGTGAACGCGGCATTTCAGCATGGCGTCCGCAAAGTGATTATGGCGAATCAGTTGGTCGGCAAAGGCAATATGGCGATGATCGCCGGACTGCTGCGCGAGGATCCTGATTTTGATTTCACCTGCATTGTGGATTCTGCCGAAAACGTGGACGCGCTCGGGCACTATTTTGCGGGTCAGCAGCTCAGATTGCGGATTATGTTTGAATACGGGATTGTTGGCGGCCGCACCGGGATCCGTACAGATCAGCAGGAGGCTGGCGTACTCGCCGCCGTGAAGCGCTGGCCGCAATCGCTGGCGCTGGTGGGCGTCGAACTTTATGAAGGAGTCAGCAACGACGAAGCGATCATCCGCACTTTTCTGCGTCATGTTCTGGCACGCACCGAAGCGCTGGCCCAGGCCGGGGAGTTCGCTGAACCGACGGTGATTCTGACCGGTGCCGGTTCGGCCTGGTTTGACGTAGTGGCGGAAGAACTCACGCGGGAAGATCCGCATTTGGATGCGCAAAAGCGTTATACGCTGGATATCATTTTGCGTTCGGGTTGTTACGTCACGCACGACGTAGGCGCGTATCAGGCTGCGCTGGAACGTATGCAAACCAGCAATCCGGTGGCGCGTGAAATGAACAGCAGTTTACAGCCCGCGTTGCAGGTCTGGGCGGCGGTGCAGTCTTTGCCGGAACCGGGCAGGGCGATTATCGCCTTAGGTAAACGCGATGCGGGTTATGACGCCGGTTATCCGAAGGCCACCGGGCATTTCCGTCCGCGCAGTGTTACGCAGGCCGGTTACACCACGGTGGTGCCTGCACCTGACGACTGGAAGGTTTACGCGATGATGGATCAGCATGCGTTTATGTCGATCCCGGAAAATGCGGATCTGAAAGTCGGCGATATGCTGGTATTTGATATCTGCCATCCGTGCCTGACGTTCGACAAATGGCGTCAGTTATTGCTGGTCAATGAGCAATGGGATGTCACCGGCGCGGTGAAAACCTGGTTCTGATGCGCTGATTGCGGAAACCAAAACGCCCGGCATGATCGGGCGTTTTCTTTTGCGGTTTTACCTCGGCAAATATGCCACCGCAGCCTGTTTCACATTTTCGATTTCGTCGAGCAGCTCGAACCATTCCGGCTCCAGAGCATCGACGCTCACGCCCTGACGCAGTTGTTGTTCGATGTAGAAACACAACTGTTTCAGGCGCGGCACGCCGCTGTAGCTGCAACTGCCGTGCAGTTTATGGATAAGCGCCAGAATGTCGTTATCCGGCTCGTTACGCGTAACGGCTTCCACCCGTTCGGCCACCTGCGGCAGGAACTCCACCAGCATTTGCAGTAAATCCTGTGCCAGCGCGACTTTATTGGCGGACTGGCTCAGCGCCAGCTGCCAGTCGAGCGTGCTGATCGGCGCGAGTTTTTCTTCGGTTTGTAACGGCGAATTCAGCTGAGTCTGATGAGAATGATGACGCGACAGCACATTTTTCAGCATGCTTTCGTCGATGGGTTTCGCCAGATAATCATCCATGCCGAGTTTCAGCAACTGTTCGCGTTCGCCGCTCAGCGAGTGCGCGGTGACCGCAACGACCGGAGTATTAGCGTGGCGCGCCATCTGGTGAATGATTTCGCTGGCGCGGATACCGTCGATATCCGGCATCTGAATATCCATCAAAATAATATCCAGATCGGTATGACGCGCGACGTCAATCGCTTCCTCACCGCTGTGGCACAGCACGGTGGTTTCCACCAGTTCTTCGAGCAATGCGCCAATCAGTTTGAGGTTCGCCGGGTTATCGTCCACAGCCATCGCGGTCAGCGGCAGGCGCGAGGTCCGGCCTTCTTCGTTGTTAATCACCCTGACCGAGGTCTGTTGTTCTTTAAGCAACAAAGGCAGCAGGCGGATGCTGGACATCGGTTTGATCAGGCAAGCCTGCACGCCGCGTCGTTTCAACTCTTCGGCATCGACCTGAAACTGGCTCGGCAACGCCAGCAGAAGGTGACGCGTCATGCTCAGTACCTTTTTCAATTTGCCGTCGTAATCGGACAGTGCCTGGTCAGGCTTGACCGGAATGCTGCACAACATCATGTCGTAATACGCATCAGGCAGCGCCGCCAGCGTGGTGCGGTGGGTGATATCAAGCGGTGTGGCTTGCAGGATTTCCATCGTGGCTTTCGCCGCCGCCGGGTTGGCTTCGACGTAGGCCAGACGTTTGCCTTCAAGGCCGCTCATGGAAACCGGCGTCACGTGGCGGTTTTCATTGAGTTCCAGCGTGACGTGGAACCAGAACGTCGAACCGCGGTTGATCTGGCTGTAGAAGCTGATGTCGCCACCCATTTCTTTGACCAGACGCTGAGTGATGACCAGACCCAGACCGGTGCCGCCGTGACGGCGTGAAATGCTGGCATCTGCCTGGCGGAAGGCCTGGAAAAGCTGCGACTGCTGGCGCTCGGAAATCCCGATGCCGGTATCGTGGATCTGCACTTCCAGTTCCACCTGTAAATTATTCTGCGAGCGCAATTCCACATTGATATCAATGTTGCCGCTTTCGGTGAATTTAATCGCATTTCCCAGCAGGTTGGTGACCACTTGCTGCATGCGCATCGGGTCGCCGAGAACGTTTTCCGGCACGTTATTGTGGACGTTCAGTGTCAGTTCCAGCCCTTTATCATGCGCGGTGTGGGCGAGCAAAATCACCACTTCGTCGAGCATTTCGCGCAGGGCGAAGGGAATATGTTCGAGCACCAGCTTGCCGGCTTCCAGCTTCGAGAAGTCCAGAACGTCATTAATGATGGTCAGCAGGTGGTTCGCGGAACGCTCGATGGTTTGCAGGTAATCCGCCTGCGTTGGCGAGAGCGGCGTTTTCAGCGTCTGACGGGTGAAGCCAATCACGCCGTTCAGCGGCGTACGCAGCTCGTGGGACATATTGGCCAGAAATTCAGATTTAATACGCGCGGCTTCCTGCGCACGTTTTTTGGCGAGGTCGAGCTCGACGTTCTGGATTTCCATCTGCTCAAGCGTTTCACGCAAATCTGACGTGGCCTGATCGATATTCTGCTGCACTTCTTCGTGATACGCCGTCAGCGACATCGCCATTGAGTTGATGCCGTTTTTCAGCATGCTCAGCTCGCCCGGCATATTGCCTTCCACGCGGCTGTCGAGCTGGCCGCGGCGGATGCGGTCAACGGTATTGACCATATTGCGGATGGGACCGGTGACGTCGCGCATCAGGCGGTAAGCAAACAGGGTAGCGATCCCCAGACACAGCAACAGCAGCATGGTGGAAACAAACGCTTCCTGATATTGCGCGAGCCGGACGGAACGCAAATCCAGCTCAATGGCGATATAGCCCAGCATGTGTTCCTGCGACATCCTGAATGCTTCATCATCCGTTTCTGTGTGGTTTTCGGCCTGAATCGGCGTGCGCAGAATTAACATATCGCCGGCGCGGGCTTTGGTCAGGTTGCGCGGAATATCGTCGACACTTTTCACCTGCAACGGGCTGCCTTCGCGCAGCGAGTTGGAGGTGGCGAACAGTTTGTTGTCGCCGTCATAGACGCTGATGCTGCGGACAATATCGGAATGATTGCGGTGAAGTCGGCTGATCAAGCGCTTAACCGGTTCGCGCTCGCGGAACGTCATGCCGTATTCGCTCGCGACCGCCAGAGGTTCGATAATGCTGGCTCCGGCGTCTGTCAGCTGGTTCTGCAACTCGTTGTAGCGGTGCACCACAAAGAAGGTGCTGAGCAGCAAACCGATCATTAACGTCGGTGCCAGAATCAAGATCATCATCCGTGCGCGAAGGCTATATTTGGTCATGAGGTTCCAATGTGGGAGAATTACCTAAAGTAAGCTTAATAAACCAGCGTGCAATCGACAATAATGGCTCAATTCTACTCTCCGAACCGCCGCGTGACGACCCGGCAAACGATAACTGTGACCGCCACCGACCTTGATGCTTTCGGGCAAGGTGTTGCGCGCCACAACGGCAAGGCCGTGTTTGTCAGTGGTTTACTGCCTGACGAACAGGCGGAAGTCACTTTAACAGAAGATAAAAGCAAGTACGCCAAAGGGCGTCTGAAACGTTTGCTGAATAGCAGTGCTGAGCGCGTAAAACCGCAGTGCCCGCATTATTCGACGTGCGGAGGTTGCCAGCAGCAGCACGCCAGCGAGGCGCTGCAACAGCGCAGTAAAGCCGCGTCATTGTTACGGCTTATTTTCCGAGAAACCGGCGTGCAGGCGCAGGAACAGCCGGTGATTGCCGGTCCGCAATATGGCTACCGCCGTCGTGCGCGTCTGGGATTACAAATCGCGGGCGTTAAACCGGGCCGTAAACCGGGTTCTGCAAACGGCCCGCTGGTGATGGGATTCCGTCAGGAAGGATCAAACGATCTGGTGGCCATTACGCATTGCCCGGTTCTGCGCCCGGAGCTGGAAACGCTGCTGGTGCCGTTGCAGGAATGCCTGGCATCGCTGTCGGCGGTAAAACGTTTAGGGCATCTGGAACTGGTGCTGGCTGATAACGGCGCGGTGCTGGTGCTGCGTCATCTGGATCCGCTCAGCGAGGCCGATCGTGCGCGCCTGATGGCTTTCGCTGCCGGACATCAGTTAACCCTTTTTCTGGCGGCGGACAGCGAGTCGCTGGAATTATTGTGCGGCGAAACGCCGTATTATCACATCGATGACCTGAATCTGAAATTCGGCCCGCGCGACTTTATTCAGGTTAACGATGCCGTTAATCAGCAAATGGTGGCGCAGGCACTGGAATGGCTGGCGCTGACACCTGAAGATCGCGTGCTGGATTTGTTTTGCGGGATGGGAAATTTCACCCTGCCGCTGGCAAAAAGAGCTAAGCAGGTTGTCGGCGTCGAAGGTGTTGCTACACTGGTGGCGAATGGGCAAGATAATGCCCGGAATAATGGATTAGATAATGTGTCGTTTTTCCATGAAAATCTGGAAGACGATGTCAGTAAACAACCCTGGGCGGCGCAAGGCTTCACGAAAGTCCTGCTGGATCCGGCCCGGGGCGGCGCTGCTGGCGTAATGACGCAGATTATTAAGCTTGCCCCGAGGCGCGTGGTGTACGTGTCCTGTAATCCCACGACTTTGGCCCGGGACAGTAAAATTTTGTTGGAGGCGGGTTATCGCTTAGCTCAGGTTCGTATGCTGGATATGTTTCCGCACACCGGGCACCTTGAATCGATGGCTCTGTTTATCAACCCGTCTGATACAGGCGTTGTATCAGAAACGTAGGGAGAGGGTATGGTTGCGGTAAGAAGTGCACATCTGAATACGGCTGGCGAGTTTGCGCTCGACGACTGGATCAACAGTTTAGGGCTGTCCAGCCAGCAATCATGTGAGCGTTTAGCCGAAACCTGGCGCTACTGCGAACAACAAACGCAGGGCCATCCTGACGCGTCGCTTCTGCTGTGGCGCGGTCTGGAAATGGTTGAAATCCTCTCGACCCTCAGCATGGATAACGACAGTATGCGCGCCGCGCTGCTGTTCCCGCTGGTCGATGATGGCATCATCGACGAAGAAACCCTCACGCAGCATTTCGGCAAAGGCATCACGGATCTGGTTCACGGTGTCCGTGATATGGATGCCATCCGCCAGCTGAAAGCCACACAAAACGATTCTATGGGTTCCGAGCAGGTGGATAACGTCCGCCGCATGTTGCTGGCGATGGTGGAAGATTTCCGCTGCGTGGTGCTTAAGCTCGCCGAACGTATTGCGCATCTGCGTGAAGTCAAAGACGCGCCGGAAGAAGAGCGCGTTCTGGCAGCGAAAGAATGTACCAATATCTATGCGCCGCTGGCGAACCGCCTGGGTATCGGCCAGCTCAAATGGGAACTGGAAGATTTCTGCTTCCGCTATCTGCATCCCGACGAATATAAACGCATTGCCAAGCTGCTGCATGAGCGCCGTATCGACCGCGAACAGTACATCGACGATTTCGTGTCGACGGTGAAAAACGCCATGCTGGAAGAGGGCATCAAAGTTGATGTCTATGGCCGTCCGAAACATATCTACAGCATCTGGCGCAAGATGCAGAAAAAATCCCTGTCCTTTGATGAGCTTTTCGACGTGCGCGCCGTGCGTATCGTGGTGGAACGCTTGCAGGATTGTTACGCCGCATTAGGGATTGTGCACACGCATTTCCGCCATCTGCCGGACGAGTTTGACGACTACGTGGCCAACCCGAAACCCAACGGTTATCAGTCGATCCATACCGTGGTGTTGGGTCCGCGCGGTAAAACCCTGGAAGTGCAGATCCGTACCCGCCAGATGCACGAAGACGCCGAGCTGGGCGTCGCCGCGCACTGGAAATACAAAGAAGGCACCGCCGTGGTCGGTGGTCGCAGCGGGGGTTACGAAGGCCGTATCGCATGGCTGCGTAAACTTATCGCGTGGCAGGAAGAAATGGCCGATTCGGGCGAAATGCTCGACGAAGTTCGCAGCCAGGTCTTCGACGATCGCGTTTACGTATTTACGCCAAAAGGCGACGTTATCGACCTGCCGATGGGCTCAACGCCGCTCGATTTTGCTTACCACATCCACAGCGATGTCGGTCACCGTTGTATCGGTGCCAAAATCGGCGGGCGCATCGTGCCGTTCACCTATCAGTTGCAGATGGGGGATCAGATTGAAATTATCACCCAGAAGCATGCGAACCCAAGCCGCGACTGGCTGAACCCGAGCCTCGGTTATGTCACCACCAGCCGCGGGCGTTCTAAAATCCAGAACTGGTTCCGTAAGCAGGATCGCGACAAGAATATTATTGCCGGTAAGCAGATCCTCGACGATGAACTGGACCGGCTGGATATTAGCATCAAAGATGCCGAGAAACTGTTGCTGCCGCGCTACAACGTGAACTCGCTCGACGAGGTTCTGGCCGCGATCGGTAACGGCGATATCCGCATCAACCAGATGGTTAACTTCCTGCAATCGCAACTGAAAAAGCCGAGTGCAGAAGAACTGGATAAAGAAGCGCTGCGCCAGCTGACACAGAAAACCACACCGCCGCCGGCGCGGAGCAAAGACAATGGTCGCGTCGTCGTCGAAGGCGTGGGTAATCTGATGCACCACATTGCGCGTTGTTGCCAGCCAATTCCGGGCGATGAAATCGTCGGCTACATCACGCAGGGGCGCGGGATTTCCATCCACCGCGCCGATTGTGATCAGCTGGAAGATTTGCGCTCAAATGCGCCGGAACGCGTGGTAGACGCCGTGTGGGGCGAAAGCTATTCCAGCGGCTATTCACTGGTGGTGCGTGTTGTCGCGAACGACCGCAGCGGGCTGCTGCGAGATATCACGACCATTCTGGCCAACGAAAAAGTGAACGTGCTGGGGGTTGCCAGCCGCAGTGATACCAAGCAGCAACTGGCTACCATCGATATGGATATCGAAATCTATAACCCTCAGGTTCTGGGGCGAGTGATTGCCAAACTGAATCAGCTTCCGGACGTTATAGAAGCTAAGCGACTGCACGGCAGTTGATTATCTTTATCTGAAGGCCCGCCAGTCGGGCCTTTTCTATTTTTATTCCGCCAGAAAAAATTTTAAAACGGACCGACCTCATGACCGAATCATCTCTCCAACGTTTGCTCACCATCATGAAAACTCTGCGCGACCCGCAAGCCGGTTGCCCCTGGGACAAAGAGCAGACTTTTGAGACTATCGCGCCGTATACGCTGGAAGAAACCTACGAAGTGCTGGACGCGATTGCCCGCAAAGATTACGCCGATGTGCGTGACGAACTTGGCGACCTGTTATTTCAGGTGGTGTTCTATGCCCAGATGGGCAGCGAGCAGGGATTGTTTGAATTCGACGATATCTGCAATGCGATTTCCGACAAGCTGGAACGACGCCATCCGCAAATTTTTGGTGGTGAAGCTGCGTGGCCGGCAGACGCCAGCAGCAAAGACGTGCTGGTGAAGTGGGAAGCCCGCAAGGCGCTGGAACGTGCAGATAAGTCGCTTCATTCCGCGCTGGATGATATTCCTTCTGCGCTGCCCGCGCTGATGAAGGCGCATAAAATTCAGAAACGTTGCTCGAACGTGGGTTTTGACTGGACGACGCTCGGGCCGGTGCTCGACAAAGTCTACGAAGAAATTGACGAAGTGATGTTCGAAGCGCGTCAGGCGGTCATCGACGAAGATAAACTCGGTGAGGAAATTGGCGATCTGCTGTTCGCGACCGTTAATCTTTCCCGTCATCTGGGCCATAAAGCGGAAGATGCATTGCAGGCTGCCAACCGCAAGTTTGAGCGCCGCTTCCGGCAGGTTGAGGAGATTATTCGCAGCAAAGGGTTAAATATGGAAGATGCCACGCTCGAACAGATGGAAGCCGCCTGGCAGCAGGTGAAAAAGCAGGAAGGCTGAGATCGGCGAATGCGACTTTGATCGGCGACAAGATCTGAAGGTGCTGAAACGGTTAAGCTCAGTGTCATTCAGGGGCTAAAACGCTGATCTGCGGCATTAAAGTCCAACAAATTGAAATCTAAGATGTTTTAGTGTGTCATGCGAACAGTAATGCACGTTTTACCGGCTAACTGTTTGTTTTTGAAAGACTGAGAAGGAAGGGCTGAAAGGCAAAACCCTTCTGAACTGACGGCAAGGAAACGATGATGGACAGCAAAACGATTATTTGTGGCGCACACAAGGTTCCGGTATACTGTTTTCCCGTCTTGGTTACTCCATCATCTTTAAACCTAACCTCTCAGGTTCAGCATGACAACTAATTATATTTTTGTGACCGGCGGGGTCGTATCCTCTCTGGGTAAAGGCATTGCCGCAGCCTCTCTGGCGGCTATTCTTGAAGCCCGTGGCCTCAACGTAACCATCATGAAACTGGACCCGTATATCAACGTGGATCCGGGTACGATGAGCCCAACTCAACACGGCGAAGTCTTCGTTACCGAAGATGGCGCTGAAACCGATCTCGATCTGGGTCACTATGAGCGTTTCATCCGCACCAAGATGACCCGCCGCAATAACTTCACCACTGGCCGTATCTATTCTGACGTGCTGCGCAAAGAGCGCCGCGGCGATTATCTCGGCGCGACCATTCAGGTTATTCCGCACATCACCAACAACATCAAAGAACGCATCATTGAAGGCGGCGAAGGCCACGATGTCGTGCTGGTTGAAATTGGCGGTACTGTCGGTGATATCGAATCTCTGCCGTTCCTGGAAGCGATTCGCCAAATGGCGGTTGAAGTGGGCCGTGAACATACGTTGTACATGCACCTGACCCTGGTGCCGTACATGGCCGCTGCCGGTGAAGTAAAAACAAAACCGACTCAGCATTCTGTTAAAGAACTGCTGTCTATCGGTATCCAGCCAGACGTGCTGATCTGCCGTTCTGACCGCGCTGTTCCTGCCAACGAACGTGCAAAAATTGCGCTGTTCTGTAACGTGCCGGAAAAAGCGGTTATCTCCCTTAAAGATGTTGATTCCATTTATAAAATCCCGGCCCTATTGAAATCTCAGGGTCTGGACGACTATATTTGTAAACGTTTCAGCATCAACGCGCCGGAAGCCAATCTGTCCGAGTGGGAACAGGTTGTTTACGAAGAAGCTAATCCGGGCGGTGAAGTCACCATCGGTATGGTCGGTAAGTACATTGAGCTGCCAGACGCCTATAAGTCAGTGATTGAAGCGCTCAAACACGGTGGCCTGAAAAATCGCCTGACCGTGAACATTAAACTTATCGATTCACAGGATGTCGAAACCCGTGGCGTCGAAGTGCTGAAAGGTCTGGACGCAATCCTTATCCCGGGTGGCTTCGGTTACCGTGGTGTGGAAGGGAAAGTCGCGACAGCCCGTTATGCGCGTGAAAACAACATTCCTTATCTGGGTATTTGTCTGGGTATGCAGGTCGCGTTGATTGAGTTTGCCCGTAACGTTGCGGGTATGGATAACGCCAACTCAACGGAATTTGTGCCAGACTGTAAGTTCCCGGTCGTCGCCCTCATCACTGAATGGCGCGATGAAGAAGGTAACGTCGAAGTACGTTCCGAAGACAGTGATTTAGGTGGAACCATGCGTGTAGGTGGTCAGCAATGTCACCTGAACGAGGGTAGCCTGGTTCGCGAGATGTACGGCGAGCCGACAATAGTTGAACGCCATCGTCACCGTTACGAAGTGAACAATATGCTGCTGAAACAAATCGAAGCCGCAGGTTTACGCGTAGCCGGTCGCTCTGGCGATAAGCAACTGGTGGAAATTATCGAGTTGCCAAACCATCCGTGGTTTGTTGCTTGCCAGTTCCATCCAGAATTTACGTCTACGCCGCGTGATGGTCATCCGTTGTTTGCAGGCTTCGTGAAGGCTGCCGGTGAGTATCAGAAGCGTCAGGTAAAATAAAATACAGGGGAAACGACGTGTCGCAGATACGTCGTTTGTCTGAAGCTTTAGTTAACTTGTACTGAGGAAATCCTAATGTCCAAAATCGTTAAAGTCATCGGTCGCGAAATCATCGATTCACGTGGTAACCCGACTGTAGAAGCTGAAGTTCATCTGGAAGGTGGTTTTGTTGGTCTGGCTGCTGCGCCATCAGGTGCTTCTACCGGTTCCCGCGAAGCGCTGGAACTGCGTGACGGTGACAAATCCCGTTTCCTGGGCAAAGGCGTTCTGAAAGCCGTTGCTGCTGTTAACGGTCCAATTGCTCAGGCTGTATTGGGCAAAGACGCGAAAGACCAGGCTAACATCGATAAAATCATGATCGACCTGGACGGTACCGAAAACAAATCTAACTTCGGTGCTAACGCGATTCTGGCTGTTTCCCTGGCTGCTGCTAAAGCGGCTGCTGCTTCTAAAGGTCTGCCACTGTACGCTCACATCGCAGAACTGAACGGCACCCCAGGCAAATACTCTATGCCACTGCCTATGATGAACATCATCAACGGCGGCGAACATGCTGATAACAACGTTGATATTCAAGAGTTCATGATTCAGCCTGTTGGCGCGAAAACACTGAAAGAAGCCATCCGTATGGGTTCTGAAGTTTTCCACACCCTGGCTAAAGTTCTGAAATCTAAAGGCATGGGTACTGCTGTGGGTGACGAAGGTGGCTACGCGCCAAACCTGGGTTCTAACGCAGAAGCTCTGGCTGTTATCGCAGAAGCTGTGAAAGCAGCAGGCTACGAACTGGGTAAAGACATCACCCTGGCGATGGACTGTGCAGCATCTGAATTCTACAAAGACGGTAAATACGTTCTGGCTGGCGAAGGTAACAAAGCTTTCACTTCTGAAGAGTTCACTCACTTCCTGGAAGACCTGACCAAACAGTACCCAATCGTTTCTATCGAAGACGGTCTGGACGAATCTGACTGGGCTGGCTTCGCTTACCAGACTAAAGTTCTGGGCGACAAAATCCAGCTGGTGGGTGACGATCTGTTCGTAACCAACACCAAGATCCTGAAAGAAGGTATCGACAAAGGCATCGTTAACTCCATCCTGATCAAATTCAACCAGATCGGTTCACTGACCGAAACTCTGGCTGCGATCAAAATGGCTAAAGATGCTGGCTACACTGCCGTTATCTCTCACCGTTCAGGCGAAACTGAAGATGCAACCATCGCTGACCTGGCGGTCGGTACTGCTGCAGGCCAGATCAAAACCGGTTCAATGAGCCGTTCTGACCGTGTTGCTAAATACAACCAGCTGATCCGTATCGAAGAAGCGCTGGCGGCACAGGGTACTCCTGCTCCGTTCAACGGTCTGAAAGAAGTTAAAGGTCAGTAATTACTGCCCCGTAACGCTTTCTTAAAAACCCGCTCCGGCGGGTTTTTTTATGCCTGAAAAATGGCGACGGGCAAATCTGCCATACTCATTTACAGCACAAGTTTGGCCTCACCCGTCTTATCTGTGATAATGCGCGCTGATTTTTTAGAGATGACTGAGAAAACGATGCAGTACCCGATTAATGAGATGTTCGAAACCCTGCAAGGGGAAGGTTATTTTACCGGCGTGCCGGCGATTTTTGTGCGCCTGCAAGGCTGCCCGGTGGGTTGCAGCTGGTGCGACACCAAACACACCTGGGATAAAATTGCCGATCGGGAAGTCGATATGCAGCGCATTCTGGTCAAAACCGAAGAGAGCGATGCCTGGGGTAACGCGACGTCAGAACAGTTGCTGGATGTGATTGCACAACAGGGTTACACCGCCCGTCACGTGGTGATTACCGGCGGCGAGCCGTGTATTTATGACCTGACCGAGCTGACTTCTTTGCTTGAGAAAAACGGCTTCAGTTGTCAGATTGAAACCAGCGGCACGCATGAAGTGCGTTGTTCAGTGAATACCTGGGTCACCGTTTCACCTAAAGTGAATATGCGTGGCGGTTACGACATTCTGCCGCAGGCGCTGAAACGTGCTGATGAAGTGAAACATCCGGTGGCGCGTCAGCGTGATATCGACGCACTGGAAGCGTTGCTGGCAACGCTGACCGACAGCAAATCACGGATTATCGCGTTGCAGCCTATTAGCCAAAAAGAAGAAGCCACCAAACTTTGCATCGCGACCTGTATTGCAAAGAACTGGCGGCTGTCGATGCAGACCCATAAATACTTAAATATCGCCTAAATAGCGATATCGGATGGATTAGCCTTTATAGACGCAACCCGCTGTGCAAGTTTCTTTCACGCGCACGGCGGAAAGCAAAGGCAGCTTCGGCTTCATCTCATTCCAGATCCATTCCGCCAGCACTTCGCTGGTTGGGTTTTCCAGGCCCGGAATATCATTCAGATTATAATGATCGAGGCGGTCCAGCGTCGGGTTGAATGCAGCTTTCAGATCGGCGAAATCCATTACCCAGCCTGTGTGCGGATCCACTTCACCGGTGATTTCTATACGAACGGTAAAAGAGTGGCCATGCAACCGGCCACATTTGTGCCCGGCAGGGACGTGCGGTAAATGGTGTGCGGCTTCGAACTGAAAATCTTTAAATAATGTGGTGGTCATGAGGCTGTCTCGTTGCTCGAAAAAACGCGGCATAGTACCGGAATACCGGCTTACGTGCCATGACTTAACTGCGCTTTTCTTCACCAAATCCTGACTTTTACTCTCTTTACTCCGCCCGCATTGCTGGCTTACAGTGAGCCGGTAGAAACTAACCTGTTGAGATAGTGAATGATTACTGTGCTTCGTAGCGCTGTTCTGGCGCTGTTGTTCTCTGCCAGCGTGCAGGCAGAAACCACGGCTCCCGCACAGGAAGGCGCGCCCGCCGCGGCTAAAACCGTTCAGCCTGCGGTAAAAGTGCCATCGGTCCCCAAAACGGCAATCCCCAAAGCTCCGCTGATATTCCCGCCGGGTGCCGGGGTCATGCATATTCCTCTGGCTCAGAGTAAAAAGACGCTGGAAGTTTTCACCTACCAGCCAGCCGGGGCCGATGAAAATACGCCGGTGGTGATGGTCATGACCGGCGTTGACCGCAACGCGGCAACCTACCGTAATGACTGGATAACCGTCGCAGATCAGTACCATTTGCGCGTCATCGTGCCGCATTTCAGCGAACAGGAATTCCCGGGCGCGGCGGGGTATAACCTCGGAAATCTGGTGGACAGCAAAACGCACCGACGTCTGCCTAAATCTCAGTGGGCGTTCAGCATGGTCGATAATCTGTTTACGACGTTGCAAAAGCAGGGCGTAACTGGCCAGAAGCAATACTATTTGTTCGGGAACAGTGCGGGCTGCCAGTTTGTTCACCGCATGCTGACGTTATTGCCTGAGCCGAATGTCAAAGCTGCCGTCTGCGCGGCGGCAGGCTGGTGGACATTGCCGGACACCGATCAGCGCTGGCCGTATGGTTTGCGTGAAGCGCCGGTGGCGGTGAACCAGCAACAGCTCAATGATTACTTTGCCAAACCGGTACTGATTGCCGTGGGCGCTGAAGATGATGATCCGGAAAATCATCTGCTGCGTAAATCCAAACAGGCGATGGCGCAGGGGACTAACCGGCTGGAACGTGCAGAAAGCTATTTCACCACATCCCAGCAGCGTGCTGAACAAAACAACACGCCGTTTAACTGGCACTTTATGGATCTGTCTGACATTGGTCACAGCGGCAGTAAAATGTCGGTCTTTGCAGCCGGTCAGTTTGCGTGGTTCGAGCAGCATAACGCCTTCCATCTCTGAGACTTGAGCGTAAAAGTCGTGTCCTGAAAAAAATTCATCACCCCGCTTCGGCGGGGTTTTTCTTTTAATTTCCGTCACTTTGAAAATGCCCGCGAAGTGTGTGGGAAATTTCATAGCGATTTCAGTACGATAAAAAACTTCCTTTACCACTTTTTCAGATAGAACTTACCGCTAAATCCTCTTAGTCATTTTGGTTATTTATTATTTCCATCACTTCTTTAATTGTTATTATCCGGCTCGTTAACCTTACACTTTCTGAAGGTCTTTTCCGCGCGAAGGTATCCCCTGAAAGCCGCTGAAGGCCGGATTGATGACTGGCTTATGCATAAGGGAATTCGTACTGCGATGACGACTCAGGCTCCTCCAATTTCACTGCTCCCGCTGACCCCCGAGCAACTGGCACGACTTCAATCGGCAACGAGTGATTATTCACCGACTCAAATGGCCTGGCTTTCCGGTTATTTCTGGGGGATGGTTAACCAGCAACCGGGTGCTGTCGCCGCGCCTGCACCGGTGCAGGCAGTCGCCTCGATTACCCTGATTTCTGCCTCGCAAACCGGCAATGCCCGCCGCGTGGCCGAACAGTTACGTGATGACCTGATTGCCGCAAAACTGAATGTGAATCTGGTGAATGCCGGTGATTACAAATTCAAGCAAATCGCGCAGGAAAAACTGCTGCTGATTGTGGCATCGACGCAGGGCGAAGGCGAGCAGGCGGAAGAAGCCGTCGCGTTGCATAAATTCCTGCAATCCAAAAAAGCCCCGAAATTGACGGACACGGCCTTTGCGGTGTTCGCGCTTGGCGATACCTCTTATGAGTTCTTTTGCCAGGCCGGTAAAGACTTCGATAAACGTCTGGGCGAACTGGGCGCGGAGCGTCTGACAGACCGCGTGGATGCGGACGTTGAATATAAAGAGGCTGCAGCCGAATGGCGCAAGCGCATTGTTGACGTGCTGAAACAACGCGTGCCAGCTGACACTTCCGCGCAAGCCGCGCCGACGCTGGCGGGCAGTGTGAATCAGATCGACAGCAGCCCGTATACGAAAGAAGCACCGCTAACGGCGACGCTGGCGGTGAACCAGAAAATCACTGGCCGCGACTCGGATAAAGATGTGCGTCATCTGGAAATCGATCTCGGTGATTCCGGCCTGCGTTACCAGCCGGGCGATGCGCTGGGGATCTGGTTTGAAAACGATCCGCAGCTGGTGCAGGAAGTCGTGGAACTGCTGTGGCTGAAAGGCGATGAGACGGTCGACATCAATGGCAAATCACTGCCGCTGTCAGAAGCCCTTCAGCATTATATCGAGCTGACGCAAAACACCACGCCAATCATTGAGAAATACGCCGCGCTTTGTCGCGACGAACATCTGACTGGATTGCTGGCCGACAAACCTGCGCTTCAACAATACGCGCAAACCGTGCCGTTCGTGGACATGGTGCGCCGCGCACCGACTGAACTCGACGCGCAGCAACTGGTGGATTTACTGCGTCCGCTGACGCCGCGCCTGTATTCGATTGCCTCGTCGCAGGCCGAAACCGAATCCGAAGTGCATATCACCGTCGGCGTTGTGCGTTATGACATTGATGGCCGCCCGCGTTCCGGTGGCGCGTCAGGTTATCTGGCCGACCGCTTGGAAGAAGACGGCGAAGTGAAAGTCTTCATCGAGCATAACGATAACTTCCGTCTGCCGGCTAACCCTGAAACGCCGGTCATTATGATCGGGCCGGGCACCGGGATTGCGCCGTTCCGCGCGTTCATCCAGCAGCGTGATAACGACGGGGCTAGCGGCAAAAACTGGCTGTTCTTCGGCAATCCGCACTTCACCGACGATTTCCTTTATCAGGTGGAATGGCAGCGATACGTGAAAGACGGCCTGCTGACCCACATCAGCCTGGCGTGGTCGCGTGATCAGGCGGAAAAAGTTTACGTACAGGACAAGCTGCGCGAGAGCGGCTCTGAAGTCTGGCAATGGTTGCAGGAAGGCGCGCATGTCTATGTTTGTGGCGACGCCAACCGTATGGCGAAAGACGTAGAGCAGGCGTTGCTGGAGATCATTGCCGAATATGGCGTGATGGATCTGGAAACCGCCGACGAATATCTCAGCGAATTACGCCTGGATCGCCGCTATCAGCGTGACGTCTACTAATGCCCTGCATCCTTCAAATTGCAGGGGTGTTGGCTTCTTTCAGTCACCCGAATCACTGACTTGAGTCAGCTCATCGGGATTCCTTCATTTGCCGCCTACCTGCAAATCGAATGATTTTGGGCATAAAGTTATGAGTGAAAAAATAATGAGCAAAAAGTTGTGGAGTGAACTCAATCCCGGCCCCGGTCCGCTGATTGTCGATGCGCCTCTGGCCGACGCCGAACGCCTCAAAAAGGAAAGTCATTTCCTGCGCGGAACCATTGCCGATGATTTAAAAGACGGCCTGACCGGCGGTTTCAACGGTGACAATTTTCTGTTGATCCGTTTTCACGGCATGTACCAGCAGGACGACCGCGATATTCGTGCTGAACGTGCTGAGCAAAAGCTCGAGCCGCGTCACGCCATGATGCTGCGTTGCCGTCTGCCGGGTGGAGTGATGACGCCTGCGCAATGGCTTGGCATCGACAAATTTGCCGAAGACAGCACGCTCTACGGCAGCATCCGCATTACTAACCGTCAGACATTCCAGTTCCACGGCATTCTGAAACCGAACGTAAAACCGGTGCATCAGTTGCTGAATAAACTCGGTCTGGATGCGCTGGCGACCGCCAACGACGTTAACCGCAACGTGTTGTGTACTTCGAATCCGGTGGAGTCTGAGCTGCATCGCGAAGCCTATGAATGGGCGAAAAAGCTCTCCGAACATCTGCTGCCGCGCACCCGTGCTTACGCCGAAGTCTGGCTGGATCAGGAAAAAGTTGAAACCACTGACGAAGAGCCGATTCTGGGCGCGACTTATCTGCCACGCAAATTCAAAACCACCGTAGTGATCCCGCCGCAGAACGATGTCGATCTTCATGCGAACGACCTTAACTTCGTGGCGATTGCGGATAACGGCAAATTGATTGGTTTTAACGTACTGGTCGGCGGCGGTCTCTCTATCGCACACGGCGATAAAGCGACTTATGCCCGTACCGCCAGCGAGCTGGGCTTTATCCCGCTGGAGAAAACGCTAGCCGTGGCCGAAGCCGTGGTGACCACGCAGCGGGACTGGGGTAACCGTACCAACCGTAAAAACGCTAAAACGAAATACACGCTGGAACGCGTCGGGGTGCCGGTATTTAAAGCCGAAGTGGAAAAGCGTGCGGGAATTCAGTTCGCTGAAATCCGTCCTTACGAATTCACCGGCCGCGGCGATCGTATCGGCTGGGTGAAAGGCATCGACAAACAGTGGCACCTGACCCTGTTTATCGAAAATGGCCGTATTTTGGATTATCCGGGTAAGCCGCTGAAAACCGGTCTGGCAGAAATTGCTAAGATCCACAAAGGCGATTTCAGGCTAACTGCTAACCAGAACCTGATCGTCGCCGGTGTCGCCGAAAAAGACAAAGACGCGATCGAAACGCTGGCACGCAATCACGGCCTGATCGACGACGGCGTGACCGAGCAACGTAAAAACTCAATGGCCTGCGTGTCTTACCCGACGTGTCCGTTGGCGATGGCGGAAGCCGAACGTTTCCTGCCGGAGTTTGTGACCAAAGTGGAAGGCATCATGCACGGTCATGGCGTGGGTGATGAACACATCGTTCTGCGCGTGACCGGCTGCCCGAACGGCTGTGGCCGCGCGCTGTTGGCGGAAATTGGCCTGGTGGGCAAAGCCCTTAACCGTTACAACCTGCATCTCGGCGGTAACCGTGCCGGGACGCGCATTCCGCGGATGTATCGCGAAAATATTTCAGACGCAGAGATTTTGACGATCATCGACGAACTGGTAGCGCGCTGGGCAAAAGAGCGCGAAACCGGCGAAGGTTTTGGTGATTTCGTGATCCGCGCGGGGATCATTCGACCGGTACTTGATCCGGCCCGTGATTTCTACGATTAACCGTTACGACTGACTGGAGGCACCATGAGTTCATTGAATCTGACTCTGGCCGAACTGAACGACATGCCGAAGTCCGGACAGGCCATGGCGCTGGCGGAAATTAACGTCAGCCTTGAAAAGCTGTCTGCGCAGGAGCGTGTGCAGTGGGCGCTGGAGAATATGCCCGGTGAATTTGCGCTGTCCTCCAGCTTTGGTATTCAGGCGGCAGTGAGCCTGCATCTGGTGACGCAGCAGAAACCGGACATTCCGGTGATCCTCACGGATACCGGTTATCTGTTTCCGGAAACCTATCAGTTCATTGATTCGTTAACCGAACAGCTTAGCCTGAATTTGCAGATCTTCCGCGCGGAACAATCGCCTGCCTGGCAGGAAGCGCGTTACGGCAAACTTTGGGAGCAGGGCGTCGAAGGCATTGAGAAGTACAACCACATCAATAAAGTTGAGCCGATGAATCGTGCGATTCAAACGCTCGGCGTGCAGACCTGGTTCGCCGGTCTGCGGCGCGAACAGTCCGGCAGCCGTGCGCATCTGCCGGTGCTGGCGGTTCAGCGTGGTGTGTTTAAAATCCTGCCGATCATTGACTGGGATAACCGTCAGGTCTTCCAGTACCTGAAAGAACATAGTCTCAGCTACCATCCGCTTTGGGACCAGGGCTATCTTTCCGTCGGCGATACCCACACCACGAAAAAGTGGGAAGAAGGGATGAAGGAAGAAGAAACGCGCTTTTTCGGACTGAAACGAGAGTGCGGCCTGCACGAATAAATCCCCGTCATACTTCGGGTTGCAGATGCGTTTACTTGCCGCCTTCCTGCAACCCGAATTATTTAAGGGATTCCTGTTATTAGCGTCTCTACGACTCTTATTTAAATCAGGCGTGTTTCGCCGGTTTCGCCAGATCCCTGAGCAGCGGGAACAACACTTTCACGGTATCCCGCGAGCGTTTTTCAATGCGGCCCGGCAGCGCGGTATCGAGATATTGCAGGTTATCGAACTGGCTCTGATAGCGTGTTGTGCCCAGCGGGAAGTGGCTGCTGATGGCGCGTTGTTGCTCGCCATCTTTCTTGCCTAAAGCATAATTCGTGGCCGTCACGTTCAGCAGCGGTAATCGCGCTTCATCCAGCGCGCCGATGCCGTCGCAGCAATGCGTATTATCATGGCTTTCCGCCGGGATCCCCAGACTGTGCGCAATCTTTATGGCGCGGACGCGGGTTAGTTTTGCCACCGCCGCCGACGTATTCACGCCGCTGTTGAAATACAGCCGGTCGCCTGTAATCAGTGAATTCAGATTGATCACCAGCAACGTATTTTTCTTCTCTTCGGCGCTCATGCGCTTCACAAAATCTTCCGCCCCTTTCGCACCGGTTTCTTCGGCACTCAGCGCCACAAATCGCAGGCTGTAATGCGTGGGAATGGCCTGCATACGTTCGGCCAGCTCAAGCATTACACCGACGCCTGACGCGTTATCATCCACGCCCTGCAACGTCAGACCACCGAGATTATGGTTGGTATCGCTGTCGCTTTGCGGCACATAAGTATCAAAGTGCGCCATCACAATAATCTGCTGCGGCACGTCGCCGGTGCGCGCGGCAATGACGGAGGTGGCGTGAATATTCTGCCAGTTCTTTTTGCCGTCGTTGCTGGTGTACAAATAGCGGGTATCGAATCCGCGCAGGTCGGTCTTGTAGCCTAATTTACTGAACTGCTGATTTAGGTAATCTGCGGCGATAAGTTCTGCCGGGCTGCCTGCCATGCGGCCGGGGAAATAGGTCGCGATATGACGAATTTGCTGACTGGCGATCTCACCCATCGCCGGAAGTGGCGACGAGGCAGCCACCGCATGACCCATTAAGACGCCGCTCAGCCCGATGGCGAGCAGCGTCCGCTTCATGCGTAAAAAAGAAAACATAGCCAAAAATCCTTGTTTGCGGGTCAAAATGACCGGAAAGGGCACTACACCTGACAGGCCGCGTGTGGCGGTCTTTGTGGGCGATATAGTATGCGATTGTACGCGCCATTAGACAATTTCCCGTTATCTCAAACCGCTCTTTTTGTCATTCGTAAGCGGCAGGAGATGTCATGAAAAATATTCAGGCTGGAAGGATTATAAAAAATCTGCGCCTCTGATGGCGGGCTATATTCCATTTAGTAACTAATCATTCCTTTTCGTCATTTCAGATCAATTATTGCCTGCACGTATAGTTTGACGATTAATCCTGACAATCAATAAAGGCCTTTGTGGACTATCTACCAATATTTGCCGACCTCAAACAACGCCCTGTGTTGGTTGTTGGTGGTGGCGAAGTCGCTGCCCGCAAAATAGATCTTCTCCTGCGGGCGGGCGCACAAGTTCGGATAGTTGCACAGGCACTTTCCCCCGAGCTGGAACAACGTGAACACGCCAACGAAGTTAGCTGGCTGGCGCAGGCATTTCTGCCAGAGCAGCTTGATGATGTGTTTCTGGTGATTGCAGCGACCGACGACGCCGCACTCAACGCAGAGGTGTTTGCGCAGGCTAATCAGCGCTTCGTTATGGCTAACGTGGTCGACGACCAACCCAAGTGTTCTTTTATCTTTCCTTCCATTGTCGACCGCTCGCCGATTGTGGTGGCGATTTCTTCCAGCGGCAAAGCGCCGGTGCTGGCCAGAATGTTGCGTGAGAAACTCGAAACGTTGCTGCCGACCAGTCTGGGGCAAATGGCGGATATCGCCGGGCGCTGGCGAGAAAGGGTAAAAACGCAGTTCAGTTCCATGCGTTCACGCCGTCGTTTTTGGGAACAGGCGTTTTCCGGGCGCTTCGCCAGCCTGGCTTCTGCGGGGAAACTCGCACAGGCGGAGCAAGCGTTGCAGGAACAGTTAGAAAGTGCGGAGGGCATCGCAAAAAACGGTAATGTCACGCTGGTCGGCGCAGGGCCGGGTGATGCAGGATTGCTCACCTTACGCGCTTTGCAGGTCATGCAGCAGGCTGATGTGGTGTTGTATGACTACCTGGTTAGCGACGACGTGCTGGATTTAGTCCGCCGTGACGCGGACAGAATCTGTGTCGGCAAACGGGCGGGCAGCCACTCTGTGTCGCAGGAAGAAACCAACCGTCTGCTGGTCGAACTGGCGCAGCAGGGGAAAAAAGTCGTGCGCCTGAAAGGCGGTGACCCGTTCATCTTCGGACGTGGCGGTGAAGAGTTACAGGCGGTGAAAGCGGCCGGAATTCCTTTCCAGGTCGTTCCGGGCATTACCGCTGCCGCGGGCGCAACGGCGTATGCAGGCATCCCGCTGACGCACCGTGATTACGCGCAGAGCGTGATGTTTGTGACGGGGCATTGTCGCTCTGACGATAACGGCGTGCAGTGGGAAACGCTCGCCAAAGGAAAACAAACGCTGGCGATTTACATGGGCACGCTCAAAGCGGCGGAAATCAGCCAGCAGCTGATTGCTCACGGGCGGGCAGCAACGACATCTGTCGCGGTCATCGGACGGGGAACGCGAGCCGATCAGCAAGTGCTGACCGGCACGCTTGATAATCTTGAACATCTGGCTCAACAGGCGCCTGCACCGGCGCTGCTGGTGATTGGTGAAGTGGTGGCACTTCATCAGCAACTGGCGTGGTTTGGGCATCATCCTGAGACTGACGGGACTCAACGTCCGTCGGTTGTGAATTTGGCTTAAAGGATCTGTTATGGACGAAAAACGACTGACTCATTTGCGGCAACTGGAGGCGGAGAGTATCCATATCATCCGTGAAGTGGCTGCTGAATTCGCCAACCCGGTGATGATGTATTCCATTGGGAAAGACTCCTCAGTGATGCTGCATCTGGCTCGCAAAGCTTTCTTCCCGGGCACGCTACCGTTCCCACTGTTGCATGTGGACACTGGCTGGAAATTCCGCGAAATGTACGAATTCCGTGACCGCACGGCGAAAAACTACGGTTTCGAGCTGCTGGTGCATAAAAACCCGGAAGGCGTGGCGATGGGTATCAACCCGTTCGTTCACGGCAGTGCCAAACACACTGACATCATGAAAACCGAAGGGCTGAAACAGGCGCTGAACAAATACGGTTTTGATGCGGCTTTCGGTGGTGCGCGCCGTGACGAAGAAAAATCCCGTGCCAAAGAGCGTATTTACTCGTTCCGCGACCGCTTCCACCGCTGGGATCCAAAAAATCAGCGTCCGGAGCTGTGGCACAACTATAACGGCCAGATTAACAAAGGCGAAAGCATCCGCGTTTTCCCGCTCTCCAACTGGACTGAGCTGGATATCTGGCAGTACATCTATCTGGAAAATATTGAAATCGTTCCGCTCTATCTGGCCGCGCCGCGTGCGGTTCTCGAGCGAGACGGCATGCTGCTGATGGTGGATGACGATCGTATTGATCTCCAGCCGGGCGAAGTGATTGAGAAGAAAATGGTGCGCTTCCGTACGCTGGGTTGCTGGCCGCTGACCGGCGCCGTGGAATCCGAAGCGCAAACGCTGCCGGAAATCATCGAAGAGATGTTGGTTTCCACGACCAGTGAGCGTCAGGGACGGGCGATCGACCGCGATCAGGCCGGTTCGATGGAACTGAAAAAGCGTCAAGGGTATTTCTGAGGAGCCGCAGCTAATGAATAACGCAATTGCACAACAAATCGCGGAACAGGGCGGCGTCGAAGCTTACCTGCACGCTCAGCAACACAAAAGCCTGCTGCGCTTCCTGACCTGCGGCAGCGTCGATGACGGCAAAAGTACGCTGATCGGGCGTCTGCTTCACGACACCCGTCAAATTTACGAAGACCAGCTGTCCTCGTTGCACAATGACAGTAAACGTCACGGCACGCAGGGCGAAAAACTGGATCTGGCTTTGCTGGTTGATGGCCTGCAAGCGGAACGCGAACAGGGTATTACCATCGATGTGGCTTACCGTTATTTCTCCACTGAAAAGCGTAAGTTCATCATCGCGGACACGCCGGGACACGAACAATACACCCGTAATATGGCGACCGGTGCATCGACCTGCGATCTGGCGATCCTGCTGATCGACGCCCGTAAAGGCGTGCTGGATCAAACCCGTCGCCACAGCTTTATCGCCACTCTGCTGGGGATCCGCCATCTGGTTGTTGCGGTGAACAAAATGGATCTGGTGGATTTCAGCGAGTCTGTGTACGAGCAGTTTAAACAGGATTATCTGGATTTCGCTCAGCAACTGCCGACCGATCTGGACATCAAATTCGTTCCGCTTTCCGCGCTGGAAGGCGATAACGTGGCGACGCCAAGCGAGAAAATGGGCTGGTATACCGGCCCGACGCTGCTCGACGTGCTGGAAACGGTCAACATTATCAACATCCGTGAACAGCAACCGATGCGTTTCCCGGTGCAGTATGTGAACCGTCCAAACCTCGATTTCCGTGGTTATGCCGGAACTCTGGCGTCCGGTTCTGTCCGCGTCGGCCAGAAAGTGAAAGTTCTGCCGTCAGGTGTGGAATCTACCGTGGCACGCATCGTGACCTTTGACGGTGATTTGCAGGAAGCCTGGGCAGGCGAAGCGATCACGCTGGTGCTGGCCGACGAACGTGATATCAGCCGCGGCGATACGCTGGTGGACGCAGATGAAACCGTAAAACCGGTGCAGAATGCGAAAGTGGACGTGGTGTGGATGGCGGAGCAACCGCTGAGCGTCGGCCAGAGTTATGACATCAAAGTCGGTGGCAAGAAAGCCCGTGCGCGCGTGGAAAACATCGAGTATCAGGTCGAGATCAACTCACTGACTCAGCGCGTGGTGGAAAACCTGCCGCTCAACGGTATCGGCCTGGTCGAACTTACCTTTGACGAACCGCTGGTGCTGGATAATTACCAGAGTAACGCGGTGACCGGCGGGATGATCTTTATCGATCGCCTGACGAACGTGACTGTGGGCGCGGGTCTGGTTCGCGAGGCGCTGGAAGAGGTTTATCAGGAATCCGATAAATACAGTGCGTTTGAGCTGGAACTCAACAGCCTGGTTCGCCGTCACTTCCCGCACTGGGGCGCGCGCGATTTGCTGGGGGGCAAATAAGATGGCGTTGCAGGACGGCTCTTTCTTAAAAGACGACAATGTTGTCTGGCATCCGCACGCGGTGACGCGCGCGGATCGCGAGAAACAACATGACCATCGCGGCGCAGTTCTGTGGTTTACCGGGCTTTCAGGCTCGGGAAAATCCACGGTGGCGGGTGGGCTTGAGCAGGCGCTGCATGCGCAGGGTATCAGCACGTATCTGCTTGACGGTGATAACGTCCGTCACGGGCTTTGCCGTGATTTAGGATTTACGGATGACAACCGTCGCGAAAACATCCGTCGCGTCGGTGAAGTGGCGAAACTGATGGTGGATGCCGGTTTGGTCGTGCTGACCGCCTTCATTTCTCCTCATCGCGCTGAACGGGACATGGTGCGTAATTTGCTCGGAGAAGGTCAGTTCATCGAAGTGTTCGTTGATACGCCGCTGGCTATTTGCGAGGCGCGTGATCCTAAAGGTTTATACAAGAAAGCGCGCGCGGGTGAACTCAAGAATTTCACTGGAATTGACTCTGAATATCAGCCGCCGGAAGCGCCGGATGTGCATCTTAATGGTGAACAATTGGTAACACATTTGGTTCCCCAATTATTAGATGTGATGCGTCAGCGCGCTATTATCAATCCCTGAATGTTTGCCGGCCAAACGCCAGAGAGCGTGCCGGTTTACACTGAATACAGGGATCATCTATGCAAGCTTTACTCAGCAGACTTGTCAGCCGAATCCGGGTCGAAAATACCCGCTATCAGAGGCTGGCGCAGGTCACGGACAGTTCAGACAACGACGAGCCGTCCTACTCTATGCAGGGCGGGTTCATTGGCTTCGTCTTTTACTGGCTGGCCTTTGCGATCCCTTTTCTGGTCTACGGATCCAACACCCTGTTTTTCCTGCTCTACACCTGGCCTTTCTTTCTGGCGCTCATGCCTGTATCCGTTCTGATTGGCATTGCGCTCAGCATGTTCTTTCGCGGCGGCTGGTTTAAAACGTCGGTGACCAGCGCAATCTGCGTCATCAGCATGTTCTGGACGGTCTTCTCATTTCTATCGGGCTGGTGAGTCAGGTTGACTCTTTTCTGGTTCGTTTTTTTCGGGGATGTCGTCCGGTGGCTCTGCGTTTTTCCGGCGGTTTTCCCTGCAATTCTCCTTCACGATGTAACCCATTGTGTCATTCTCACCCATAATTGAGTGCGTAAGTCTGATTCTCGCAGGCATTTACCCTGCCACAGTGGAGTCAGAGGGAAAGTTGTGGGATGATTGTCCGGCTTTTTTAGGGGGCGGGGATGGGCAAACTAACACTGCTTTTACTGATTTTACTTGGCTGGTTACAGTATTCGCTGTGGCTGGGCAAGAATGGTATTCACGACTATGTTCGTGTAAACGATGACGTTCAGGTGCAACAAGTCAATAACGGCAAACTGAAGTCACGTAATGATCAACTTTTCGCAGAAATCGACGATTTGAACGGCGGTCAGGAAGCGATCGAAGAACGGGCACGCAACGAACTGAGCATGATCAAGCCCGGTGAGACTTTCTATCGCCTGGTGCCTGACAACAAACGTGCGCCGGGCAGCACCGTATCGCAAAGCAACACGAATCAATAGCCATGAGCCATACTGCAGTTTCCCTTCCAGAGGTCATTGCCGTGTTACCGGCTGCCGGAATCGGCAGCCGTATGCAGGCAGAATGTCCCAAGCAATATCTGACTATCGGTGGTAAGACTCTGATAGAACACTCGATCTGCGCCTTGTTGCACAGCAGCAACGTCACAAAAGTTATCGTGGCGCTGAGCCCGCATGACACTCAGTTTCGGCAGTTGCCCGTCGCCAGTGATCCACGGATCCAGCTGGTTACCGGCGGAAATGAGCGCGCCGAATCTGTGATGGCAGGCCTTGAGGCCGCGGGCGATCATGGCTGGGTGTTGGTGCATGATGCGGCGCGTCCTTGTCTGCATCCCGATGATCTGACAAAACTTCTGGCCATTTCTGCGACCAGTAAAATTGGTGGGATCCTCGCCGCGCCGGTTCGTGACACCATGAAACGCGGTGAGCCCGGTGCGCATGCGATCGCCCATACGGTAGATCGTCAGGAACTCTGGCATGCGCTCACGCCGCAATTCTTCCCTCTCGAATTATTGAAAACCTGCCTGCGTCGCGCACTCAATGAAGGCGCTGTGGTCACTGATGAAGCTTCCGCAATGGAATATTGTGGTTTTCATCCTATGCTGATCCCGGCGAGGGCCGATAATATTAAAGTCACCAGACCAGAAGATCTGGCGCTGGCTGAATTCTACTTAACCCGCTTGTATCAGGAGGAGAACGCATAATGCGTATCGGTCACGGTTTTGATGTACATAAGTTTGGCGGCGAAGGCCCGCTGGTGATCGGTGGTGTGCGTATTCCTTATCCGCAGGGGTTACTGGCGCACTCCGACGGCGACGTTGCGCTGCATGCAGCCACTGACGCACTGCTGGGTGCGGCGGCGCTCGGTGATATCGGCAAACTTTTCCCGGACACCGACCCTGCATACAAAGGTGCAGACAGCCGGGAACTGCTGCGCGAAGCCTATCGTCGCATTCGTGCAAAAGGCTACAAGCTGGGCAATCTCGATATCACGATTATCGCTCAGGCACCGAAAATGGCACCGCATATCCCGCAAATGCGCGTATTCCTGGCCGAAGATTTGCAGTGCCATATGGACGACGTCAACGTCAAGGCGACCACAACGGAACAGCTGGGCTTCACCGGCCGCGGCGAAGGTATCGCCTGCGAAGCCGTTGCACTGCTGATTAAGGAATGATGGTGTGGAAGATTACCGCATGATAGATATGTCGCGTCTCACCTGGTTGCTGGGTGAACCCACCGCCACCGGCCTGCTGAAAGCCAATCCGGAAGACTTTATCGTCGAAGAGGATTTGGGGTTTGAACCGGATGGCGAAGGTGAACATCTGTTAGTGCGGATCCGCAAAAATGGCTGCAATACCCAGTTTGTTGCCGAGCAGCTGGCGCGTTTTGCCAAAGTGCATCCGCGCGACGTCAGCTACGCAGGTTTAAAAGACCGGCACGCGGTGACAGAACAGTGGTTTTGCCTGCATCTGCCCGGCAAGGCAGATCCTGATTTGAGCCAGTTCAGTCTCGAAGGCTGCGAAGTGATCCGCGCTTCGCGCCATCGCAAAAAAATGCGCATCGGAACCCTGAAAGGCAATGAATTTACGCTCGTTCTGCGTCAGATAAATGATATCGATAATGTCGAAGAACGTCTGGCGAAAATTGTTGGGCAGGGCGTACCGAACTACTTCGGCACGCAGCGTTTTGGTCGTGGCGGCAATAATCTGGTGCAGGCGAAACGCTGGGCAACCAATGAAGCCCGTCCAAAAGAGCGCGCCAAACGCAGTTTCTATTTATCCGCCAGCCGCAGCGCGATGTTTAACATTGTCGCCAGTCAGCGTCTGGCAGAAGGCACTGCCCGTCAGGCAATACTGGGCGATGCGTTACAACTCAGTGGCCGCGGCAGCTGGTTCGTGGCGAAGCCGGAAGAGTTTGAATCGCTGCAACCGCGTGTGGAAAGCGGCGAACTGCTGGTAACTGCGCCGTTGCCAGGTGACGGACCGTTAGGCACGTCAGAAGAAGCGGAAGCCTTTGAGCTGGCTTGTCTGACCGGGCAGGAAGATTTACTTTCACTGCTGAAACGCGAGCGTGTAGAACCTGCGCGCCGCGCCATTATGCTCCAGCCGTTGCAGATGAAGTGGCAGCGCTGGGATGACGTCACTCTGGAACTTAAATTCTGGCTACCGGCGGGCAGTTATGCCACCAGCGTAGTGCGTGAACTGATGCATCTGGATGAAATGAATGCGGATATTACTGAGTAACGACGACGGCGTACTGGCTCCCGGCATTCAGGCACTGGCCTGCGCGCTACGTGAATTTGCGGATGTAAAGCTGGTCGCCCCTGACCGTAACCGCAGCGGCGCCTCAAACGCGCTGACGCTGGACGGTCCGTTACGTATTCAGTCCTATCCGAACGGCGATACCGCGGTCATCAACGGTACGCCGACGGATTGTGTGTATCTCGGCGTCAATTCGCTGATGCGCCCGAAGCCGGATATTGTCGTTTCCGGCATCAATACAGGCCCGAATCTGGGCGACGATGTGATTTATTCCGGCACTGTCGCGGCGGCCATGGAAGGGCGTCATCTGGGCTTTCCTGCGCTGGCGGTTTCACTCGACGGTCATCAGCATTATGACACAGCAGCGATTATCACCTGCCGGCTTCTCAGGGCGCTTACGCGCGAACCTCTTCGTACTGGCAAAATTCTGAATATTAACGTTCCGGATCTGCCTCTGTCTGAGATCAAAGGGATCCGGGTGACGCGTTGCGGTAGCCGCCATCCTGCCGAGCAGGTATTTTGTCAGCAGGATCCGCGCGGGCAAGACTTGTACTGGATTGGCCCGCCGGGCGATAAGTTTGACGTCGCACCTGACACCGATTTTGCGGCGGTCGCGCAAGGTTATGTTTCCGTGACGCCATTGCAGGTGGATTTGACCGCCTACGCGGCTCAGGATGTCGTGGTCTCATGGTTGGAAAAGGCCGGGGTGAGCGCGAATGGTGAATAAGCCGATGTATAACCTGCTGGAGCAACTCCGCCTGCAGGGTATTCATGATGAAAAACTGCTGCATGCCATCGAGTCCGTACCGCGTGAGCGCTTTGTGGATGAGGCGTTTCAGCATAAAGCTTATGAAAATACCGCGTTGCCGATTGGCTCAGGCCAGACCATTTCTCAGCCTTATACCGTGGCGAGAATGACGGAACTACTTCGCCTGAAACCGACATCCCGCGTGCTGGAAATCGGCACCGGGTCAGGTTATCAGACGGCTATTCTGGCGCATCTGGTTGAACATGTTTTCTCGGTTGAGCGTATTAAAGGGTTGCAGTGGCAGGCCAAAAGGCGTCTCAAGCAGCTCGATTTGCATAACGTCTCCACGCGCCACGGCGATGGCTGGCAGGGCTGGCCATCGCGCGGTCCGTTTGATGCGATTATTGTCACCGCCGCTCCCCCTGAAATACCTCAAGATTTATTGCAACAGCTCGAAGATGGCGGCGTGATGGTTCTGCCCGTCGGCGAAGAAAACCAGACTCTTCAGCGCATCCTCCGTCGGGGTGATGAATTCGTTGCGGAGACGGTCGAAGCTGTCCGTTTTGTGCCGCTGGTGAAAGGCGAACTAGCCTGAACCCCGACGCGCTCAGGACTAACCCCTTAAAATTTAAATACAACTGTTATATGGTGCTGTACTGGCGATGTTGATAGCATCCACTACAGTTTTTTATGGCACGGTCTGTTCCGGGAGAAAACCCGAACGGGCATGTTGCCTGCGCGTACAGTGTCAGATGACACGAAAGCGCCAGTTGGCGCGGTGTGCGCGGATAAAGAGATATTCTGAGATTGCCGTAACGGGGGAAAATATGAGCACGGGAAGCCCAATAAAAACACTAAGCCGCATTGCAGTGTGTACATTTATCAGTGCCTGGATGGCGGGATGTTCGAACAATTCCAACACATCCGCGCCGATCAGCAGCGTTAATGGCGGCGGAAACAGCGGCAGCAGCAGTCAGAATACTCTGAATTCCCCTCCACAAATGGCGCCTGCCGTGGGGCCTGGTGGACACATTGTGTACAACCGCAGCTATAACTCGATCCCTAAGGGAAGTTACAGCGGCAGCACCTATCAGGTGAAGCGCGGAGACACCTTATTCTACATCGCGTGGATCACCGGCAATGACTTCCGGGACCTTGCTGCGCGCAATAATATCCCTGCTCCGTACAGCCTCGAAGTGGGGCAGACAGTCCAGATAAATAACGTTTCCTCTGCCGCCAGCACGAGCAGTACGACGACCGTCACAGACGCTACAAATAGCGGTGTTCCGAAAGTTCCAACTGGGGGAATGCTCACAGGTTCTGTGGTTGCATCTCAACCAACTACCACGTATTCTGAATCTTCTGGTAAACAGAATGTAGGTAAGATGTTGCCTACATCAGGTGCAGTCACCACCACAACACCTGTTGCTGTAGCCAGCGCTCCCGTCGCCACCTCAACGAATAATGGCGGTCCGGTTTCCACATGGAAATGGCCGACTGACGGGAAGATTATCGATAATTTCTCTGCTGCTGAAGGGGGAAATAAGGGGATCGATATCGCTGGTTCGCGTGGACAAGCTGTCGTAGCAACGGCCTCGGGGCGCGTTGTTTATGCCGGTAATGCTCTCCGCGGTTACGGTAATCTAATCATCATCAAACACAATGATGATTACCTGAGCGCCTACGCACATAACGATACAATGCTGGTCCGGGAACAACAAGAAGTGCAGGCGGGACAAAAAATAGCGACGATGGGTAGCACCGGAACCAGTTCAGTAAGATTGCATTTTGAAATTCGTTACAAGGGGAAATCCGTAAACCCGCTGCGTTATCTTCCGCAGCGATAAATCCGGGCAGAGCATCGATTCTGCCCTCGGGACCACGGGTAGGAGCAGCTTATGAGTCAGAATACGCTGAAAGTTAACGAGTTACATGATGATGTAGATTTCGATGAGAACAGCGCTGAAGCCTTTGACGAGAAAGCAATAGTCGAAGAGACTGCCGACAACGATTCTGAAGAAGAATTGTTGTCGCAGGCTGTAAGCCAACGAGTGCTGGACGCCACTCAACTGTACCTCGGTGAAATCGGTTATTCCCCTCTGCTGACCGCAGAAGAGGAAGTTTATTTTGCACGACGCGCGTTGCGGGGAGATGTTCCTTCCCGCCGCCGTATGATTGAAAGTAACCTGCGTTTGGTGGTTAAAATTGCCCGCCGCTACAGTAATCGCGGTCTGGCACTGCTTGATTTGATCGAGGAAGGCAACCTGGGTCTGATCCGTGCGGTTGAAAAATTTGACCCTGAGCGCGGCTTCCGTTTCTCTACCTATGCAACATGGTGGATCCGTCAGACGATTGAACGGGCGATCATGAATCAAACCCGTACAATTCGTTTGCCTATTCACATCGTTAAAGAACTGAACGTTTATCTGCGTACCGCACGCGAACTTGCACACAAACTGGATCATGAACCGAGTGCCGAAGAGATTGCTGAGCAACTCGACAAACCGGTGCATGATGTCAGCCGTATGTTGCGCCTGAATGAGCGTATTACCTCTGTAGACACCCCGTTGGGCGGTGACTCAGAGAAAGCGCTGTTAGATATTCTGGCGGATGAAAAAGACAACGGCCCGGAAGACACCACGCAAGACGACGATATGAAACAGAGTATCGTGAAGTGGTTATTCGAGTTGAATGCAAAACAGCGTGAAGTTCTGGCGCGTCGTTTCGGCCTGTTAGGTTATGAAGCTGCGACGCTGGAAGATGTGGGTCGTGAGATTGGCCTGACACGTGAACGTGTTCGTCAGATTCAGGTAGAAGGTCTGCGTCGCCTGCGTGAAATCCTGCAGGGGCAAGGGCTGAGCATCGAAGCACTGTTCCGCGAATAACTTTTCGTTAAGAAAACTGTTCGTCGGAAACACAGTTCGATATCAAAAAAACGGTGGGTTAATCCCCACCGTTTTTCATTTCTGCCGCCAGCGGCCACAGTTTTACACCATGTCTTTCAGACGATAAATCCATTCCAGCGCCTGACGTGGAGAGAGAGAATCCGCGTCCAGAGATTCCAGCGCTTCTACCGCAGGCGACACTTCTTCTGCCAGCAGCGTCAGTTGCGGGCCATCTACTTTGCTGGCGGCGGCGTTGTTGGACAATGTTTCCAGTTCTTTCAGTTTCTGGCGAGCACGTTTAATAACATCACGTGGGACACCTGCCAGCGCTGCGACGGCCAGACCGTAACTTTTGCTTGCTGCGCCATCCTGCACACTGTGCATAAACGCAATCGTGTCGCCGTGTTCAATGGCATCAAGGTGAACGTTGACCGTGCCTTCCATTTTTTCCGGCAACGTCGTCAGCTCGAAATAATGGGTTGCGAACAGCGTCATGGCCTTAATGCGGCTGGCCAGATTCTCGGCACACGCCCACGCAAGTGATAAACCGTCGTAGGTCGATGTGCCGCGCCCGATTTCATCCATCAGCACCAGGCTGTTTTCCGTGGCGTTATGCAGGATGTTCGCGGTTTCGGTCATTTCCACCATGAAGGTTGAACGGCCAGAAGCCAGATCATCTGCCGCGCCGACGCGGGTGAATATCCGGTCTACGGGGCCGATAACAGCGGCATCCGTAGGAACGTAGCTGCCAATATGCGCCATCAGGACAATCAGTGCCGCCTGACGCATATAGGTACTTTTACCGCCCATATTCGGGCCGGTGATGATCAGCATCCGGCGCACCGGAGACATGTTAAGCGGGTTGGAAATAAACGGTTCTTTCAGTACCTGTTCCACCACCGGATGGCGGCCACCGGTAATGTTGATTCCGGGTTTCTCGCTCATCGTCGGGCAGGTGTAACTGAGCGTGTAGGCACGTTCTGCCAGATTACTCAAAACATCCAGCTCGGCCAGCGCGCTGGCGCTTTGCTGCAAAGCTGACAGATGCGGCATCAGCAAATCAAACAGCTCTTCGTACAACGCTTTTTCCAGCGACAGGGCTTTGCCTTTGGACGTCAGAACCTTATCTTCATACTCTTTCAGTTCCGGAATGATGTAACGCTCGGCGTTTTTTAGCGTCTGACGGCGGACATAATGAATAGGAACAAGATGGCTCTGACGGCGGCTCACTTCGATGTAATAACCATGTACACCGTTAAATCCGACCTTCAGTGTTTCCAGCCCCAGCTTTTCGCGTTCGCGAATTTCTAAGCGGTCAAGATAGTCTGTTGCACCATCAGCCAGTGCGCGCCATTCGTCCAGCTCAGCATTATAGCCTGGCGAAATCACACCGCCGTCACGCACCAGAACCGGCGGGGCTTCAACAACCGCACGTTCAAGCAGTTCGACCAATTCTGTAAATTCACCGGTCTGCTCCACCAGCGTAGCGACATGCGCGGCGTCAGCATCCTGTAAAATCCCACGAATTTCCGGAAGTTGCTGTAATGCATGACGCATGCGGGCAAGGTCGCGTGGCCGGGCGCTGCGCAGGGCAAGGCGCGCCAGAATACGTTCGAGATCGCCAACCTGACGTAGCACGGGCTGCAAGTCTGCGGTCAGATCCTGTAATGCCCCGATTGCCTGCTGACGATGGGTCAGCATTTTGATGTCACGGCTTGGCATGTGGATCCAACGTTTGAGCATACGACTGCCCATTGGTGTGACGGCCTGATCCAGGACTGCCGCCAGCGTATTTTCCACGCCACCGGCCAGATTTTGTGTCAGTTCCAGATTACGGCGCGTCGCCGCATCCATAATGATGCCATCCTGCAGGCGCTCCATGGTCACGCCACGAATATGCGGCAGGGCGGTGCGCTGGGTATCTTTCACATATTGCAGCAGGCAACCGGCGGCGCGCAGAGCCTGAGTGGCCTGTTCCACGCCAAACCCGGTTAGATCGCGGGTGCCGAACTGAAGGTTCAGCTGTTGCTTTGCGGTTTCGAGCTCAAATTCCCACATCGGACGACGGCGCAGGCCGCGGCGGGAAGCGATAAGCGGCATGGCTTCAAAACTTTCCGGATACAGGAGTTCTGCAGGATTTGTCCGCTGTAATTCAGCGGCCATGGTTTCCAGATCGTCTGGCTGGGCGACACGAAAGCGACCGGAGCTGATATCCAGCGTCGCATAGCCAAAGCCACGTCCGTCCTGCCAGATGGCCGCCAGCAGGTTGTCATGACGCTCGCTCAGTAGAGCTTCATCACTGACCGTGCCGGGCGTCACGATACGCACGACTTTGCGTTCAACCGGCCCTTTGCTCAGCGCCGGATCGCCAATCTGTTCCGCGATGGCGACAGATTCGCCCAGTTGTACCAGCTTGGCCAGATAACCTTCAACGGCATGATAAGGCACGCCAGCCATCGGAATGGGTTCGCCTGCCGATGCACCGCGTTTGGTCAGGGAAATATCCATCAGCTGAGACGCACGTTTTGCGTCGTCATAAAACAGTTCGTAGAAGTCCCCCATACGATAGAACAGCAGAACTTCCGGGTTCTCCGCCTTGAGACGCAGGTACTGCTGCATCATTGGGGTGTGAGCATCCAGCCCGCTCATATCACTACCTTTATTCTTGATTTCATTCAATTTTAAATCATCCTGTTGGCTCGTACCGCCCGGGGCAACGACTTTACAGCGGATCCTAACGTGAGTAGAGGTAAAAAACCACGATGCGTTTTGAAGTTGCGTAATGCCCCGCAATTAAACCGGTATCAGGATCTTCGTGCATCGTTGTAAAGACGTTGATTTTCAGTTTTTTCGGCCCTGATAATGCTCTACCATATCCCCACCTCTTTTATTGCATGGTTACGGATATCCGATGCGCCTCCTGGCAGTCATTCTTCCCCTGGTTTTAACACTTTCTGCTTGTAGCAGTAATAAGCCTCCGGCTCAGCCTGAAGGCCCGCGCAATCCTTTCTCTGACGGAAGAAATGCCAGCGGCAATTCGGTTCCCAGCGGGGGCTTTCTGTTACAGCCCGAACACACTGGCGCAGTGCAAACCGGAGACTTTGCTTACGATCCGGCCATGAATCAGTTTGTCGATAAAATGGTTCGCGAACACGGTTTCGACCGACAGCAGTTGCACGATGTGCTTGCTCAAACCAAACGACTGGGCTTTGTTTTACGTCTGATGGATCAGCAGGCGCCGTCCGGCCCGCCGTCAACTGTGCCAAATGGTGCATGGAACCGCTATCGCAGCAAATTTATTACGCCGGATAACGTCCAGAATGGTGTCGTGTTCTGGAATCAGTATCAGGATGCGTTGCAGCGTGCGGAGCAGGTTTACGGGGTTCCGCCGGAAATCATTGTCGGTATTATCGGCGTTGAAACCCGCTGGGGCCGCGTAATGGGTAAAACCCGCATTATTGATGCGCTGGCGACCTTATCCTTTGCCTATCCGCGCCGTGCGGATTATTTCTCAGGCGAGCTGGAAACCTTCCTGCTGATGTCTCGTCGTGAAGGGGATGATCCGCTGAGCCTGCGCGGTTCGTTTGCGGGCGCGATGGGTTACGGTCAGTTCATGCCGTCTTCTTATAAAGATTATGCCGTGGACTTTAACGGCGACGGCCATGCCAATCTGTGGGATCCGATTGATGCTATCGGCAGTGTAGCCAACTACTTCAAGGCGCACGGATGGACGAAAGGCGCACCGATTGCGGTGCCAGCGGCCGGACAGGCACCGTTGCTGGATAACGGCTTCAAGACAAAATATCCACTTTATACGCTGACGTCGGCGGGTCTTAGCCCGCTGGGCTCTCTGGGCGGTTATCAGGAAGCCAGCCTGTTGCGGCTCGATATGGGCACCAGTTATCAGTACTGGTACGGGCTGCCAAACTTCTACACCATCACCCGTTACAACCACAGCGTGCATTATGCGATGGCGGTCTGGCAGTTGGGGGAGGCGGTAAAAGCGGCGCGCTGAACCTGATTTTCTGCTTTATCACTCAGGGCCGCTTATTGTGGCTCTTCTTTTTGCCTTTTATTCCAATTCTGAATACATCGCGCAAAACGCACCGACAGGACTCACACAGCGGAAGAGAAATGCTAACATCAGGTTGAATTCAGCTGACCGTCAGGATGGAATATGGACGAAAAACGTTTACGTGAATTGAGTGCAGAAATCGGCACTGAGCTTAAATCTCAGGGATTGTGGATCACCTGCGCGGAATCTTGTACCGGCGGCTTAATTGCCAAGGCTATCACGGACATCGCCGGAAGCTCGGCCTGGTTTGATCGCGGTTTTGTCACCTACAGCAACGCCTCCAAGCATGAATTGCTGGGTGTTTCAGAGGTGACATTGGAACAGTATGGCGCGGTAAGCGAGCAGGTCGTTCATGAAATGGCGCAGGGTGTTTTACATGCGGCGGGTGCAGATATTGCGGTGTCCGTCAGCGGTATTGCCGGGCCTGACGGGGGTTCTGAAGAAAAACCCGTGGGAACCGTCTGGTTTGGTTTCGCCGATAAAGACGGGCGTGTACTGACGGCAAAACAACAATTTTCTGGCGATCGTGAAGCAGTGCGTTTGCAAGCTGCTGTTTTTTCGCTACAAACTGCGTTATCTGAGTTTCTGCAAAATTAGGCTTGATACTGTATGAGCATACAGTATAATTACTGCCAATTACCTGTACATAAATTATATTCAGTGATGCAGGTTGGATGTTCCCCTGTATCAGACGAGGAGTAAAAATGGCTATTGATGAGAACAAGCAAAAGGCGTTAGCTGCAGCACTGGGCCAGATTGAAAAGCAATTCGGTAAAGGCTCCATCATGCGTCTGGGTGAAGATCGCTCTATGGACGTGGAAACGATCTCTACCGGCTCTTTGTCTTTGGATATCGCGTTAGGCGCTGGCGGTTTGCCAATGGGCCGTATCGTGGAAATCTACGGACCGGAATCTTCCGGTAAAACGACGCTGACCTTGCAGGTTATCGCTGCTGCACAACGTGAAGGCAAAACCTGTGCGTTCATCGATGCGGAACATGCACTGGATCCTATCTACGCTAAGAAATTGGGCGTAGATATCGATAACCTGCTGTGTTCTCAGCCGGATACTGGTGAGCAGGCGCTGGAAATTTGTGATGCGCTGACCCGTTCAGGTGCGGTTGACGTTATCATCGTTGACTCCGTCGCGGCTCTGACACCGAAAGCTGAAATCGAAGGCGAAATCGGCGACTCTCACATGGGCCTCGCGGCACGTATGATGAGCCAGGCAATGCGTAAACTTGCGGGTAACCTGAAAAACGCCAACACCTTGCTGATCTTCATCAACCAGATCCGTATGAAAATCGGTGTGATGTTCGGTAACCCGGAAACCACAACCGGCGGTAACGCACTGAAATTCTATGCTTCTGTTCGTCTGGATATCCGTCGTATCGGTGCTATCAAAGAAGGCGATGTGGTTGTCGGTAGCGAAACGCGCGTGAAAGTGGTGAAGAACAAAATTGCTGCACCATTCAAACAGGCTGAATTCCAGATCATGTACGGCGAAGGCATCAACATTAACGGCGAGCTGATCGACCTTGGCGTTAAGCACAAGATGATCGAGAAAGCTGGCGCATGGTACAGCTACAACGGTGAGAAGATTGGTCAGGGTAAAGCAAACTCCTGCAACTTCCTGAAAGAAAACCCGAAAGTAGCCGCTGAGCTGGATAAAAAACTGCGCGACCTGTTGCTGAGCGGTACCGGTGAACTGAGCGTTGCCACGACAGCTGAAGACGCTGACGACAACATGGAAACCAGCGAAGAGTTTTAATTTCGCGGTTGTCTGACGTAACAGTCGATAAAATGCCAGCCTGGCTTCAGGCTGGCATTTTGCATATCTGAGGGACTCCGATGTCCACTGAAAAAGCACCGAATCAAAATGTCATCGATCTGAAACGACTTCTTGAAGAGGTTGAACAAAACAGTGAATCCACACTGTTTGCGCCTCAGGAAAAAGACGCGAATGCGGCAAAGATTAATACACTGATCAGCCGCGCGATGCGTCTGCTGTCTCAGCGTGATCACGGTGTAGCTGAACTGCGCCGTAAACTGCTTATCCCGCCCGCCCCCTTTGTAAAACCCCAGAATAAGCAAAGTCGCTGGTCTTCACGTAAACGGCCAGAAGAAAATGCCTTTGATGAAGATAATGCGGTAAAAGTGCGCCCGGAACCACGCCCTGTGCCGGAAGAGATCCCGGAGGAACATGTACAGGCAGTTATCGACTATTGCTACCAGCACCACTGGCTTGATGATGCCAAATTTGCGAGTCGCTATATTTCCGGTCGCAGCAACAAAGGCTACGGAGCACAACGAATTCGTTCGGAATTACTGCAAAAAGGTGTCGATAAAGAAATCATATCGACAGCACTGGAGGAAACGGAGGTTGACTGGTGTGTACTGGCGCGGGATATTGCCGTCAGAAAGTTTGGAGAAGATTTACCGAAAGACTGGAAAGAAAAATCGAAAGTTCTGCGTTATTTGCTTTACAGAGGCTTCTTTCAGGAAGAAATACAGTCGATTTATCGCGATTTTGACGATTGACCGCATACGGTATTTTACTTCCCTGCGCAGAAATTTTATCTTATCCGCACTTTTTCGTTCGTGAGCTGTACAGATTGCTGCCATATGCAGCGTTATCCGGCTCAAGAGCCGTTCTTCCAGCATGATTCCGGGATATTTATGAGCAAGAGCACCGCTGAGATCCGTCAAGCGTTTCTCGATTTCTTCCATAGTAAGGGACACAACGTTGTTTCAAGCAGTTCGCTTGTCCCGACAAACGATCCGACACTTTTGTTTACCAATGCCGGGATGAACCAATTTAAAGACGTTTTCCTCGGTCTGGATAAACGCGACTACAGCCGTGCCACCACATCTCAACGTTGTGTGCGTGCAGGTGGTAAACACAACGACCTCGAAAACGTTGGTTATACCGCCCGTCACCACACCTTCTTCGAAATGCTGGGTAACTTCAGCTTCGGCGATTACTTCAAGCACGACGCAATCAACTACGCCTGGGAATTACTGACCGGCGAAAACTGGTTTAATCTGCCGAAAGAAAAGCTTTGGGTTACTGTCTATGAGACGGATGACGAAGCGTTTGAAATCTGGGAAAAAGAAGTCGGCGTTCCAAAAGAACGTATTATCCGCATTGGCGATAATAAAGGCGGTGCTTACGCATCTGACAACTTCTGGCAGATGGGCGATACCGGTCCTTGCGGTCCTTGCACCGAAATTTTTTACGATCATGGCGACCATATCTGGGGCGGCCCTCCGGGATCAGCTGAAGAAGATGGCGACCGTTACATCGAAATCTGGAACATCGTGTTCATGCAGTTTAACCGTCAGTCTGACGGCACTATGCTGCCACTGCCTAAACCTTCCGTTGATACCGGGATGGGGCTTGAGCGTATCACCGCTGTTATGCAGCATGTGAACTCAAACTATGATATCGACCTGTTCAAGAAACTGATTGCTGCCGTTGCTGACGTGACGGGCGCGACCGATCTGACCAGCAAGTCTCTGCGCGTTATCGCAGACCATATCCGTTCTTGCGCATTCCTGATTGCAGACGGCGTGATCCCTTCGAATGAAAACCGTGGCTACGTGCTGCGTCGTATCATTCGTCGTGCGATCCGTCACGGCAACATGCTGGGCGCGAAAGAGACTTTCTTCTACAAACTGGTTGCTCCGTTAATTGACGTGATGGGCCCGGCGGCGGCTGAGTTGAAAGAACAGCAAGCCATGGTTGAGCAGTTGCTGAAAACTGAAGAAGAGCAGTTTGCCCGTACTCTGGAGCGCGGTCTGGCGCTGCTGGATGACGAATTATCTTCTCTGAAAGGCGATACGCTGGACGGTGAGATTGCTTTTCGCCTGTACGACACCTTCGGTTTCCCGCTGGATCTGACTGCGGACGTGTGCCGCGAGCGTAATCTGAAAGTTGACGAAGTCGGTTTCGAGAAAGCGATGGAAGTTCAGCGTCGTCGTGCGCGTGAGTCCAGTGGTTTCAGCGCGGACTACAACAGCATGGTGCGCGTTGACGGTGTTACGCAGTTCTCCGGTTATGAGCATCTGCAACGTCATTCCAAAGTTGTGGCGCTGTTCATCAATGGTCAGCCAGTAAATGAAATTCAGGCGGGCGATAACGCTATCGTCGTTCTGGATGACACGCCATTCTATGGCGAGTCTGGTGGTCAGGTTGGCGATAAAGGCATCCTGAAAACCGCTGCCGGTACTTTCACCGTTTCTGATACCCAAAAATACGGCAAAGCCATTGGTCATCAGGGCGCGCTGAGCGCAGGCAAACTGAGCGTTGGCGACAGCGTTGAAGCCGAAGTTGACGTTGAGCGTCGCGAGCGTATTCGTCTGAATCACTCCGCGACTCACTTGCTGCACGCTGCACTACGACAGGTACTGGGCAAGCACGTTGCTCAGAAAGGTTCGCTGGTTAACGACAACTATCTGCGTTTCGACTTCTCGCATTTCGAAGCGATGAAACCGGAAGAGATTCGTCAGGTCGAAGATCTGGTGAATGCGCAAATCCGTCGTAACCTGCCAATTCAGACCACCATCATGGATCTGGATAAAGCGAAAGAAAAAGGTGCGATGGCGCTCTTTGGTGAAAAATACGAAGACAGCGTGCGTGTGCTGACTATGGGGGATTTTTCCACCGAGCTGTGCGGTGGTACTCACGCCAGTCGTACGGGGGATATCGGCCTGTTCCGTATTCAGAGCGAGTCGGGCACAGCAGCAGGTGTTCGCCGTATCGAAGCCATTACCGGTGAAAACGCCATTAACGCTCTACATCAGCAAAGTGATTTGCTGCAAGATGTTGCGCATATGGTGAAGGGTGATGTGAACAGCATAACGGATAAAATCCGTACCCTGATTGAACGTTCACGCGTGCTGGAAAAAGAACTTCAGCAGGTGAAAGGGCAACAAGCCGCGCAGGAGAGTGCTTCACTTTCCAGCCAGGCCAAAGAAGTGAAAGGCATTAAGCTGTTGGTTCGTCAGCTGGATAATGTAGAGCCTAAAATTCTGCGTACGATGGTTGATGACCTGAAAAATCAGTTGGGTTCAGTGATTATTGTTCTGGCAACCATCGCTGACGATAAAGTCAGCTTGATTGCGGGTGTCACGAAAGATCTGACTGATCGCGTAAAAGCAGGGGATCTGATTGCTTCTGTAGCCCGGCAGGTTGGCGGTAAAGGCGGCGGTCGTCCTGATATGGCGCAGGCAGGGGGAAGTGACGTTCAGGCATTACCGGCTGCACTGGCAACAGTAGAGGCCTGGGTTGAATCCCGGCTGTAATAAGAAATAAATAGCTAACCAGGAAGCGCCATAATGTGTTGTGCAATATGGCGTTTTCGGTCTTAATGGCAGGGTGGGCCTCGCGATAAAAGTCGCGACAATGATGATATCGGCTAAACTTAAAGTACTATGGCTTGAGTTGCGGGCCGCTTACAGTTTACGTAGGGGTCATGGCTTACGTTTTACCTGCTTATGATAGATAATGGCCGGGAAACTGAGAGACCCGACTCTTTTAATTATTCAAGGAGCAAAGAATGCTTATTCTAACTCGCCGAGTTGGTGAAACCCTCATGATTGGCGATGAGGTTACTGTTACCGTTTTAGGTGTTAAAGGTAATCAGGTGCGTATTGGTGTGAATGCGCCAAAAGAGGTTTCTGTTCACCGAGAAGAGATTTATCAGCGTATCCAGGCTGAAAAGTCTCAACAGACGAGTTACTGATTTACGAAGCGTCTCGTCGATGACGAGGCGCTGAACTTCCTTTCTGTCCGTTTTTTGATTTTTCTCCCCTTAATTTACTGCCTCTCCGGTTTTTATTTTCGTCCTGCGACTTCTTCCAAAACTACCTTTCTTTAAAAGCTAAGCCTTTTTTCTGACCTTTGAGGCCTGTTATTGCCTTCAAACTGCTCAGGTTGCGCGTGAAATGTCCAAACGGGTGATTGTTAGGAAAAAAGGGTTTGACTTATAAGGGCCAGAAAGTAATATGTGCGCCACGCAGTGCCGATGAGCTTAAACAAAGTTAGTCAGCACACTCGCAAGAGGCGTATGGTGAGGTGGCCGAGAGGCTGAAGGCGCTCCCCTGCTAAGGGAGTATGCGGTCAAAAGCTGCATCCGGGGTTCGAATCCCCGCCTCACCGCCATTTAAAATGCACCCATAGCTCAGCTGGATAGAGTACTCGGCTACGAACCGAGCGGTCGGAAGTTCGAATCTTCCTGGGTGCACCATACTTTCCAGAACGTATGTTGATTTGCAATCAAATTAGCGTGATGGGCAAAGGCGAAAGCTGATGCAGTGCGGAAAAATGGTCAGGTAAATCTGCAGTAAGAATCAAAATGCACCCATAGCTCAGCTGGATAGAGTACTCGGCTACGAACCGAGCGGTCGGAAGTTCGAATCTTCCTGGGTGCACCATATTTTGTGTATGTTGAAGCGACGAGAATCAAATTAAATCGTACTTAACATGCAGTAGCACGAAGGATGATAACGTTGCCTCAGCAACGGCTCGCTGGGCGAGGCGAAAGCCGAGTAATCTTCCTGGGTGCACCATTCTTCCTCTTAGTATTTTCCGAAAAAACTCAGCACGCCCCCAATGCACCCATAGCTCAGCTGGATAGAGTACTCGGCTACGAACCGAGCGGTCGGAAGTTCGAATCTTCCTGGGTGCACCATATTCAAAACATGTTGCAGCGATTCTGGTCTTATTAGAGTTCTGCTACATACAGGTAGCACAAAGGAAGATAACGTTGCTTTAGCAACGGCCCGCAGGGGGAGGCTCTGCCGAGTAATCTTCCTGGGTACACCATATTCAAGATGCCGAAATGATTTAACTCATACGGTATGAGAAAAACCCGCTGCGGCGGGTTTTTTGCTTTCTGCTATTCCTCTCTGATTTCTCTCCCTTCTTTTTCATTTGCCTAATTTTTCTGACGTGTTCGGATGTGCTGTAGGTGTGGACAAAATGCGACTTTCGCCAGACTTTGCGATAAAGTAGTTTTCCTGTTTTTTCGTGATCATGGAGCATTCGATGTACGATCGATACGAAGGGCTAATATTTGATATGGATGGCACCATATTGGATACCGAACCTACGCACCGTAAGGCATGGCATCAGGTATTGACCAAATACAGTATGCATTATGATGTTGAATCCATGGTCGCTCTGAATGGTTCTCCAACCTGGCATATTGCCCGGTTTGTTATCGACAGCAATAACGTCGAAATGGACCCCCATCTTCTTGCCGCAGAAAAAACCGCTGCTGTGCAGGAAATGTTGCTTGATACCGTGCGTCCTTTGCCATTAATTGATGTCGTGAAGGCTTATCATGGCCGCCGGCCAATGGCGGTAGGGACGGGCAGTGAGCACTGGATGGCGGATGCGTTGCTGCGTCACCTTGGGCTGCGCGATTGCTTTGATGCGATCGTGGGTGCAAATGATGTGCAAAACCACAAACCGGCACCCGACACTTTTTTACGCTGCGCTGAGTTAATCGGCGTGCCTCCTGAAAAATGCGTTGTGTTTGAAGACGCAGATTTTGGTATTGAGGCGGCCCGGCGCGCCAATATGGATTTTGTGGACGTGCGTACGCTGTGAGCAGTGCTGTGGCACTGGCTTCGTTATTTGGCAGTAGTTTTCTCAGCGCGACATTATTGCCCGGAAATTCAGAAGTCTTATTAGTTGCTTTATTGTCAGCTGGCAGCGCAATGCCAGCGGCACTGGTTTTGTCTGCAACTGTTGGCAATACCTTAGGTGGCATAACCAACGTCATCATCGGACGCTTTGTGCCGCAGCTCAAACCGCAACGTGGACTTGATGTTGCACAGAACTGGCTGAAGCGTTTTGGACCGGCGGCATTGTTGCTGAGCTGGTTGCCGGTGATTGGCGATGTGTTGTGCGTGTTAGCAGGTTGGCTGCGAATGCCATGGGGTCCGGTGGTCTTTTTCATGTTGATTGGAAAAGCAGTGCGTTACACCGTTTTGGCTGTTGTGACGTTACAGGGACTTTCATGGTTCGGTTAGATTGGCATCAGTTATCAATTATGGTCACATCTATGCAGATTCAGTATGCTTGCAAATTAATGGTTTCACCGAACGGGAGGTCAATTTGATCCCGGATGTATCTCAGGCGCTTTCCTGGCTGGAAGCCCATCCTCAGGCTTTAAAAGGTATTCGTCGCGGTATCGAGCGTGAAACGCTTCGTGTTAACGCGGATGGTTCACTGGCGACAACGGGACATCCTGAGTCCCTGGGTGCGGCTTTGACGCACCGCTGGATCACGACCGATTTTGCTGAAGCCTTATTAGAGTTTATTACTCCCGTCGATGACAATATTGAGCATCTGATGGCGTTTCTGCGTGACATTCACCGTCACGTTGCCCGTGAACTGGGTGATGAACGCATGTGGCCGTTCAGCATGCCGTGCTTCATCGAATCCGGGCAGGATATTGAGCTGGCGCAGTACGGTTCGTCTAATGTCGGTCGTTTCAAAACCTTGTATCGAGAAGGTTTGAAAAATCGTTACGGCGCGCTGATGCAGGTGATTTCCGGCATCCACTATAATTTCTCGCTGCCGCTATCTTTCTGGCAGGAACGTCTGGGTGTTACGGATGTTGAAAGCGGTAAGGAAGCGATTTCAGCGGGCTATTTTAAGCTGATCCGCAATTATTACCGCTTTGGCTGGGTGATCCCGTATCTGTTTGGTGCGTCACCTGCGATCTGTAAATCCTTCCTGAAAGGGCGTGAAACAGATCTGCCATTTGAATATACCGATTCCGGGTTGTGTTATCTGCCGTACGCCACCTCGCTGCGTCTGAGTGATTTGGGCTATACCAACAAATCACAGAGTAATCTGGGGATCACGTTTAACAATCTGGAAACGTACGTTCAAGGCGTGAAGAAAGCGATTCGTACCCCTTCTGCGGAATACGCGGAAATGGGGGTGAAGAAAGACGGTAAATACCTGCAACTGAACACCAATGTGTTACAGATTGAGAACGAACTTTATGCGCCAATCCGTCCTAAGCGGGTCACCAAATCAGGTGAAACCCCTTCTGACGCGCTGATGCGCAGCGGGATCGAATACATTGAAGTCCGTTCGCTGGACGTCAATCCGTTCTCTCCTGTGGGCATCGATGCGACCCAGGCGCGTTTCCTCGATCTGTTTTTGGTATGGTGTGCCTTGGCGGACGCACCGGAAATGAGCAGTGATGAACTGCTTTGCACGCGCAAAAACTGGAACCGTGTGATCCTCGAGGGGCGTAAACCGGGTCAGACGATTGGTATTGGCTGTAACGATGAGCGTAAGCCGCTGGTCAGTGTCGGGAATGCGTTGTTTGCTGATTTGAGCCGTGTGGCGCAGGTTATGGACGAGCAGAACGGCGATCACCTTTATCAGGATGTCTGCAAAGAACTGGTTGCTGCGTTCGATGATCCTGAACTGACGTATTCTGCGCGGATCCTTAAAGATCTGAAACAGCAGGGTGGCGTGGGTAGTCTTGGGTTGGAACTGGCAGAAAAGTATCGTCAGATGCTGGTGAGTGAACCGCTGGAAGTTTTAGATGCCAGTGCATTAATGGCTGAGCAGGATGGTTCATGGCAGCGTCAGCGCAAACTGGAAGCGGGTGATACGCTAAGCTTTGAAGAATATCTGGCTGCGAACGCAGGCAGTGCCGAAGAGTAGAAAAGAAAAAGGCCACAATCAATGTGGCCAAATAAACATCTCTGTTTACAGGGATGATGATAACAAATGCGCGTCTTTCACTAATTAAGACCCGCATGCTGGGAAAAGGTTTCCTGAGTTCGTAAAAAAAATTAATTTATTTAGGAGAGGTGACGATATGCCACTGTTGGATAGCTTTACCGTAGACCATACCCGTATGGCAGCACCTGCTGTTCGCGTCGCAAAAACCATGAAAACCCCGCACGGGGATACCATCACTGTGTTCGATCTGCGCTTCTGCCGCCCGAATATTGAAGTGATGCCTGAACGCGGTATTCATACGCTGGAGCACCTGTTCGCAGGTTTCATGCGTAACCACCTGAACGGCAATGGCGTAGAGATCATTGATATTTCTCCGATGGGTTGCCGTACGGGTTTCTACATGAGCCTGATCGGTGTACCGGAAGAGCAATTTGTTGCTGATGCCTGGAAAGCGGCGATGGCAGATGTTCTGAAGGTGAAAGAACAGCGTCAAATCCCTGAGCTGAATGAATATCAGTGCGGTACTTACGAGATGCATTCCCTGAAAGAAGCTCAGGAAATCGCGCAACACATTCTCGATCACGACGTTGTTGTGAACCGTAATGACGATCTGGCTTTGCCAAAAGAAAAACTGTCCGAACTGCACATCTAATTTTAGCGTGTTGTAGGTAAAAAAAAGACGCGTTTACCGCGTCTTTTTTATGCCTG
>NZ_JBKEZJ010000022.1:0-40423 GCF_046449555.1 Rahnella selenatireducens
CTTCAATGAGGTCGTTTTTTTATGTCTGAAATCTGACGTTATTCCGATTTTTCGTCTTTCGCTGCTTTACGCTTTTTTTTCAGCTTATCCCAGATTTTCCCTTCCTGACCGCGCCAGAGACGCTGAATATTATCGTGATGACGCAATAAAATCAGGCAGGAAAGCATGGCGACCGGGAATGTGAATTCAGGTTTGAACCACCAGACATAGAAAGGCGCAATGAGCGCACTGACAATCGCGCCAAGCGAAGAGTATCCGCTGAGCAGCACGGTCAGAAGCCACGTGCCGGTCATCAGGCCAGTTAAGTCCCAACCGATAGGGGCAATGGCACCGAAAGCGGTAGCCACGCCTTTGCCGCCTTTAAAGCGGAAGAAAACCGGGTAGATATGGCCGACGCACGCCGCAATGGCGGTCAGACCAAGATACATCGGAGGAATGTTCAGACGGTACGCCAGCCAGACGGGCAGCATGCCTTTAAGAACATCGAAAATCAGAACGGCCGCTGCGGCCGCGCGTCCACCCAGGCGCAAAACATTCGTGGCACCGGGATTGCCAGAGCCAGCAGTGCGCGGATCCGGTAAGCGGGCGACCCGGCAGACCAGAATCGCACTCGAAATCGAGCCGCAAAGGTAGGCGAAAATAATCATTCCAAGCGCGGTAGCACTCATAAAGCCGTTCCGTCTAATAAGGGTCGTTTTAATCGCAACATCCATGGATAATACGCATTTTCTGCTGGAAGTGGTATCCGGCTGGGCCAAAAACAGAGAATCGCGTGATGGATATCGTATTTATTGAGCAACTAAATGTAATCACCACTATCGGCGCTTACGACTGGGAACAGACCATTAAACAGAAACTGGTGTTCGATATCGAAATGGCCTGGGACAATCGAAAATCAGCCGCCAGTGACGATGTGAATGACTGTTTAAGCTACGCCGATGTCAGTGATGCGGTCATTGAACATGTCTCCTCACAGAATTTTGCGCTAGTTGAACGCGTTGCCGAAGAAGTGGCGGCGCTGCTGCTGGCGCGGTTTAACTCGCCGTGGGTACGCATTAAGCTCAGCAAACCCGGTGCGGTCGCGCAGGCGACGAACGTTGGCGTGCTGATTGAGCGCGGAAAACGCAGTTAAAATCTGCCCTGAACAAAATTCAGAACCCGGTCGTATTTTAATTGTCATAAAAAAGCGTTAAAAGAGCACTCGGGGTAACGGGTCTCCCTTTGCAGAAGCGGCGTAAATGATGCCGCTTTTTTATTGTTTGTTGCTTTAGCTGTTTTTTTCCGATAAGCGGATACTTAATAGGGTTGGGTCGATAATGATTGCTGAAAGTCATTCATTGCTTGTTGCGGCTATTTTGGGTGTTGTTGAAGGGCTGACGGAATTCCTGCCAGTCTCCTCGACCGGTCACCTGATTATTGTGGGTAATCTCCTTGGTTTTACGGGAGATACGTCGAAGTCCTTTGAGGTGGTCATTCAGCTGGGGTCGATTCTGGCTGTAGTTGTGATGTTCTGGCGTCGTTTGTTTGGCATGATTGGCCTGCATTTTGGCAAACCACCGGTTCATGAAGGCACCGGCACGCGCCGTCTCAATCTCGGGCATATTATTCTGGGGATGATCCCGGCGACTGTATTGGGCCTGCTTCTGCATTCACAGATTAAATCCCTTTTTGAGCCGAAATACGTCATGTACGCGCTGGTTATCGGCGGTGTTTTACTGATTGCTGCGGAATTGCTGAAGCCCAAAAAACCGCGCGCGGAAGGGCTGGATGACATTACCTACGTGCAGGCGTTTATGATTGGCGTCTTCCAGTGTCTGGCGCTTTGGCCGGGATTTTCCCGCTCCGGGGCGACCATCAGCGGGGGGATGTTAATGGGGATCAGCCGTTTTGCGGCGTCTGAATTCTCGTTCCTGCTGGCAGTCCCGATGATGATGGGCGCGACGGCTCTGGATTTGTACAAGAGTTACAGCTTCCTGACCCTGGCCGATTTGCCGATGTTTGCGACCGGTTTCATTGCCGCTTTCGTTGTGGCGCTGATTGCGATTAAAACCTTTCTGGCCGTGATTAAACGCATTTCGTTTATCCCGTTTGCGATTTATCGCTTCTTCGTCGCTCTGGCGGTGTACTTCGTCTTTATTGCCTGATTTTTCATTCAATCATGCAAGAAAAAGCCCCACCGGTCATTTTGCCGTGCGGGGCTTTATTTTTGTGCTTTTCAACGCGATCAGGCGCAGAAATTTAAACCGCGGTTTCCTGAGTTTGCTTCCAGTCAGCCAGTGCCTGCGTGCGCCGTTTTTTCAATTCATCGCGGATCGCCATTCCCTGAAAACCGGCATCCAGCACTTCTTTATTGGAAATACTGTTCGCCACCCTGAAGGCCTCACGCAAGTAATCGCCCTGCGGATAAGGGTTATTTTCGAACGTCGTACGCCCGCGCGCGTCAGCTTCGCTGGTCATGATCATCTGTTCGAGACGCTGCGGTTTACGCCAGACGTCGATGGTATCGAACAGTTTCAGCAAGGTTTCAGGGCGGAGCTTATTCACGGTGTGGATGAGGTCATGGAACTCGGCGACCAGTTTTGCCAGATCGCGTATATGTGTCGGCACTTTCAGGCGCTGGCAAATATTCTCTACCAGTTTAACGCCCGCCGGGCCGTGACCGTGATGATGTGGCCAGTATTGCGGCGGCGTCAGGCCCTTCCCTAAATCGTGGCACAGTGCAGAAAAACGCACGTCGACGTCAGGCGTCAGCGTGCTGGCGATTTTCAGTGTCATCAGCGTATGAATGCCGGTATCAATTTCCGGATGCCATTTCTCCGGCGCGGGCACGCCAAACAACGCATCGATTTCAGGGAATAACACTTTCAGGGCGTCGCAATCCCGAAGCACCTGAAAATACACCTGCGGATCCTGCGTTTGCAGCGCCTTTTCGGTTTCTTTCCACACGCGTTCTGCCGTCAGGGCTTCCAGCTCACCGCTTTCGGCCATCTGCTGCATCAGCGCCTGTGTTTCAGGAGCAACGGTAAAACCTAAATGGGCAAATCGCGCCGCGAAACGGGCTACGCGCAGAACGCGTAACGGATCTTCCCCGAATGCATCAGAAACGTGGCGCAGCAGGCGCAATTCGATGTCACGCTGGCCGTGATAAGGGTCGAAAAGTTCGCCGCTGTCACTTTTGGCGATTGCGTTAATAGTCAGGTCACGCCGCATCAGATCCTGTTCGAGCGTGACATCCGGCGCGGCATAACAGGTAAAGCCGTTATAGCCTGAACCCGATTTTCTTTCCGTCCGCGCCAGCGCGTATTCATCATGAGTTTTGGGATGCAGGAACACCGGGAAATCTTTGCCGACCTGCTGATAACCGTTTTCCAGCATATATTCAGGCGTTGCGCCGACCACCACCCAATCGTGTTCAGACACAGGCAGGTTTAATAAACTGTCTCGGACTGCGCCGCCGACCAGGTAAATCTCCACGCGATAACTCCTGAAATAAGTCAATTCCAACGCATTATGCTGCTGAAAGCCGAGCAGGGCGCTCTGCTTTTATCATAGCAAAGTTGTGTGATTGATTTGCGGATTGATGCAAACACGAAAAGGCACCGGAGTGCCTTCACGTTGAACGAAAAGTTGGAGCGGGTTAAGCGATCAGCTCATCCAGCGATCTTTTTTCCTGCGACGCGGAACCAAATGAGGCAATACCAGACCCAGCACCAGACCGACACCGGCAACGCCACCGCCGTACATAAACCATTGTAAAATAATGGTACGTTGCTTGTCGTCGAGCTGAACATTCACCGCGTCCACTTTCTTCTGCGCAACAATCAGCTGATTTTTCAGATCCTGATTTTCTTTCTTCAGGTTGTTGATGATGCTGTCGCTGGAGCCGACTTTCGTCTGCATTTCAGCGGTACGCTGGTTCCAGCTGGAATCGATATTCGTCAGCTTATCGGTCAGCGTTTTAACCTGCTGTTCCAGATCCGGAACGCGGGTACGCAGGCTTGGGAGGTTACTTAACTGGTCGAGAGGGATCCACGCGGTTTTCCCTTTTGAGTCAACAATTTCGCCGTATTTAGTGCTGTCGTTGACGCTGCGCAGGGTGACTTCATCACCGGCATTCAGGGTTCCAACGATACGATACTGGTTGCCAGGACCACTGTGGATATAGGTGATCAGGTCATCTGAGATATAGCGCTTCTCGTCGGCGTGGGCAGTCCATGTGATGCTTAAACCAAGCAAAGCGAAACCAATTAGGCGTAATTTCTGCATTATTTCATCGTTTCTTTGTGAATTTAGGGAACGTGAAGTGCGGATCCGTTTGATCGGGATACGTCTTCTGGCAACCGCCATTTTCAGGCCATTGCGGCAAATTATCCGGTCAGTGCAATAAAAGTTTGGTTATTGCGAAACTTTGGAAACCGATAGTAAGGGCAACAGTGTGACGACGCAATGTATAAACCGGAATGAGAACTATCTTACAATCCCGCAACATGCGGCTTGCGCGCTGTGCTTATGGTAGAATTGGAGCGACGCGTTAATCCCTTATTGGCAGCAAAGAATCGGTGTGAAGACTCCTATGACCGTAGAAATAGAATTAAAATTTATCGCCACCCCGGCCGCAATTGCCGAACTTCCTTCGCAGCTCGCGGTTTTCAACGCTGAGCACACCGCGCCATCGAAACTGACCAACATCTATTTTGAGACCGCGGATAACTATTTACGTTCGCATGATATTGGTCTGCGTATCCGTGGCTTTGACGATCAGTATGAAATGACCCTCAAAAGCGGCGGAAAAGTGGTGGGCGGGCTGCATCAGCGCCCGGAATATAATGTTGAACTGAAAAAGCCGATGCTGAAACTCAGCGCGTTCCCGAAAGATATCTGGCCGGAAGGGTGTAAGCCTGCCGCGCTGCAAAAAGAACTGGCACCGCTATTCCGCACAGATTTCACCCGCGAGAAGTGGGTGATCACTTACGGCGAAAGCGAGATAGAGCTGGGTCTGGATCAGGGCGAAGTGATCGCCGGTGAGTTGTCTGAGGCGCTGGCCGAAATTGAGCTTGAGCTGAAAAAAGGCAATACCGCTGATTTACTGAAACTGGCGGCAGAAATAGGTGCGCACGGCGGTTTACGTCAGGGCGGCTTCAGCAAGGCGGCTCGCGGTTATCATTTGGCGAAAGGCAATCCTGCGCGTGAAATTAAACCGCTGCCGGTCTTTAAAGCTAAGCCTAAAGCCACCGTTGAACAGGCGATGTCGGCGATGTTCGAACTGGCGCTGGATCACTGGCAGTATCATGAAGAACTCTGGGTGCGCGGTGATAAAACGGCGCGCCTGACCGTATTACAGGCGGTGGAAACCGTGCGCCAGGTTCTGGTTCTGTTCGGCGGGCTGGTGCCGCGTAAAGCGTCTTCCGAACTGCGCACGCTGCTTACCGATCTGGTGCCGGTGCTGGAACAGAAATCTGCCGATGCGCAGGACATTTGCTATAGCGCGACCTACCTGAAATGTAAATTAGTGCTCACATCCTGGCTTGCAACCTCTGGCTGGACGCCGTTTATCGATGATAAATCGGCTAAAAAACTGGAAGGCTCCTTCAAGCGTTTCGCAGATATTATGCTGGGCCGTACCGCAGCAGATCTGAAAGAGGCGTTCGCGCAGCCGTTGACCGAGGAAGGGTATCGTGACCAACTGGCCCGCCTGAAGCGCCAGATTATTACTTTCCATCTGTTGGCCGGCGCGTACCCGGACAAAGACGTTGCCGCGTATATTGCCGGTTGGGTCGAGTTGCAGCAGGCCATCGTTCAGCAACAACATGCGTGGGAGGATTCAGCCCGTTCTCACGCGGTGATGATGGATGCCTTCTGGTTAAATGGACAACCTCGTTAATTGACTGATAAGCCTGGGCAAAAAGCCCGGGCTTTTTTTTGCAAGGAACCCGATTTCATGCTGCCACTTTCTTCTGTTTTACACGACCACGCCCGGAATGTGCTTGAGCGCTGGCGTGAACATCCCGAAAAGCCCTCTCTTCCCGATGACGCCTCGCTTGCGGTACTGACGAGCAGTGAATTCGTGACGGACAGTTTGCTGGCGTTTCCGCAGTGGTGGCAGGAAATCGAGCAAAACCCGCCTCAGGCGCAGGAGTGGCAACTTTACCGGCAGTGGCTCGACGAATCGCTGGCGGAAGTGGCAGATGAAAACGGTCTAATGAAATCGCTGCGTCTGTTCCGCCGCCGCATTCTGACCCGCATCGCCTGGTCGCAGTCGGCGCAAACCAGCGAAGCCAAAGATACCCTGCAACAGCTGAGTGAACTGGCAGAATTGTTGATTGTCAGCGCCCGTGACTGGCTGTATGACGCCTGCTGTCGCGAATTCGGTACACCGGTGAATGCGGCGGGTGAAGCGCAAAGAATGCTGATCCTCGGGATGGGGAAACTGGGCGGCGGCGAGCTGAACTTCTCTTCCGATATCGACCTGATTTTTGCCTATCCTGAAAACGGCCAGACGCAGGGAGGCCGCCGTCAGCTGGATAATGCGCAGTTCTTCACCCGCCTCGGGCAGCGGCTGATTAAATCGCTGGATCAGCCGACGATTGACGGATTTGTCTATCGTGTGGACATGCGTTTGCGTCCGTTTGGCGACAGCGGTCCGTTGGTGATGAGTTTCCCGGCGCTGGAAGATTATTATCAGGAACAGGGCCGCGACTGGGAGCGTTATGCGATGGTCAAAGCGCGCCTGATGGGCGGCGCGGATGATGCCAGTAGTCAGGAACTGCGCAAGATGCTAATGCCGTTTGTATTCCGCCGGTATATCGATTTCAGCGTGATTCAGTCATTGCGCAATATGAAAGGGATGATTGCCCGTGAAGTAAGGCGCCGGGGCCTGAAAGACAACATCAAACTCGGGGCAGGCGGTATTCGCGAAATTGAATTTATCGTGCAGGTTTTCCAGCTGATCCGCGGCGGCCGCGAACCGGCATTGCAGCAACGGGCACTGTTACCGACCTTGCAGGCGCTGGAAAATCTGGGCTTATTACCGGTTGAACAAGTTCTGCAATTGCGCACCAGCTATCTGTTCCTGCGCCGCCTGGAAAATCTTCTGCAAGCCATCGCCGACGAACAGACGCAGACGCTGCCTTCCGATGAACTCAATCAGTCGCGTCTGGCGTGGGGCATGAATTTTGACGGCTGGCCGTCGCTTCTTGATACGCTGAACGCCCATATGCAGGCCGTGCGTTCGGTCTTTAACGATCTGATTGGCGACGACACGCCGGACGCCGAAGACGATCAGCAGCATTCTCAGTTCAGCAGTTTGTGGATTGATGCGCTTGAGCCTTCCGAACTCGCGCCGCTGGTGCCTCAGCTTGAGGAAAACGCCCAGCGCCATATCCTGCAACAGATTGCGGAATTCCGCCGTGATGTGGATAAACGTACCATCGGGCCGCGCGGTCGCGATCAGCTGGATTTGCTGATGCCGCGTTTGCTGGCACAGGTTTGCACCTATAAAAATGCCGACGTCACGCTGCAACGCCTGATGCAGTTGCTGCTCAACATCGTCACCCGCACAACCTACATCGAGCTGCTGGTTGAATACCCCGGCGCGCTCAAGCAACTGATTCGTCTGTGCGCGGCCTCGCCGATGGTCGCCAACCAGCTTGCGCGCCATCCATTATTACTCGACGAACTGCTCGATCCGCGCACCCTTTATCAGCCGATTGAGCTGGGTGCATACCGCGATGAGCTGCGTCAGTATCTGATGCGCGTGCCGACGGAAGATGAAGAACAGCAACTGGAAGCCGTGCGCCAGTTCAAGCAGGCGCAGCATCTGCGCATTGCCGCCGGAGATATTTCCGGTGCACTGCCGGTCATGAAAGTCAGCGACCATTTAACCTATCTGGCCGAAGCAATTCTTGAAGTTGTAGTGCAGCAGGCGTGGGATCAGATGGTCCTAAAATACGGTCAGCCAGCGCATCTTCAGCACCGTGAAGGGCGCGGTTTTGCGGTTATCGGTTATGGGAAATTAGGCGGCTGGGAGCTGGGTTACAGTTCTGATCTGGATCTGGTTTTCCTGCTTGATTGCGCGCGGGAGGTGATGACTGACGGCGAACGCGTGATTGACGGGCGTCAGTTCTATCTGCGTCTGGCGCAGCGAATTATGCACCTCTTCAGCACGCGCACCTCGTCGGGCATTTTGTATGAAGTGGATCCGCGTCTGCGGCCTTCCGGCGCTTCCGGCATGCTGGTCAGCACCATCGAAGCATTTGCGGATTATCAGGCCAACGAAGCCTGGACGTGGGAACATCAGGCGCTGGTGCGCGCTCGCGTCGTCTACGGCGACCCGATTCTCACGCAGCAGTTTGATGCCACGCGGCGCGACATCCTCTGCCGTCAGCGCGACGATGCGGAGCTGCGCAAAGAAGTCCGGGAAATGCGTGAGAAAATGTACCAGCATCTCGGCAGTAAAAAAGCCGGTGAGTTTGATCTGAAAGCCGATCCCGGTGGCATCACGGATATTGAATTCATTGCACAATATCTGGTCTTACGTTTCGCCCACGATCAGCCAAAGCTGACGCGCTGGTCTGATAACGTCAGGATTTTTGAGCTGATGGCGCAATACGACATCATGCCGGAAGACGAGGCCCGTAATCTGACCCATGCTTACGTGACGCTGCGCGATGAAATTCATCATCTGGCGTTACAGGAGCACAGCGGAAAAGTTGCCGCTGAAAGTTTTGCCAGCGAACGTGCGCAAATCCGCGCCAGCTGGGAAAAATGGTTGAGCTGAGGGTTTTTATTCGAGGGACAGGCGCTTGTGATATTATCCGGCGCACTATTTCTATGTTGAGTTTTGCCTGTTTTGGAGTCTTGGGATGAAAGTGACTTTGCCTGATTTTCACCGCGCGGGTGTGCTGGTGGTCGGTGACGTAATGTTAGACCGCTACTGGTATGGCCCGACCAACCGTATTTCACCGGAAGCTCCGGTACCGGTCGTGAAGGTGAATACCATCGAAGAACGCCCTGGCGGCGCGGCTAACGTGGCGATGAACATTTCGTCCCTCGGTGCCTCTTCCCGTCTGATCGGTCTGACCGGTGTGGACGATGCGGCGCGTGCGCTGAGCGAACGTCTGGCGGAAGTGAAGGTAAACTGCGATTTCGTGGCGCTGGCTTCTCATCCGACCATAACCAAACTGCGTATTCTTTCGCGCAACCAGCAGCTGATCCGCCTCGACTTCGAAGAAGGTTTCGAGGGCGTTGATCTGCAACCGATGCTGACCAAAATTGAACAGGCGTTACCGCAAAGCGGTGCGCTGGTGCTGTCGGATTACGCCAAAGGCGCGCTGACTGAAGTGCAGAAAATGATCCAACTGGCGAGAAAAGCCGGTGTGCCGGTGCTGGTGGATCCTAAAGGTTCTGACTTTGAACGCTACCGTGGCGCGACGCTGCTGACACCGAATCTTTCCGAGTTTGAAGCGGTAGTGGGCCGTTGTAAAAACGAAGACGAAATCGTGGTTCGCGGCATGCAGCTGATTGAAAACTTCGAGCTTTCTGCGCTGCTGGTGACCCGTTCAGAAAACGGTATGACATTGTTGCAGCCGGGCAAAGCCCCTTTCCATATGCCAACGCAGGCGCAGGAAGTGTATGACGTGACCGGTGCCGGTGACACGGTGATCGGTACGCTGGCGGCAGCGCTGGCGGCAGGCAATACGCTGGAAGAAGCCTGTTTCCTGGCAAATGCTGCGGCGGGAGTTGTGGTTGGCAAACTCGGGACATCAACCGTTTCTCCGGTCGAGCTGGAAAATGCCATCGGCGGGCGTTCAGACGTGGGTTTCGGCGTGATGACCGAAGAACAGCTTAAAGCTGCGGTCGCAATGGCGCGTCAGCGCGGCGAGAAAGTCGTCATGACCAACGGCATTTTTGACATCCTGCACGCGGGCCATGTGTCTTATCTGGCGAATGCCCGTAAGCTCGGCGATCGTCTGATTGTCGCGGTGAACAGCGATGCTTCCACCAAACGTCTGAAAGGGGAAACCCGCCCGGTGAATGCGCTGCAAAATCGTATGATTGTGCTGGGGGCGCTCGGCGCGGTGGACTGGGTTGTGTCGTTTGAAGAAGATACGCCACAGCGTCTGATCGCCGGGATCTTGCCAGATCTGCTGGTGAAAGGCGGCGACTACAAACCGGAGCAAATTGCCGGTAGTGTTGAAGTCTGGGCGAACGGTGGCGAAGTGCGCGTGCTGAATTTTGAAGATGGTTTATCTACCACCAAAATCATCAATCAGATCAAAGCGCAGGACTGATTTTCTGCGGTTGAATTTCTGATGTTCGCACCGAAGGGCTTATCTGATAAGCCCTTTTCTTTTTGATTTTCACTCAAAAAAACAAACGGAAGTGACTCTGTTGTGAGCGGATTAAAACAGGAATTAAGTCTGGCGCAGGGCGTCGGACTGCTCTCCACTTCATTATTGGGAACCGGCGTTTTCGCGGTGCCTGCGCTTGCCGCGCAGCTGGCGCAAAACGACAGTCTGTGGGCATGGCCAGTGCTGATCCTGCTGGTGTTCCCGATTGCGATTGGCTTTGCCGCGCTGGGCCGGCATTTCCCGAGTGCAGGCGGTGCCGCGCATTTCGTGGGAAAAGCGTTCGGGCCGCACATGGCGCGAGTGACTGGCTGGCTGTTTTTGTCGGTTATTCCGGTCGGATTGCCCGCAGCGCTGCATATTGCCGCCGGGTTCTGGCAGGCGGCTTTTGGCTGGAGCAGCGAAAATCTGCTGCTGGTTCAGTTGGGAACGCTGTTCGTTATCTGGTTTTTGGGCACGCGCAGCGCGGGATCCAGCGCGAATATCCAGACGCTGATCGCGCTTTTGGTCGTCGCCCTGGTCGTGGCAATCTGGTGGAAAGGAGATATCTCGTTGCCGGAAATCCCGCTGCCTGCGGTGCGTGATGTTTCGCCCTCCAGTCTGTTTGATGCGCTGGCCGTGATGTTCTGGTGCTTTGTCGGGCTGGAGGCGTTTGCGCATCTGGCGACAGAATTTCGTAATCCGGAACGTGATTTTCCGCGCGCGCTGCTGATAGGCATGCTGGTGGCCGGTGCGGTGTACTGGGGCTGTACGGTCGCGGTATTGAAATTTCATGCGTGGGGAGAAGGGCGGGAAGCGGGCGCGTCATTGCCGGGAATTGTGGTGCAGCTTTTCGGGCAAAAAGCGCTGTGGGTGGCCTGCATTATTGGTTACCTGGCCTGCTTTGCCAGCGTGAATATTTATACGCAAAGCTTCGCCCGGCTGGTGTGGTCACAGGCGCAGCTGAAACCCGAAAGCAAACTGGCACAACTTTCTGCTCAGCAGGTGCCAGTCGCGGCGCTTAATCTGGTGGTCGGCTGCTGTATATTGTTCACGTTACTGATTTACTGGCTGCATTTACCGCTCGGCGCACTGATTACCTACGCTAACGGGATCTTCATTCTGATCTATCTGTTGTGCATGATTTCCGGAGCAAAAATCCTCACAGGTCGGTCAAAATGGATGGCAACGCTGGGGGCGGTTCTGTGTTGCGGGCTGCTGGCGATGGTCGGCTGGAAATCACTGTATGCGCTGGTGGTGTTCGCGGCGCTATGGGTATTGCTGCCACGGGTAAAAACAGTGCTTCGCCCGCAATAGTGCCTGAGTTAAACACATAAGAAAGGCCTGCTCAGCAGGCCTTTTCTGTTTCCAGCGGGCTTGTGTCTACGGAAAGTCAGGCAGGATCTTGCGGTTTTTCCGCTTCGGTCAGTTTGCCTTCCAGCGCGGCCAGACGTTGCTCCAGCACGGCCAGTTTTTCGCGGGTACGCAGCAAAACCTGGGTCTGCACGTCAAATTCTTCGCGATTGACTAAATCCATACGGCTGAACTGCGCCTGTAATACCTGACGGATTTTCTTCTCGGCATCTTCACCAAACTCACGGATCCCTTTCGGCATCGATTCGTGAACCTGGCGGGCAATTTGTTCAATTTTTTTCGGGTCAATCATGTTATTTCCTTTTCTCGAAGGAGGTGCTTTTCCTTAGTGTAATCGCTGACGCTGTTTCTATAAACCTTCAGAGGCACTAAATGGCCAAACCACAGGATTGCTCTGCTCATTTATTGGCGTTATAGTTGCTTTGCTTATTCTCAGGGCGGGGTGAAAGTCCCCACCGGCGGTAAACCACAGAATACCGGAAGGATCATAATCCCTTCTATGTGGAAGCCCGCGAGCGCTCAATCCTTCGGGGTTAGAGGTCAGCAGATCCGGTGTAATTCCGGGGCCGACGGTTAAAGTCCGGATGGGAGAGAGTAACGATTCAAGCCGGGCAAAATTTTGCCCGCTGCGTTATTTTTTATAACTGTAGCACGCCCTCGGCTGCCGCAGCTAGCCTCCTCAAGACGCCCTGATTCTGGTAATCCACATACAGAACATGAGGTTATTTTTACCATGAATCAGACCCTACTTTCCGAATTCGGTACATCCACTGAACGTGTTGAACGTGCTCTCGACGCGATGCGTAATGGCGTGGGTGTGTTGGTACTGGATGACGAAGATCGTGAAAACGAAGGCGATTTAATCTTTGCCGCCGAAAACATGACCGTTGAACAAATGGCGCTGACTATTCGCCACGGCAGCGGCATCGTCTGCCTGACCATGAACGAAGACAGTCGTAAAAAGCTCGATTTGCCGATGATGGTTGAGAACAACTCCAGCCCGTTCCAGACACCTTTCACCGTGACAATTGAAGCTGTTGAAGGCGTGACGACCGGTGTTTCTGCGGCTGACCGCATTACTACCATTCGTGCAGCCATCAAAAATGGCGCGAAACCTTCTGACCTGAACCGCCCGGGGCATATCTTCCCGCTGCGTGCACAAGCAGGCGGCGTGCTGACCCGCGGTGGTCATACCGAAGCGTCAGTGGATCTGGCCATATTAGCCGGGCTCAAGCCGTTCGGCGTGCTGTGCGAACTGACCAACGATGACGGCAGCATGGCGCATGCGCCGGAAGTGATCGTCTTTGCCCGCGCACATAATATGCCCGTTGTGACGATTGCCGATCTGGTGGCATACCGCCAGGCGCAGACCCGTCAGGCAAGCTGATCTGCCGGTTATGCGCATTAAGAAAGGCCGCTTATGCGGCCTTTTTGCTATCTATTCCTGCATTTTGTCTGAACCGAAAATTCCCACTCATTGCTTTTGATTTGCCTCTTCAAATTTATTGAACATCTCCTTCACCGTTATCCGGCTGTAACCCTGAATGAAAAAGAGTACCGTATTTTCATTACGCGGCATGTTGCCCGGCAACGCTGCTCTCTTTCATTTTGCGGTAAGGAATTCATGATGACGACTCAACGTATGCCCGCACTCTTCTTAGGCCACGGCAGCCCGATGAATGTGCTGGAAGATAACGTTTATACCCGTGCCTGGCATACGCTGGGCGAATCTTTGCCACGTCCAAAAGCGATTCTGGCCGTATCTGCCCACTGGTTTACCCGCGGGACGGCGGTGACGGCGATGGAAAACCCGCGCACCATCCATGATTTTGGTGGTTTTCCGCAGGCGCTGTTTGATAAACGTTATCCGGCACCGGGTTCACCGGCACTGGCAAAACGCGTGCAGGAATTACTCAGCCCGGTCAGTGTGATTTCTGATACCAGCGAGTGGGGTTTTGACCACGGCACGTGGGGCGTATTGATCAAGATGTATCCGGACGCCGATATTCCGGTGATCCAGCTGAGCATCGACGGCACGCAGCCACCAGAATATCACTATGAACTGGGCAAAAAGCTGGCCACGCTGCGTGACGAAGGCGTGATGATTGTTGCCAGCGGTAACGTGGTGCATAACCTGCGGATGGTGAAGTGGGACGGTAAAGGGGAGCCATATCCGTGGGCGACCTCTTTCGAAACGTTCGTGAAAGATAATCTGGCCTGGAAGGGAGAAGCGAAAGATCACCCGCTGGTCAATTTCATGGAACATGAAGGCGGCGCGTTATCGAATCCGTCTCCGGATCACTATCTGCCGTTACTGTATGTATTGGGCGCGTGGGATGGTGCGGAACCGATCACTAAACCGACCGACGGGATCGTCATGGGATCGCTTTCAATGCTGTCCGTTCAGGTGGGTTGATCAGAAAGATAAAAGGATAATGAATGTCTTCATTATCCTTTTCTATGCATTTTTATCCGACGATGGTATGCGGATAGAAACGTGACAGATCCTGCGTGATCAGCGCCTTATCTTCGCGGATGCCAATCCCGCAAGGCTGATCGTTGACCAGCCAGCTGCCGATCAGCGTGTAGCTGCCTTCGAATACCGGCAACGGATGGAACTGTTGCACGATCATGCCTTCTGCACCATACGGGCCGTCAACGCGGGCCACTTCCTGGCCTTTTTCGATGACTTTGATGTTTGCGCCTTCGCGGGAGAACAGCGGTTTCACCACGTAATGTTCCAGTTCCGGATGTGCATCTTCAGCGAAATACGCCGGTAAGAGATTCGGGTGATCCGGGAACATTTCCCACAGCAACGGCAGCAGGGCTTTGTTCGACAAAATGGCTTTCCAGGCAGGTTCCAGCCAGCGAACACCGGCGTCTTCCAGCTTGGTGGCGAACACTTCGCGGAACATAAATTCCCACGGATACAGTTTGAACAGGTTGGAAATCACCTGATCCTGCGTATCGGTAAACTGCCCGCGTTCGCCCAGACCGATTTCTTCGATAAACAGGAATTCGCTGGCCAGTTCAGCTTCCAGCGCGCAGTCCTGTAAATACTGAACGGTGCCGCGATCTTCTTCGGTGTCCTGACAACAGGCAATGTGTAGCAACGAAAAACCGTGCTCGTTTTTCAGCTCGCTGAAACGTTCGATCAGCTTTTCCTGCAAACTGTTGTACTGATCGGCATCCGGCGGCAAGTTCCCCGCAGCGACTTGATCTTCGAGCCAGAGCCACTGAAAGAAAGCCGCTTCGTAAAGCGAGGTCGGCGTATCCGCGTTATTTTCCAAAAGCTTAGGCGGGTTAATTCCGTCATAGGCCAGATCCAAACGGGAATACAGAGACGGTTGCTGCGTGCGCCATGAACTGCGGACAAATTCCCAGACGTGTTTCGGGATCTGGAATTTCGCCATCAGTTTGTCGTCATTCACCACGCGCTCAACCACTTTTAAGCACATCTGATGGATGTCGGCAGTGGCGTCTTCAATCTCTTCAATCTGCGCCAGCGTGAACTGATAATAAGCATCTTCACACCAGTAGGGTTCGCCATACATGGTGTGAAAATTGAAGCCAAACTCCGTGGCTTTTTCGCGCCAGTCCGGGCGCTCATTAATCGCTAAACGTTTCATTATATCTCTTAGCCACCCATGCTGCGGCCAGGGCTGCGAGGTGCCGCAGAGGAGCTGCGTTGCATTGAGGTTTGTTTGGCAACGCTGTCGCCGAAGCCACCGCGTGTAATGGTATTTGTGACAGCCGGTTTCGGTGCCATGGCGGTTCTTGGGACGTTCATGGTGCGGCCGCCTGCGGTTGCCGGGCCATAGTTTTTGCCGGTGGCATCAACGAATTTGCCATTTGCCGGGCTGGCCGGGTTTTTAGAGCTGAAAAGAGGTTGCTGCGCGTAAGCGCCGCCGCTCATCATCCGGCCCATCATGTAGCCTGCCATCAAAGGCATCCACATGCTGCCACTGCTCTGGCCTTCGGCTGAAGCGACACCAGCCTGCGCGGGAGCCTGAGTACACTGGCCTTCGCCGAACTCAGCAATACAGTCTTCACGGCTGGCGTATTTAGGTGCCGTTTTTGCCGCTTCTGTTTTGGCTGCATTGTAGGCATCGACGCACTGCGTGCTGCCGGACGGATTGGCTTTCGTACAGTCGTCAGCATTCTGATACAAGGAAACCGTTTCGTCGGTTTTCTCACAGGCAGACAACATAAAGACGGCGCTGACCGCCAGTGCGACAGGTGTGATTCGAGAGCTACGCCATGATTTACGGAAGGTAGCCAGGTTTATGTGTTGTGTCCGTTTCATCGTTCTTATCCCATGTGTAGGGCTTTTTTGCCCTTTCCCAGTAGGGCCTAAGAATAGGGGAAAGCGGGTGATTGTTAAAGCAGCGAAGGCAATTGTTACGAGACTTTACAGAGGTGCGTGACGGAGGCAAAAAAAAAGCAGCCTTTTCAGGCTGCCTTGGTCGTTCCGATGAAAATAGAAATCCGCCAGATTTAGTTCTGGAAAGGATTACCGCTTTTCTTCGTGGTATGCGTTTGGGTCGTTGCGCTGGCTTTTTCAGTACGTGGCGCAGCCGCAGTGCTGTTGCCATAACCGTCCGCCGTGGCGTCCTGCTGCGGGGTTTCAGGTGCAACCTGATCCGGTGCCGTTGGCACAGGTTTACCCAAAGCACCGTTCAGTGCCAGCAGATCGCTTTCGTTCAGCGTACCCAGTGCTGACTTGATGTTCAGCTGGTTGATCAGGTACGTGTAACGTGCGCTGGAAAGCTGTTGTTTGGCGTTATACAGCGTGGTGGTCGCATCGAGAACATCAACGATTGTACGGGTACCAACCTGATAACCGGCTTCCATCGCATCCAAAGAACTCTGAGCAGAAACAACGGCTTGTTTATAGGCGTTGATGCTGCTGATAGAGGCAGAAATGTTGTTGAAGGAAGAACGTACGGTCTGAACAACGCTGCGGTGCGCGCTTTCAAGCTGCTCGCTGGCGCCCACAAAGTTGTACTGAGCCTGTTTCACCTGAGAGGTTACAGAACCGCCGCTGTACAGTGGCAGGGAGAAGCTCAGGCCGACTTTGTTCTGGCCCGCATCGGCGTCCTGATAGCTGGACGAACCGCCGGTTTTATCGCCGTGGTATTTGGTGTTGCTGATACCGGTAGACGCGGTCAGATCCACCGTTGGCATGTGGCCGGTTTCCGCATAACGGATTTGCTCACGTGCCAAATCTTGTGACAGACGCGCAGAGAGCAAGCTCAGGTTACGGCTTTCGGCTTCTTTCAACAGCGTGGCGACCGGTTGCGGACGCGTGGTGTTGAAGTTATCGACATTCAGGGACGACAGTTGCGGATAGTAAACGCCGGTAACCTGACGCAGTGCTTCGAGCGCGTTATCCAGATTATTACGTGCGGTCACTTCATTCGCTAATACGGTGTCGTATTGTGAACGGGCGTTTTGTACGTCGGTGATGGCAACCAGGCCGACATTAAAACGCTGCGTGGTTTGATCTAACTGACGGTAAATTGCCTGTTTCTGCGCTTCGGTATAGGAGAGTGAATCAATAGCACTCAATACGTTGAAATAAGCCGTCGCAGAATTCAGGATTAAAGATTGCTGGTCCGTCTGGTAAGACACATCCTGAATACCGGCAGTTTTTTCCTGCAAAGTCAGGGCGCGCCATTTTGACATATCAAAAAGGGTCTGCGTTAATTGCAGGCTGGCACTGCCTACATCGCTATTAACGCCATTCGCATCGCGGTAGCCATTGGTATAACCATAATCCGCACCCAAACCGAGTTGCGGTAATAAAGGACTGCGGCTTTCGTTGATTTTTTCGAATGCGGCATCCCGGTCAGCAGCGGATTTGCGCAGGTCCGGGTTACTCGTCCTGGCTTGCTGATAGACCTGCATCAGGTTTTCGGCCTGGCTTATCGTACTGAAGCCGCCCAGGCTGAGTCCGATGAGAAGGGGGAGCAGTTTCTTCATTTGCATTCCTTGTTGTGCAGCAATGTTGTTATGTATGGTGGCGCAGTCAAATAAACCAATAGACGCGGATTCTAGCAGAGTCAGGCTAGCGGGGAGGTTGGCTTAACGTGCCTTCCCCGCAGGATGTGCCTAAATCTATCACAAACAACCTTGATTATTATTAACGCATTTTCATCAAACTGACCTCAAAGGACGATAAATTGCCTTTATGAGGGAAGAGGAAAACAATCCATGTGTGCATTCAAAAGTTCACCGATTAGTTTCGGTAAAGATGATGTAGAAATTATTGCACGTGAGACGCGATATAAAGGTTTTTTTTCTATTATTGCATATCGGTTTCGTCATCGGCTGTTTAATGGGGAAATGAGCGGCGAAGTTGTGCGTGAAGTTTTCGAAAGGGGCCATGCGGCGGTGTTGCTGCCTTATGATCCGCAGCGCGATGAAGTCGTGCTGATTGAACAGATCCGCATCCCATGTATTGATTCCAGTGATACCCCATGGCTTCTGGAGATGGTCGCCGGTATCATTGAAGAGGGCGAGACAGTCGAAGATGTCGCCCGCCGTGAAGCACTCGAAGAAGCGAACATTGTGGTAAAACGCTGTAAACCGGCTCTGAATTACCTGGCCAGCCCGGGCGGAACCAGCGAGCGTCTTTCTATCATGGTCGGCGAAGTCGATGCGACAACGGCAGAAGGAATTCACGGTCTGAAAGCAGAAAATGAAGACATCCGGGTGCATGTTGTGAGCCGCGAACAGGCTTACCGCTGGGTGGAAGAGGGAGCGATAGATAATGCGGCATCAGTGATTGCCCTGCAATGGCTGCAGCTACACCATGAATCCCTGATAAAAGAGTGGGCCAACGAATGATTAAGCGCTATACCCCTGATTTCCCTGAAATGATGAGATTGTGCGAAACCAATTTCGCACAATTGCGCCGTTTGATGCCGCGTACCGATGAGCCCGGTGAAACAGTGACATATCAGGTGAGTAGCGCCACTTATTGCCTGACGATCCTCGAATCAACGCGCTATACGTCGCTGGTGGAAATCAAACAGACCGCACCGGCCGTCAGTTACTGGAGCCTGCCTTCGCTGACGGTTCGCCTGTATCACGACGCCATGGTGGCCGAAGTGTGTGCGAGTCAGCAGATCTTTCGCTTCAAAGCACGCTATGATTACCCTAATAAAAAGTTGCATCAGCGTGATGAAAAGCATCAAATTAACCAGTTCCTGGCGGACTGGCTGCGTTATTGCCTTGCGCACGGAGCGATGGCAATTCCGGTGTGTTAGACAGACTTCAACAACAAAGGAAACGATTTGGAAAGCCTGTTTAAACTGCCTTTGGTGAATGGGGCCAAAGTCAGAATTCTACAGATTACAGATACCCATCTTTTTGCCGGTGAAGATGAGACACTGCTGGGCGTGAATACGTTTAACAGCTATCGCGCGGTGTTGGACGCTATAAAAGCACAGCAGCGCGAAGTCGATATCATCGCGGCAACAGGTGACCTGGCTCAGGATCAGTCGGTGGAAGCCTACCATCAGTTTGCCCGTGGCATCAGCGAACTGGCGGCACCCTGTGTCTGGTTGCCCGGCAACCACGATTTCCAGCCTGCAATGGTGAATGCTTTGCAGGATGCCGGGATCAGCCCCTCTAAACATGTCCTTCTCGGTGAAGACTGGCAGATAATTCTGCTCGATACGCAGGTTTTCGGCGTGCCGCACGGAGAGCTGAGCGAGTATCAGCTGGAATGGATGGAGCGTTGCCTGAACACCTATCCCGATCGCTTTACCCTGCTGATGCTTCATCACCATCCGCTGCCGTCGGGTTGTACCTGGCTTGATCAGCACAGCCTGCGTAACGCGCACATGCTGGCGAATGTTCTGGTGAATTACCCGAAAGTGAACACGCTTTTGTGCGGCCACATTCACCAGGAGCTGGATCTCGACTGGTACGGACGTCGCCTGTACGCCACGCCGTCTACCTGCGTCCAGTTCAAACCGCATTGCACCAATTTTACGATTGATACCGTCGCACCGGGCTGGCGTTATCTCGATTTGTATCCAGATGGCCGTGTCGAAACCCAGGTTTTCCGTCTGGAAACCAGCGAGTTTCATCCTGACACTGAGTCGGACGGGTACGAATGAATACCTTACTTTACCTGCACGGTTTCAACAGTTCACCGAACTCGGCTAAAGCCACGTCGCTTAAAAACTGGCTGGCGCAGAACCATCCTGAAATCGACATGGTGGTTCCGCAATTACCGCCGTATCCGGTCGATGCGGCTGAGCAGCTTGAAAACTTAGTGATCCGTCATGCGGGTAAAAAGCTGGGCATTGTCGGTTCCTCGCTGGGCGGGTATTACGCCACCTGGTTGTCGCAATGTTTTGCCGTACCCGCGGTGGTGGTTAACCCCGCCGTGAAACCGTATGAACTGCTGATCGACTTCCTCGGGCAAAACGAGAACCCCTACACCGGCCAGCAATATGTGTTAGAGTCACGCCACGTTTACGATCTGAAAGTCATGCAGATTGAACCGCTGGAGTCGCCGGATTTACTCTGGTTACTGCAACAAACGGGCGATGAAATCCTCGATTACCGTCAGGCTGTGGCGTATTACACTGCCTGTCGCCAAACGGTCGAACCTGAAGGAAATCATGCATTTGTCGGCTTTGAACGCTATTTTTCGCCGATTGTAGATTTTCTTGAGCTCGCGGCAGACTAACATCGTCAGGGTGACGTTTTCCCCGCATGTTTCGCGTCTGCTTGCTGCCAGTGCTTCCGCCCGCCCAAATACTGTATCGTTAGCCCACAAACCTATGAGCCACGAATAATCAACGATGAGCCAATCAACTTATAACGCGGATTCCATAGAGGTCCTCAGCGGACTCGAACCGGTGCGCCGCCGTCCGGGCATGTATACCGATACCACCCGGCCAAATCACCTCGGCCAGGAAGTCATAGATAACAGCGTCGATGAGGCATTAGCCGGTCACGCAAAGCGTATCGAAGTGATCCTCCATGAAGATCAGTCTCTCGAAGTCATTGACGATGGCCGCGGCATGCCGGTGGATATCCACCCGGAAGAAGGCGTGCCAGCTGTTGAACTGATCTTCTGCCGTTTGCACGCTGGCGGTAAATTCTCCAATAAAAACTATCAATTCTCCGGCGGCCTGCACGGCGTGGGGATTTCGGTGGTGAATGCCTTATCCAAACGTGTCGAAGTGGCGGTAAAACGCGGCGGAGAAGTGTATGAAATGGCGTTTGAAAACGGCGACAAAGTTGAAGATTTGCACGTCACCGGCACCTGCGGTAAACGCACTACCGGTACCAGCGTACATTTCTGGCCTGACGGCAGTTTCTTCGACAGCCCGCGTTTTTCGGTCAGCCGCCTCAGCCATTTGCTCAAAGCAAAAGCCGTACTGTGCCCTGGCGCTGAAATCATTTTCAAAGACAAAGTGAATAACACCGAGCAACGCTGGTGTTATGAAGACGGTCTGACCGACTACCTGATGGAAGCGGTGAACGGCCTGATTACGCTGCCTGAAAAAGCATTCGTCGGTACGTTTGCCGGTGACACCGAAGCGGTTGACTGGGCGTTGCTGTGGCTGCCGGAAGGCGGTGAACTCCTGACGGAAAGCTACGTCAACCTGATCCCGACCATGCAGGGCGGTACGCACGTCAATGGTCTGCGTCAGGGTCTGCTGGATGCCATGCGCGAATTCTGTGAATTCCGTAACATCCTGCCGCGCGGCGTAAAATTGTCAGCGGAAGATATCTGGGAGCGCTGCGCGTATGTGCTTTCGGTGAAAATGCAGGATCCGCAATTCGCCGGCCAGACCAAAGAACGCCTGTCTTCACGTCAGTGCGCCGCTTTTGTTTCCGGCGTGGTGAAAGATGCGTTTAGCCTGTGGCTGAATCAGAACGTACAGGCTGCAGAACAGCTGGCCGAGCTGTGTATTTCCAGCGCTCAGCGACGTCTGCGTGCCGCCAAAAAAGTGGTGCGTAAGAAACTGACCAGCGGCCCGGCGCTGCCGGGCAAACTGGCGGACTGTACGTCGCAAGATCTGAACATGACCGAACTGTTCCTGGTGGAAGGGGATTCCGCAGGCGGTTCTGCCAAACAAGCGCGTGACCGTGAATATCAGGCGATCATGCCGCTGAAAGGGAAGATCCTTAACACGTGGGAAGTCTCTTCCGATGAAGTGCTGGCCTCGCAGGAAGTTCACGATATTTCCGTGGCGATCGGTATTGATCCGGACAGTGAAGATCTTAGCCAGCTGCGTTACGGCAAGATTTGCATCCTTGCGGATGCGGACTCCGACGGTTTGCACATCGCCACCTTGCTGTGTGCGCTGTTTGTCCGTCACTTCCGTTCGCTAGTTCGTGGTGGTCACGTGTATGTGGCGATGCCGCCTTTATACCGTATCGATCTGGGCAAGGAAGTGTTCTATGCGCTGGACGAGCAGGAAAAAGAAGGCGTGCTGGATCAGCTGAAACGCAAGAAAGGCAAGCCGAACGTTCAGCGCTTTAAAGGTCTGGGTGAAATGAACCCTCTGCAACTGCGCGAAACCACGCTCGATCCTAATACCCGTCGTCTGGTGCAGCTGACCATCGACGAAGACGATATCGATCAGACGCTGCGCATGATGGATATGTTGCTGGCGAAGAAACGTTCTGAAGATCGCCGTAACTGGTTGCAGGAAAAAGGCGACACCGCCGAACTGGACGTTTGATCTTTCAGATTGCCGCATAAAAAATGCCGGATGCTTTGCAGCTCCGGCATTTTTTTAGTCAAGCCCGTCAGACGTTCAGGCTTTCTCAATAATATGGATCACCACATCCTGCACATCGGCTTTGATGTTTTCGCGATGTTTGTCCATATGATCGGCCTGTTGATGCGCTTCGAGATGCGCCAGGCTTTCCCAGTCTTCCAGCATGAAAATAGAATCCGGAGCGGTTTTACGCCACGGAACCTGACCGTTGAAATCAACGTAAGGTTCATAGCGATGGCAGCCTTTCTCGGCGAGAACGCTTGGCAGCAGCGCTGTGATTTTTTCCATAACCGAATCGCGACGGCCTGGTTTTACTTTGATTTCAGCAATAACGGTAATCATAAATACCTCTTTCCCGGGTGACTTTTTACCTTAGGCCTGACCGAACACATTTTCAAGGTGAGCGCGGTAGTTGGCGAAATCACGTTCAACATCAGGTTGTTTGATCACGTCATTGCACATGAAGGTTGGCAGGGTATCCAGGCCGATGAACTGGTTGGCTTTGTGCTGCGCCAGATAAACGCCATCGACGCCAACGCCGTGGAAGAACTGCTCTTTATCTTCGAAGGCTTCCAGCGGGGCATTCCAGGTGACAGAAAGCATGTAGCTTTTACCCTGCAACAAGCCACCAGAGCCGTATTTTTTGGACTCATCAGAACGGGTACGGCCATCGCTGGCGTACAGTTTACCGTGGCCTTCGGTGAAGACTTCATCGACGTATTTTTTCAGCGTCCACGGCATGCCCATCCACCAGCCTGGCTGCTGATAAATGATGGCGTCAGCCCACAGATAACTTTCGATTTCGGTCTGTACGTCGTAACCCTCTTCGAGAACGGTGACGCGCACGTCGTGGCCCGCGTCACGCAGGAAGCTGCTGGCGACGTCAGTCAGGCTGTTGTTCAGGGCGCCTTTTGAATGGGCAAAAGTCTTGCCGGCATTGATAATCAGGATATTGCTCATGGTCTTTTCCTTAAATTGAATTCTGGCTCTCAGGCTGTTATCACATAGTGTACCCAACTCCGCAGGGCGGAAAAATGTGATATTGCGCACAAGACTATTGACTCAGATGCAATAATGACAAGAAAAGACGTTGGATTTCGCCATCTGGCGTTCTCAAAACCGCTTAAAAATCCCGCACAAACACAGCAACTGTGACAGCCATGCGGCAGATGATGTACTATCGCGAACATCATTGCCCTGCGGCAGCCGTCTTTGCGCGCCCGCGGGTGCAAGCTTCCTTAATTTCCAAAACGATAACGCCACGGGTCTGAGGATTAAACATCAATGAGCGAAATGACTCATGACGGAACAGAGCGTTTAGCACTGCACACGTTTACCGAGAACGCCTATCTCAACTATTCCATGTACGTCATCATGGACCGCGCGCTGCCGTTTATCGGCGACGGGCTGAAGCCGGTACAGCGCCGTATTATTTATGCGATGTCCGAGCTGGGCCTGAGCAATAACGCCAAATTCAAAAAATCAGCACGTACCGTCGGTGACGTGCTGGGTAAATACCATCCGCACGGCGACAGCGCCTGCTACGAAGCGATGGTGCTGATGGCGCAGCCGTTCTCTTACCGTTATCCGCTGGTTGACGGACAGGGGAACTGGGGTGCACCGGATGACCCGAAATCCTTCGCCGCAATGCGTTATACCGAATCGCGCCTGTCGAAATATGCGGAAGTTCTGTTACGCGAATTAGGTCAGGGAACGGTCGACTACGTCCCGAACTTTGACGGCACCATGCAGGAGCCGAAAATGCTGCCTGCACGTCTGCCGAACATTCTGCTTAACGGCACCACCGGTATTGCCGTGGGTATGGCGACAGATATTCCGCCGCACAACATCCGCGAAGTCGCCGCTGCTGCGGTCGCACTGCTGGAAAAACCGGGCAGTTCTCTCGAAGATTTGCTCGAATTTGTTCAGGGGCCGGACTTCCCGACCGAAGCTGAAATCATCACGCCGCGCAACGAAATCCGCAAAATGTACGAATCGGGCAAAGGCTCGGTGCGCATGCGTGCGGTCTGGCACAAAGAAGACGGCAGCGCGGTCATCACCGCATTGCCGCATCAGGTTTCCGGCGCAAAAGTGCTCGAGCAAATCGCCAGCCAGATGCGTGCCAAGAAACTGCCGATGGTTGAAGATCTGCGCGACGAATCGGATCACGAAAACCCGACGCGTCTGGTCGTGGTGCCGCGTTCCAACCGTATCGATCTTGATCAGGTCATGAACCATCTGTTCGCGACCACGGATCTGGAACGCAGCTACCGTATCAACATGAACATGATTGGCCTGGATCACCGTCCGCAGGTGAAAGGGCTGGTGGAAATCCTGACCGAATGGCTGGCCTATCGTCGTGATACCGTGCGTCGTCGTCTGAATTTCCGTCTCGATAAAGTGCTGAAACGCCTGCACATCCTCGAAGGTTTGCTGGTTGCGTTCCTCAATATCGACGAAGTCATTCATATCATCCGTACCGAAGATGAGCCGAAACCAGTGCTCATGCAGCGTTTCGAATTATCGGATACGCAGGCGGAAGCCATCCTTGAGTTGAAATTACGCCATTTGGCAAAACTCGAAGAAACCAAAATTCGCGGCGAACAGGACGAACTGGCGAAAGAGCGCGATCAGCTTCAGGCGCTTTTGGCGTCAGAACGCAAACTCAGCACGCTGATCCGCAAAGAAATTCAGGCCGATGCCGAAGCCTTTGGTGACGAGCGTCGTTCGCCAATCACCGAGCGCGAAGAAGCTAAAGCCATGAGCGAGCACGACATTGTGCCGTCCGAGCCGGTGACCATTGTGCTTTCCGAATCTGGCTGGGTGCGCAGTGCTAAAGGCCACGATATTGATGCTTCCGGCCTGAGCTACAAAGCGGGTGATAGTTTCCGCGCCGCCGCGAAAGGTAAGAGCAATCAGCCGGTGGTGTTTATGGATTCCACCGGACGCAGTTACGCGCTTGATCCGACGACGCTGCCTTCGGCACGCGGGCAGGGCGAGCCGCTGACCGGTAAACTCACGCCGCCGCCGGGTGCAACTATCGAACACGTTCTGATGGCGTCCGACGATCAGAAATTGCTGATGGCTTCCGATGCCGGTTACGGTTTCGTGTGTACCTTCAGCGACTTAGTGGCGCGTAACCGTGCCGGTAAGGCCATGATTACCCTGCCGGACAACGCCAAAGCGTTCGCCCCGATTGAAATCAGCGGCAACGATGACATGCTGCTGTCGCTCACTGCCGCAGGCCGTATGCTGCTGTTCCCGGTGGCTGATTTGCCGCAATTGTCGAAAGGTAAAGGTAACAAAATTGTTTCCATTCCTTCGGCGCAGGCAGCGAGTGGCGAAGACAAATTGGCCTGGCTACTGGTTCTGCCGCCGCAAACGTCCATTACGCTGCACGTCGGCAAGCGCAAACTGGTGATCCGTCCGGAAGAGTTACAGAAATTCCGTGCAGAACGCGGTCGCAAAGGAACGCTTCTGCCACGCGGCCTGCAACGGGTTGATCGCGTTGAAGTGGACGCGCCTGTCCGTGCTGCCGGTGGTGACAGCGAAGAATAAAACGGCTGTTGACCTTATCCAGTCAGGGCACATTTGTGCCCTGAACTCTTTTTAAGGGAATGCAGTGGCCTGAGACTGTTGTGCAGTGCAAAGATTTTACATTTGTATTAATAAAACCGTTGTGCGGTGTTGAATGAGGCTTGAGAATAGTTCTCCGCACAGGGAGCGAAACTGCACAGGTTTCTTACCGGCTTCGGCTGTAGTTTTAAGAGGATGTTATGTTATTTATTTTGCGTCTGATTATCGTGGTGGTTTACTCGATTCTGGTCTGTGTTTTTGGCTCCATATATTGTCTTTTCAGCCCGCGTAACCCGAAACATGTGGCGACGTTTGGTAAGCTGTTTGGCCGTCTGGCACCTGTTTTTGGTCTGACCGTAGAAAAGCGCATTCCGGCTGATGCGGCGACGAACGGTAAATGTATCTACATTGCTAATCATCAGAACAACTACGATATGGTGACTGCGTCTTCTGTTGTGATGCCAGGCACGGTGACCGTCGGCAAAAAAAGTCTGGCGTGGATCCCGTTCTTTGGTCAGTTGTACTGGCTGACCGGTAACCTGCTGATTGACCGTGATAACCGCGCCAAAGCGCATGGGACTATTGCTCAGGTCGTGGCGCAGATTAAGAAAAAGAACCTGTCGATCTGGATGTTCCCGGAAGGTACCCGCAGCCGGGGGCGTGGCCTGATGCCGTTTAAAACTGGGGCATTCCACGCCGCTATCGCCGCCGGTGTGCCGATCGTGCCGATTTGCGTGTCGAACACCAGTAACAAGGTGAAGCTCAACCGCTGGTCTAACGGACTGGTGATTGTGGAAATGCTGCCACCTATCGATACCACCGGTTATACCAAAGATCGTCTGCGCGAACTGTCCGAACACTGCCGTCAGGTCATGGCGGATAAAATCGCTGAGCTGGACGCCGAAGTCGCACAGCGCGAAGCCGCGGCAAAAAAATAATAGCGTTTTTTATTTACGCCCTGATGACACGTGTTGCAGGTTTTGATATTCCTGCGGCCCGGCGGCGTCAGAGCAGAAATTCTGTTGCCATTGATGGCGATGGTAATTAACACAGCTCTTGATTTTGTTTTCATGGAGAAGATATGTCACTCAGTCGTCGCTCGTTCCTGCAAGCCTCCGGCGTGGCTCTTGCCGCAGGTGCTCTGCCATTCAAAGCAGAAGCGAGTGGTTCGCAACCGGCATTACCCGTTCCCCCGCTGCTGGAATCCCGCCGTGGACAACCGCTGTTTCTGACGTTACAGGCGGCCCACTGGTCATTCCTTGGTGGTGCTAAAGCGCCGGTGTGGGGCATCAATGGCATGTATCTTGGCCCTACGGTCAAAGTGCATAACGGTGATGACGTTAAACTTATCTACAGCAACCGCCTGGCTGAACCCGTGTCGATGACCATCAGCGGATTAATGGAGCCGGGAACGCTGACCGGTGGCGCGGCGCGCATGATGCAGCCTGGCGTTGACTGGTCGCCGGTATTGCCCATCCGTCAGGCAGCTGCCACCTGCTGGTATCACGCCAATACGCCCAACCGCATGGCGCCGCACGTCTATAACGGGTTGGCGGGAATGTGGATTGTTGAGGATGAAGTCAGTAAAAATCTGCCATTGCCCAATCATTACGGCGTTGATGATTTCCCGCTGATCATTCAGGACAAACGTCTTGATGGTTTTGGCGTGCCGCAATATGACACCCCGGCTTCCGGCGGTTTCTTTGGCGATACCATGCTGGTCAACGGCGTACAAAGCCCGTATGTCGAAGTGTCACGCGGCTGGGTGCGTTTGCGTTTACTGAATGCGTCGAATGCGCGCCGTTATGAACTGAGCATGACTGATAACCGTGCGTTCCACGTCGTCGCCTCTGACCTCGGCTTCCTGCCTGCCCCGATGACGGTGAAACGTCTGTCGCTCGGGCCGGGTGAACGTCGCGAAGTGCTGGTGGATATGTCGCAGGGTGAGGAAGTGTCGATTACCGCGGGCGATGCGGCGGGTGTAATGGACAGACTGCGCGGCCTGTTTGAGCCGTCGAGCATTCTGGTTTCTACCATTGTCCTGACGCTCAAACCGACCGGCCTGTTGCCGCTGGTGACGGATAATCTGCCGATGCGTTTACTGGCTGATCAAATCCTGACGGGCAATGTGGTTCGCAGCCGTGACCTGCGTCTTGGAGACAGCCAGCCGGGCATTAATGGCGCGATGTGGGACATAAACCGTCTTGACCTGACCGCGCAGCAAGGGACGTGGGAACGCTGGACAGTACATGCGGATATGCCGCAGACCTTCCATGTCGAAGGCGTCTCTTTCCTGGTGAAAAGCGTGAACGGCGCGGCACCACTGGTGGAAGATGCTGGATTCAAGGACACCGTCTGGGTAGATGGCGACGTAGAATTGCTGGTGTTTTTCAACCAACCTTCGTATGACCATTTCCCGTTCATCTACCGCAGCGGAACCCTCGAACTCGCCGACCGCGGATCTGCAGGCAATATGCTGGTTCAGCCTTCGATGTAATAGCAGGATAACTTAGCACCAAAAGAAAACCCGCCAGTGGCGGGTTTTTTGTTTACAGCAGTGGGAAAATTACAGGTCTTTCGCCGGATCCGGCCCCAGACGCTGCTCTTTATCCAGCTTGGTGACCTCAGCCAGTTCTTCTTTCTCCAGCCTGAAATCAAACACGTCGAAGTTTTCGCGGATGCGTTTTGGCGTCACGGATTTCGGGATAACAATCAGCCCGTTGTCCAGATGCCAGCGAATGACAATCTGCGCCGGCGTTTTATTGTATTTCTCAGCCAGTTTCTGAATCAGTGGCTGATCAAACACACCTTCGCCACCCTGTGCCAGCGGGCTCCAGGATTCAGTCGCGATAGTGTGTGTGGCGTTCCAGGCGTGCAGCTGGCGCTGTTGCATCAGCGGGTGAAGCTCAATCTGGTTTACCACCGGGAAAATACCGGTTTCATCTTTCAGCTTCTGCAAATGTTCGAGCGGGAAATTACAGACGCCGACGCTTTTCGCCAGCCCTTGTTCTTTCAGTTTCAGCAGCGCTTTCCACGCATCGACATAATGGCCTTGCGCTGGCTGTGGCCAGTGGATCAGATACAAATCAACGTAATCGGTTCTCAGCTTTTTAAGGCTGGTTTCCAGCGCTTTTGGCGCATTCAGCTGATCGTCATTCCATAGCTTGGTGGTAATAAACAGCTCTTCGCGGGGAACGAGATTGGCGGCAATCGCTTCGCCAACGCCTTCCTCGTTTTTGTAGATAGCAGCCGTATCGATGTGACGGTAGCCGGTTTCAATGGCCGTTTTCACCGCGCTGGTGGCTTCCTGATTACTGGCTTTCCATACACCAAGTCCTAACTGAGGCATCAGGTTGCCATCGTGAAGTTTAATGATGGGTTGCGTTGCCATGAGGTTCTCCTATCAGGGCAGAGTGCCCGCCGCAAAGCACGGGCACAGAGTAATGAAGGCTTCAGCCTGACGTTAAGTCTAGTTAACGAAACGTCATCTTGCTGAGCAGGCTACTTATTTTATTGCGAACGCTTGTTACGCGTTCATATCCAGAACGACGCGATAGCGCGCTTTTCCTTCGTGCAGATGTTCCACTGCATCGTTAATTTTGCTCAGCGGAAAGTGCTCAACTTGTGGCGTAATCTGGTGACGGGCGCAGAACGCCAGCATGTCTGCCAGACGGGAAGGCGCGCCGGTCGGTGAGCCGGAAACTTCGGCCTGTTTGCTGATTAACGCCATAACGTGCAGCGGAACGGCTTCCGGTACGACGCCCACAAAGTGCAGGCGGCCTTTCGGTGCCAGCGTGCCGATAAAGGCATCCCAGTCCAGTGAGGCGTTGGCCGTCACCATGATGAAATCCAGTTCACCGGCGATTTTCTTCAGTTCATCGCTGTCGCGGGTGGCGACCACACGATGTGCGCCGAGGGACAGAGCTTCATCACGTTTTGCCAGAGACGAGGTAAACGCCGTGACTTCGCAGCCCCACGCATTCAGGAAGCGCAGCGCCATGTGGCCTAAACCGCCGATACCGACGACACCCACGCGGTGCGTTGGCAAAACGCCAAACTGCAACAGCGGGTTAAACACGGTGATGCCGCCGCAGAACAACGGGCCCGCGCTGGTGACGTCCACACCTTCCGGAAGCGGGATCGCCCACGCCCAGTGACTGCGGATGCGATCCGCGAAGCCGCCGTGATGACCAATAATTGTGGCTTCAACATCGTGGCAAAGATGCTGGTCGCCAGACATACAAGGATGGCAGTGCATACAGCTGCCACGGTTCCAGCCCACGCCCACAATCTGGCCAACTTTCAGCCCTTTGTTGCGCGCATGGTCGCCGATTTTGACAATTTTACCGACCACTTCATGGCCCGGAACGAACGGATATTGGGTGATGCCCCAGTCGTTATTGAGCATCGAGAGATCGGAGTGGCAGACGCCGCAGTAATCAATGGCGACTTCAATTTCTTCGTCACCAATCGGACCGGCGTCGAACTGAAAAGCTTCAAGAGGCTGATTCGGACCGGCGGCGGCCCAGGCGTTAAACGTATTTTCGGCAGCGGTAGGTGCAGACATAATTCTCTCCTGACATTGAGTTTTTGAAAATTAGGGAGTTATTGAGAAATCGGGCCGGTGACAAAACGGTTGTCATGAACAGCGTATGAAAGGTGCGTTCATACAGACTAGCAGTTCACTGCATTTGTGCAGGAAGATGCGCCTGCGGAAAGAGGGATTAACTGTAAGAGAAAATCGCCGCAAGGAAGATGCACATTTCTGCCAGAGTCTTGCCTGATCCTGCAAGTCTCTGTAGAAAATGAAACGCCTGTGGCAAAATTGATGCCAGTTTATCGTCAATCCGGAGCAGGAATAATGGAAAATGTGGACAGCTTGTGCGCCCGTCTGGCGGCAAGGGTGGCGCATCTTAGCGGGAGTAATAAACTCAGTCCGTCGGCTGTGCCGCAGGTTATGTTGATGTATACCACACGTTACCATCCGCGCCAGCCGGTTTTGTACAATCCTGGCGTGGTGATCCTCTTTCAGGGCCGCAAAGTTGGTTATCTGGGCAAGAAAACCTTCTCTTATGATCCGCATAATTACCTGATGCTGACCGTTCCGCTGCCATTTGAATGTGAAACGTTCAGTAGCCCAGAAGAGCCGCTGGCCGGGATCCAGATCAGCATCGATACGCTGATGTTGCAGGATTTGCTGATGGACATGGGCGATGAAACCATGGCGCGGCAGAAAGACTCTTCTACCGGTATCAATTCGGGGGTTCTGGACGATGATATTTTGTGTGCAACCGAACGCCTGCTGAGCGTCCTGGATAAACCGCTTCACGCCCGTATTCTGGGGCCGAAGATTATCCGCGAAATTTTGTTCTTTATCCTGACCAGTGAAAACGGCGGTGCGCTACAGGCGCTGGTTAACCGCCACACACACTTTAGCCAGATAGCCAAATCCCTGCGCCGTATCGAAGCGCAGTATGCGGAGAACCTTAGTGTGGAAGCGCTGGCGAGCGAAGTGAACATGAGTATTTCGGCGTTTCACCACAACTTTAAAGCGGTGACCAGCACGTCACCTTTGCAGTATCTGAAAACCTACCGGCTGCACAAAGCGCGAATGCTGATGATTTATGACGGCGTGAAAGCCAGCGTGGCGGCGTTGCAGGTGGGATATGAAAGCGCATCGCAGTTCAGCCGCGAGTTTAAGCGCTATTTTGGGGTGACGCCGAGCGATGAAATGGCCCGCCTGCGCGAAGGCAGTTCGGGCGTTTTAGCGCTGGCGGATGTGGCGTTTAAAGCGTGATTTGCGTGCTCAGAAACGGCATTTACGTTTTTTCCACACCACCAGCAATCCCCCGGCCAGCCCGATAAACAGCAGCAGAACCGGTAAAATCATCAGCCCCGCCATGACCTGATCCTCATGGCGCTTCACGACCGGAATATGGCTCAGCGCGAAGCCCAGGGAGATCACTACGCCTACCCACAAAATGGCGCTCAGCCAGTTAAAGAACTGAAAGCGGGCATTGTTCAGGCCGGAAATGCCGGCGATTGTCGGTAATAACGTGCGGACGAATGCCAGAAAACGGCCAGCCAGCAGCGCCATCAGCCCGTGACGGGTGAACATCTGGTGCGCGCGCTGATGATAATGTGCGGGAAGCTGTAACAACCAGCCTTTGACCATTTTCGTGTGTCCGAGCCAGCGCCCCTGAATGTAGCTCAGCCAGCAGCCGAGACTGGCGGCGGTCACCAGAATAATCATGGTCGGAATAAAGCTCATCACGCCTTTGGCGATGAGCGCACCGGTCAACAGCAGAAGGCTGTCACCCGGCAGGAAAGAAGCGGGAAGAAGTCCGTTTTCAAGAAACAGCGTCGTGAACAGTACAGCGTAGATAACCCAAAGAAGATTCGGGTCGGCGAGCATACTGAAATCATGCCGCCAGAGTGCATGAAAAATGTCGCAAATAACTGCCATATTCTGTCCTGTTGCTAATCATTAAAAACTGTCACTTGCCAGTGTACCAAGGATCCCTTGTCCGTATGTTGATCTGAGGCGGCTGTAAAAAGACAGAACACTCCGGCGATAGTTCACCGGAGCCATAGGTAGAGTTTACAGATTATTCTCATTTTGCGAATGAAAATCCGACAGATACCTTACCGATCTGCGCGGTGTGTCGCAATCTCTCCCGACCTTTCTGCCGCAATTCTCTCAAATGCGGCAGAAAGGTCGGCGATCAGGTCATCGCTATTTTCCAGCCCGATATGAAGACGCACCAGCGTACCGGCAAAATCAACGGTTTCTGCCGGACGGATCGCCTGAATTTCTTCCGGCTGATTGGCCAGAACCAGCGATTCAAAACCGCCCCAGGAATAGGCCATACTGAAATGTTCGAAGTGATCGAGGTAGTCGGAAAGCTGCTGTTTGCTCAGGCGCTGCTTCAGGATGAACGAGAACAAACCACAGCTCCCGGTGAAATCGCGCTTCCAGAATTCGTGGCCTTTACTGCCCGGTAACGCCGGATGGTTCACGGTTTCCACTTCCGGACGTTCCGCCAGCCATTGCGCGATACGAATGCTGCTTTCTTCATGCTGTTTCAGCCGCACGCCCATCGTCCGCAGCCCGCGGCTGGCGACGTACGCGGTGTCGGCGTCAACCATTTGCCCCATCAGATAAGAGTGCTCGCGCAACTGTTCCCAGCAACGTTCGTTGGATACCGCCGTACCAATCATGGCGTCGGAATGGCCGACGATATATTTGGTTCCGGCCTGAATCGAAATATCGATATCAAATTCCAGCGCTTTGAACAGAATGCCCGCCGCCCAGGTGTTGTCGATCATGATCACCACGTCCGGAGACACGGCGCGCACTGCTTTCACCATCGCCGGAATATCCGGGACTTCCAGGGTGATAGAGCCCGGTGATTCGAGGAACACGACTTTGGTATTGGGCTGCATCAGCGAATCTAACTCTGCGCCAATGTCCGCGCGGAAATAGGTGGTGGAGACGCCGAGTTTTTTCAGCACTTTTTCGCAGAAATCTTGTGTGGGTTCGTAAGCGGAACCGGCCACCAGAATATGATCGCCGGTGCCCACAAACGACAACACCGCATTGCTGACCGCCGCGGCGCCGCACGGATAAAGCGCGCATCCCGCGCCACCTTCAAGCTCAACCATGGCCTGTTGCAGGGAGAAATGCGTCAGGGTGCCGCGGCGTCCGTAAAACAGTTCGCCGTTGGCGCGGTTGGCGGTGGCGTGTTTTTTATCGGCCACGGTTTCAAACACCAGCGATGAAGCGCGCTGGATCACGGCATTCACTGAACCTTGTGTGTACTTTTTGTCCCGCCCGGCGCTGACCAGCGCGGTTTCGATTTTTTTAGACGACATAATCCGCATTTCACCCTGTTTAGCCTTGTAGACCCGCGCTCTGTGGCAGCGGCTGATATGCAATTAACTTAACATGATGAATTTGACGGGTCAGGTTTTTGCCGGTTGGATGAGAAAATTTCAGCCAAAACAAAAGCCCGTCGCGGAAGACGGGCTGAAAGGAGCGGTTATCCGGTGTAAACACCGAACAGTTTGGGCAGGAACAGCGAAATCGACGGAATGTACGTTACGACCATCAGCACCATAAACAGCACGCAGTAAAACGGCAGCATAGCTTTCACGACTTTTTCGATGCTCTGCTTACTCACGGCGCTGGCAACAAACAGCACGGAGCCGACCGGTGGCGTGATCAGGCCGATCCCGAGGTTCACCAGCATGATCATCCCGAAATGTACCGGGTCGATGCCGAGTGACAAAATCACCGGCAGAAGCACCGGCGTGAGGATCAGGATAATCGGCGCCATGTCCATCAGCGTGCCAATCAGCAGAAGCATGATGTTGATCCACATGAGGATCACGTACTTATTATCTGAGATCGAGGTGAAGAACTCAGTGATCCGCATCGGCAACTGCATATACGTCATGACAGCGCCAAAGCTGGCGGCGAAGCCAATCAGGATCATCACGATACTGACGGTTTTCACCGTGCGGTACATCAGTTTTGGCAGTTCGCTCCATTTATAGTCGCGGTAGATGAACATCGTTACGAAGAATGACCACAGGCAGGCGATGGCAGCGGATTCTGTGGCGGTGAAAATCCCGCTGAGGATCCCGCCCATGATGATGACTACTGTCATCAGCCCCCACAGCGTGTCGATAAAAATCTTCAATGCCTGACGGAACGGCACCCGTTCGCCTTTCGGATAACCGCGTTTGTGCGCGAACAGTATGCACATCACCATCAGCGTCAGGCTGAGCAATAAACCGGGCAGAATACCGGCGATAAACAGCGCAGCAATTGAGACCGTGCCGCCGGTGGCCAGCGAGTAAATCACCGAGTTATGGCTCGGCGGCGTCAGAATCGCCTGCACCGAACCGCTGGCGGTGACGGCGGCGGCGAAATCACGGGGATACCCTTTTTTCTCCATCTCCGGGATCATCACAGAACCAATCGATGCGGTATCTGCTACCGAAGAACCGGAAATCGCCCCGAAAAATGTCGATGCCACGATGTTCACCAGCGACAGGCCGCCGCGGATAAACCCGACAAAGATATACGCAAAACTCACCAGCCTGCGGGCAATGCCGCCTTCGGCCATAATCGCGCCCGCCAGAATAAAGAACGGGATCGCCAGCAGCGAAAACTTGTTCACGCCGTTGGTCAGTTGAATCATCAGCGCTTCGAAAGGCAGGTCAATCCACCAGGCACCGGCCAGCGCGCTCAGCCCGACGGCGTACGCTACCGGCACGCCGACAGCCAGCATGACGCCGAGCGTTAACAGTAAAATTAATGCATCCATAAAAGGCTCCGGCTCAGGCTTCAGAATTGCCCAGCATCACCATCGGCCGCTTGTGCTGCGGGCCTGAGATAATCTGCTCAATAATAAATAAGAGGGTCAGCGCCGAACCCACCGGCAGAGGAAGGTAGGTTTGCCCGGCGGTCAGCAGCGGGAATTCCGCCACGGGTTGCTGCCAGAGTTCGCTGCACAGTTGCAGGCTGTACCAGAAAATAAAAATGCTGATAGCCAGCATCATCAGGTCAGAAAGCAAGGCAGAAAACTTTTGCAGGGCAGGCGGCAGACGGTCCGTGACCATCGCCACTACAATATGCGAACCCGCGCGGTAGCTGACGGCGGCACCGATAAAGGTGAATGTCACCATGCACATAATGGCGATGGGTTCAGGCCAGGAGAGGGCGCTGTTCAGGACGTAGCGGGCGAAAATACCGATGGGAATGACCGCCACCATCAGTAATAAAGCCAGCCCCGCCAGCCACATTGCGCCACGATAAAAGATGTCCATCAGAGTGTGATAACCGGAAACCATAAGTTCCTCCGCTGAAGTGTCGGGAAAGAGGCAGCGGACGCTGCCCGGTTCAACGAATTACTGAACGTCAGCGATTTGCTGCATCAGCTCCTGATGGTCTTTACCGAATTCATCGCGCACGGATTGCGTGGCTTTCACGTAGGTGGCCGGATCGATATCCTGGAATTTCACGCCGCCCGCTTTCATCGTCGCCAGCGCTTTCTCGTTATAGGCTTTCCACAGCTCGCGCTGCTCGTCCTGCGCCTCTTTGGCCAGTTTGAGGATCAGCTGCTGATCTTCCGGTTTCAGCTTGTCCCACTTCACTTTTGAATACAGGAACAGCTCCGGAATGATGAAGTGGCGGCTGTAGGTGTAGTTTTTCACCACTGGCAGATAGTTGTGCGCGACAAACGTTGGCGGGTTGTTTTCCGTGCCGTCGATAACCCCGGTTTGCATCCCGCTGAACACCTCACTGACGCCCATCGCCACCGGGTTTGCGCCCATGGCTTTCAGCGTCGCCAGCGCAATCGGGCTGCCCTGAACGCGGATCTTCATGCCGTGCAAATCTTCCGGTTTCACCACCGGTTCTTTGGTGATTAGGTTTCGCGTTCCGCCGTCCATCCAGCCGAGAAATACCAGACGCGAGTGGGAATTGCTGGTGATCTTGTCGCCGATGGATTTCCCAATCTGGCCGTCCAGCACCTTATGCATGTGGTCTTCATCGCGGAAAATATACGGCAGGGTGAAGACGTTAATTTCAGGGAGGATCGAAGCGACCGGTGTCATTGACACGCGGATGATATCCAGCGCGCCCAGCTGGGCCTGCTCGATTTCCTGTTTTTCATCGCCGAGCACGCCGCCGGGGAACGTTTTGATTTCCAGGCGTCCTTCGGTTTGTTGTTGCAGCTTTTCGCCCATGTGCTGAACGGCGACGACATTGGGATAGCCCTGCGGATGCACATCGGCGGCTTTCAGCGTTTGCGCGGCAAGAACAGGGGTAAATAACAAGGTGGCGGAACTCAGGCAAAGGCTGAGAAGTGCTTTCTGCATTTTCATCAGTTTGTCTCCAGGGTACTCGGGTAAGGGAATGGAAAAATGACAGCAAAAGTGAAGCGTTTTGACGCACGAGATCGCGCCTGTTTTTTATTAAAAAAAGGCAAATAGCCTTGTAAATGAAACGGATAATAGCCTGCCCTTTCAGGAGCTTCGTCTGTGGCAGGAACCTTATCCTATTTATAACTGTGCGGTATTTGAGCGCTATCACAATCTCGCAACAGATGTAAAATAGCGTTACTTAATATTTAAAATGTTGTTTTAACTTTAATAATTGCGATTAGCTGATTGATTTAATGCAACATTTTTATGAAAAGTGTGACGGGGATTATACTGTTCACGCAGTGTTCAAACGGGAAAAACCTTGTCATCCATCAAGGACACTTGTGTCGTAAAGCGCGACAATGTAAATAATAATGAGAACGACTATCAATTGGGGCTTTTTCTTTGATATCATTCGGCGTTATTCATTCCTTCTACACACTGATTCTGGCTGGAGGCGACGCGTGAAAACGGCTCGCAATAAGATGAAAGAGGCGACTTCACTCCTGATGTCGTTAATGTTGGTTGCTGGCTTAAGCGGCAACGCGATGGCAGCACCTGCGACGCCTGCGGCACAAGCCGTGACTTCTGCAACAGCTGACACCCCGGCACCGGCTGATGCAACGCCTGCCCCGCTAATGCAACCTGCGCCGACCGAAGCGACGCCTGTCATTCCTACCGATTTGTCTGTATTAGGCATGTATCACCACGCTGACGTGGTGGTGAAAACTGTGATGATTGGTTTGCTGCTGGCTTCCGTCGTCACCTGGGCGCTGTTGTTTAGCAAAGGCGCTGAAGTCTTCAGCGGTAAACGCCGTATGCGTCGCGAATTTGATGCGCTGTCTTCTGTGCGTACGCTGGATGAGGCTGCTGAGCAGGCTGAAAGCTTTGCCGCCAGCAGCATCAGCGCGCAGATGATTCGCGATGCGCAGAACGAACTCGAGCTTTCCGCCGGTTCATCTGACAACAACGGCATCAAAGAACGTACCGGTTTCCGCCTTGAGCGCCGCGTCGGTGCCGCTGGCCGTTATATGGGCCGTGGCAACGGCATACTCGCGACCATCGGGGCCATCTCCCCGTTCGTCGGCCTGTTCGGGACTGTCTGGGGCATCATGAACAGCTTCATCGGCATCGCGCAGACGCAGACCACCAACCTTGCAGTCGTCGCACCGGGTATCGCTGAAGCCTTGCTGGCAACGGCTGTCGGCCTGATTGCTGCGATCCCCGCCGTGGTTATCTACAATATTTTCGCCCGTACCATTACCTCTTACCGTCATCAGGTAGGTGATGTGGCGGCGCAGATTATCCTGTTACAGGGCCGTGATCTGGACCTGGCTGCCAGCGAAGGCGATGCGCCACGCGGTCAGACGGGTCAGTTACGCGTAGGGTAAGAACAGATTATGGCTATTCGGTTAAACGACGATATCGACGAAAGCGGTGAAATGCATGACATCAACGTCACGCCTTTTATCGACGTTATGCTGGTGTTACTGATTATCTTCATGGTGGCAGCGCCGCTGGCTACCGTCGATGTGCGGGTAGACTTACCGGCCTCGACGGCAAAAGCGCAGCCGCGTCCTGAGAAGCCGATCTTCCTGACGGTGAAATCTGACAAGCAGCTGTTCCTCGGCGATAACCCGGTAAACAGCGACAACCTGACGGCGATGCTCGACCAGCGCACGCAGGGCAACAAGCAGAGTACGATTTTCTTCCGTGCAGATAAGACGGTGGATTACGAAACGCTGATGAGCGTGATGGATAACCTGCGTAAAGCCGGTTACCTGAAAGTGGGTCTGGTCGGCGCAGAACAGACCGGCGCTGCGGCGAAATAAATCCTAACGCCTCAGACGCACAAAAACAGAGAAGGCCAGCATTTGCTGGCCTTTTGCTTTCCTGAAGGCGGAAAACTCAGGCCACTGGTGCAGGGTTGAATACGGCGAGGGCAAGAGTCGCTGTAGCTCCAGCATCATCTGAAAATTAGCCTAATTGATGGAGGTTTAGTTATATCCTTTTAGTTTTAATTCACCATCCACTATAATGAACAAAAATGTTTCATTTACGTTTCTCTTCGAAAACTCAGAGGTATAAATCAATAGCACTTCGTTATCAGCTATTAGATGATAAGTTTTCTTTTTAGAGATGAGTGTGTTTTTTTGAAAACACCTAAGTCTTTATCCTTAGCCTCTGTTGATAATTTAATAAATCCTTCTTCTGAAATAGACTTCCTCAGAATTTCTGATGAGTCTACGTATATATTTGAGTATTTGTTTTCTTGATACATCTCATGAAAAGTATCAACATTATTTTGTGCTGCATCTATATTAATCGGACTGCAGGCGCAGAGTATCATTGCAACTATTACAATATAAATATAACGCATGAATTCTCCCGTTATTTAGCGACACGCATTTTCGCAATGCCGCATATTAATGAGTCTGCAAAGAGATGTATTCTAAGTTATCCCATTGTTAAATATATCTTTTTGGGAATGCGCATCCTTTACTTTCAGCCCAGAAGCTAATACCAATAACAACAAGCCCCAACAACGCGCCCCCATATATGCAAAGTAGCATTAAGATGGAAAATGCTTTGTCTTTAAAAGAAAATACATATCCATACATTTCAAACATACCATCTACAGAATTGAAATTTATGTTGTTTTTTTTGCAAAAGCGCCATCCTGAAAAAATGGCTATCGAGATGATTGCCACTGCAAAAAAGAAAAAAGTAATTCGGAGTATCTTTATACCTTCGCACATATAAACCTCAATAATTTATCGGTCCCGATACACTTGGTGTATATGGGAGGTTTATTTCAGGGCCAGCGCCAGCACCAAAGCCAATGTATATTTCTGGCCACGTTGATGTTTGCACTGCTTCAATACTAAAACCCCCCAACCCCAGCGCAAATCCAGCGCCTACTTTTAAGTCCTTAGCGTCAGGGTCTCTAAACTTTAATCCACATGTTGCCGATGCTCTTAGGCCAACAGCTGCTATTGGTACACTCCATAAAGCAGAGGCACCTGATTTTTCATTAAGTGAGGCAGTAGCTGATAAACCTGTACCTACTGCAACAGTTCCAGTAACTCGACATTCTCCCGTTGCAATTGGGCTGGTTGGAGCTGGTGCCATCGCAGTAGTAATACCTTCTGAAGATGCGCCATTTTGTGTCATTGATATACCTAACGAACCCTTTTCGCTAATTCCTGGCATATTTATCATCGAGCCCACACCATTCAGCCCTCGAGGGTCTATGTATTGCCCTGGCTTGCTATAAACATATGCATATAAATTCCATCCCCCGCTCAGCCCAATCGGGTCCTGCGTAATATATCGTCCCAGCGCCGGGTCATAATAACGGTGGCGGTTGTAATGTAGCCCCGATTCTTCGTCGTAATGCTGGCCCTGCATTCTTATCGGCTGCCGCAGTTTGTACGGGTTGAAAATATCTGT
>NZ_JBKEZJ010000023.1:0-38628 GCF_046449555.1 Rahnella selenatireducens
AAGTGTCAGGCCGGTATCTACAGCATCTAAGAAGTGAACCGGCAGAAAAACTACTGCTGCAGTATCGGAGATTTGTAAGAGACGCTTGCATTGGTATGAAGCGAGCGGTTAATGAGCCTATATTTCTAGCGGCTCATTAACCGCCACAGGTTATAAAATAACCCAAGGAAATATGTGTGGCATTAAAGTGATATGCCGGATTTTCCCGTTCCCCTAGTCTTGTCACAGTCAGCAGCACCGCGTCAGTTTCTGGAAACAGTATCCGCTTCATGCATCAACTTATCTACCAGTGGTTTAAAGAAGGATGGGAGTGGGAGCGGCTCACCCTCCTCATCCACATTGTTACAGTCAAACCATACTCCGTTCTCATGCGCGATAAAGAACGTTTCCTCTTCACTTACTGTAAGCTCGATACATGGCCATGCATCACCATAGACCGAGTGATAGGTCACGGCAGTGAAAGGCGCGTTTCCATCCTCTTTGCGAAGAAGGGCCAACAACCTTTTCGAGAGCACCCAACTGTGCAGCTCCCGGAAATAGCCGCGAAGGTTTGTCTTACTTAGCAGATACACTTGGTTATCTAACTTGTCGATAATTCTTTCCGAACAATAGCGAATGGTCTCAGGGTCTTTCACGACCAGTTCACGCCAGCCGCCTGGGTTTGCTTTCTGAATAATTTCTCGGAGCGTATTTGACATATCTTCTTTTTTATTTAGCTTATCCAGCAGCTCAATAAACACGCTTTTCTCTGTCACCCTCAGCCAGTTCTCATTACGCTCACGCCAAGACTGATGCGAAGGCAGGCAAAATGTGTATCGTTGTCCTTTCTGCCATATAAGATAGTCTCCCAGTGACAGCAGCGCACGTTCAAGTAGGTGCTCGTAGTTATGCAGAACCTTTTCGTTAAGGACCCAATAGGTTTTCTCTGTCAGAGATATAAATCGGGTAAGATCGTAACCGCTATTCTCAGCAGTTTTGGCCCCCTTGAGCAGCCCCCTTATGCGACCTTTAAGATGAGGATGAGATTCTGCCCGAATTAAGGCAGGCTCCCATGCACTATCCAGAATAATCAGCTTTGCTTTAAGGGCTTCTTCATCCCACTGCTCGTTAAAACCCAGTCGAACTTCAACTGTACGAAGACAGCTGTATATGTCATCAGCATAGGGGGCCAATTCATCAAGTGAACGAATAATCCCCACTGCAACTTGATTACTGTCAATACGCATGGTGTAAAGGAAGTTATCGGTGACACGGCTCCATTGAGCGTGCTGCTCAGCGAAGCGGACATCGATGGACGATCTCTTGGCAGTAATAAATGCACAGAGTGCATAAAAACGGCATGCTCCGAGTAAGTCAGAGCCCGTCAGAAATTCCATCAGCAAGCTACGGTGTTCACGGGTTACGTGCGAAGAGCAAAGAAAATCTAGTATGGATGAGAGGATCTGAATGTTCCTAGGGTTGAAGGTATCCCTCGCTTCAAATTCTGAGGAACTAAAACCTTCACGGGTGCTTCTCAGGGTGTTGAACCAAGCCGTATTTAGATTTGCCAACAGATATGCAGGTTCAGATGACTGACTGCATTCAAGAAGAAACGCCATCCGCTTAAAAAAGCGTAGAAAGAGGGTATCAAAGCTTTCGGTCCTTTTTTTGCTCAGGCTCCAGAACATATCGGTCCAGGCCTGATCGATTTTCTCACCAACGGTCACAGCACCGGGCTGCTGGCTAATTCTGCCTGAAAGCCAGGCTTTGAAATTTTCGAAATCAGTAAGCGATTTTCCTCGCGAATTCATTTTGATATAGAGATCGTCAGAAAGTCCAAATGAGGACAGGTTCAGATACTGGAATACCACTGGCCGGGAGTCAGAACTGCATAGTTTTGCATAAAGCTCACTCGGCACTTCACCGAAGCATGATTGAATCGCATTGAGCATCGTCAGGCTGGCGGAGACCGTAGGGTCCTGAAGCCAGGAGTGATAAAACCAGCTGCTATCCGTTATCTGCTCCCGAAGAGTGGGGGCATTCTCCGCAAACTTTAGGCCACTGTTGTCGGCTCGCACCAGAGCATGGAAAAACTCCGTTGCGGCAGTGCGGGTCTGATAGGTGAAACGGGATTTGCCCTGATAAGTGAATCGTTCACTGAAATCAGCATATTTCGACTCTTTGTTCGCCAGATACCAGTGCAGCAGGAAGAGAGTCGTAAGGCGCTGCTGACCATCTAGGACCGAAAGGGTAGGACTCTCCTCAGCGCTGAGGTTTCCATAAATAAAATCGAGATCGAGCGGCAGTGCATCAACAGGAGCTGTTAGTGCTTGGCTGATCGAATGGAGAAACTGATCGCGAATTTCCCAAGCCTCCTCGCGACCCTGAGCATAATCACGCTGTATGATAGGGATCTCAACGTTGCTGACTTCGCTGAATAAGCTGGCGAATGTGATGGTTTTACCTTGTTGCATACGTTGCTCCATCAAAAAATACGGTCAGCGCATCTGTAATTGCGCGTCGGTAGCTATCCTGATCCTGAGCATTCCAGAAAGTCATATCGTGGACGCTACTACTGTAATATTTGAGAAATACATTTCGTGTACCGGGAGGAACAAATGTTGATGCCTTGTCCGCTTCAATAATGCGATTCCGCTTAACTGGAAAGATGGCATTGCGGTAGCTTCTGTTAGTTGACTGATCTAAAAGCGTAAGGTTTCCAATGCTGTCATCCCTATCCTGTTGCGGCATACGGCTGTACTCATTCAGAACATCGCTGAAATAGGCTTCAAATTTTTCACTGTCAAAGGGCTCCTCCTGAAGCAACGCCCCCGCACGATCAAAGAGTAGATGCTTTGCTGATCGGGTAGTGTCTGATTCCTCTTCCGCTATATCGAAAGGCCGGAAATGCTCTCGCATCACTTCCATCCAGGCCTTCTGACCGCTGATATTTTCCGGCATTTGCGAGCTGACTGAAGTAATGTGCTCAATGTCCCAGGCGTCGAGTTTGTAATGCCGGAACGGGAAACAGGTAGAGGATGTTTTGTTCGTCAACAAAATGGCAATATTGAAAAGCAGAAGCACAGGACGCAGCGACCGCTCTGGATAGGTCAGCGCGGATAGCGCGGCGTCAATCTGAGTGCTGCGCTCGGTTCGCTCCCTGCTCAACGAGCCCACGAGTCCCGGCAGAGCAATGCGCAGAATCCTTTTCTTTAGTCCGGTAATGAATTCTGACTTTTTCTCGCAGCTTTCAGATTCGCTGATGAGCTGTGGAATGACGCTCTCACTATTATTGATGAGATAGCCGACAAGATGATAAGTCACGCGCCCACGGTACCATTCATCCAGCAACATAAAGCGCTGTTTAATAAGCTGCCACACTTTTTCTATGCGATCCTGGTCCTGATGCATTTCCTCCAGGTAATGGGCGAACGACAGGAAGATGTAGTGTGGATCCTGACGGGAAATACCTGACTTTAATGAATCTGCAACCAAGCCAAGTATAAACTCTATGCGGTTACTCTCACGGGTATGGTTACTGATGAAATACCAGAAGTCTTCCTGCTGAAGGCGGCGCTCCGTTTCATCCCACTCCTGCGAAATTCTGAGCTGATTAAAGCGAACGCTGAGTTCGGTCACCTGACTGAAATTTCCGGCATTGAGCAACAGTGCTTTAACCAGCTCTGCGTTGGTTAGCGGAATTTTTCCACGATTAAGCCGGGAAAAGACCTCAGTCACGTTTGCCTGATCGCTTAGCTGATACCAGATCACTTTTACATTTTTACCGGCCTCATCATCATTCAGCAGAGTCTGCAAAAAGCTGAACTTATAGACAGGCGGTCGTGAACTGAACCATGCGTCTATTACTTCCCGAGCCTGATTCATATGATAAAAATCAATATTATCATCTGCGTGATCGCTATTGATATTGCTAAGGAAACTTGCACTTTCAGGGCGGGTTTCATAGCGCAGAGAGTACCCTGAATGTCCAAGCATAGCGGCAATGTCCTTCAGATAATGAAGGATAATGCAGATAGTTGTCAGGCGCTGCTGACCATCAACCAATTCCCATTCTTCGCCACACTGCTTAATAACAACAGGCTGTAGGCAGTAGAAGGCTTTGCGGGAACTTGACTCGCTGTTTTTCTGAAATTCCGCGATGTCATCCAGCAGATCTGTTACCTGCCTTTGCGTCCAGCGGTAGCCCCGCTGGTATGAGGGTATGAAAAAACGCTGTTTCATCAGGTCGCTAATTGGCCTAAGGAGAAGTTCATTGCTCGTGATCATGTGCCTCCCTGCATGCCTGATTTTTCCGGCCGCATGTTAAGTAGTTTAAGTCAGTTATAACAGTAATAATTAACGTTAACAGTCCGATATTTTAAACGCAGGGTCTTTGGCCTGCTTCGTTTTTTGCAAATGGTGCGCAGCGGTACATTATCTTTTTCCCAGGGAAGGTAAACCGCCGGATACAACAATTCTACGCCCACCAATGTATTGGTCCATGATGTCTCGAGAACTGGCATTTCTGTTTTTTTTACCCTTTGCCGTTACTTTCTTGTTTTTGCTAGATTTGCTTTTTGCAGCAAGTCTTTTCTTGGTATGGGCAAGCAGAATGAGCCGCCCTGACATCAAACTCTGTCTGGAAGTATCCGCCGCATCATAGCCATTCACGATGGTCATTATTTCTTTTTCAATTTCAGATAACGTTTTTTCAGCAACGAATTTCTCTACTACAGCGGAGTATTTTTTATCGAGCGGTTGAGTCATCGCCCATTGATAGGAAATCGTCGTTACACTGTTTTTCTTTGAAGGATTACTACTGATGGAAGAAGGGCTTCGTCTTTCTGAATGGGCTTTATTTATATGCTTTTCTAATCTTTTCGCGTCTTTGAGAGAAACGTTACATACTGGACATTTGCAGGTTTGATGGGCAATAAGCGGTGCCTCAGCTACCGGCTTAGCAAGATGAGGTGTCATCTTCCAGCCATGATTGGTTAGCAAATGACTGGACAGCACCGTAACTTCGACTGCGGTATTACACAGTGCACATATGATTTTTTCCATATCCTCCTCCCTCAAGCGATGGATGCTGCAGGATAGAAGAGCACCGCACGCCATTATGTTTAGCTTGTCATTATCATCCCAGCCATCCCATCCAAACGCTTCTTGGTCTTCTCCCAGTCCGGCATTACCTGCCCCATGAGCCGGTAGAAGCGTTCACTATGGTTGTGCTCAGCCAGATGGCATAACTCATGCAAGATAACATAATCGATGCACTCTCGCGGGGCCTTTACCAGATTGGGATTCAGGGTCACCCTTCCATTGGGGGAACAACTTCCCCACTGCGTCTGCATGGAAAGAATTCGCAATGGCGGTGAGCCACTGACCCATAACGCTTGCTCCAGCATTGCACTCAACCGTCTGGCGAATACTTCCCGGGCACGGGCTTTATACCAGTCAGTCAGCAGCTGTAGGACCTTTTCAGCGCTCTTATGACGTAAAGTGACTTCCAGCTTTCCGCGCAACATTTTTACGCCCTGAGTGTCAGAGGGAGCCACTATCACCTTAAGCATGTACTGTTTGCCCAGGTAATAGTGGCTCTCACCGCTGATATACTGTCGTGGAGTTATATATTCCAGCTGCTTACGGAAGTCCCGTAGCTGCTGATAGATCCAGCGCCCACGCTTTTCAACAGCGTTCAGAACCTGTCGGTCATCTGTATCCTGAGGCGCGGACACCACAACCCGGCAGTCAGGGTGAACTTTTATCAGAATGCGCCCATTCACCAACGGTCGGGGTTTAAGCTCGAAGGTAATGCGTTCATCACCGTAAATGAAGCTCATGGCTCTTTCACCCACGCTTTAAACTCCGCTCAGCCCTACACGGGTAATCTGGACGATCATTTCCACAATTTTTTTCGCCTGATCCATTCCGCCACCGATTGCCTTACACTCTTTAAACATCATCGGTAGAAGCTTCTTGCGGATATCAGCCTCGATATTTTGCGGATTGATCGAGTTCTCAGCCACTGAGATATCAACAGCCCGTTCTACTTCAAAAGCAAGCTTCACCCATTTATCAATAACCTGAGAATCGGTAACGGCAAAAACCTCCGGCAGTACTTTTTTGTATACGCCAAAGTAAGCCTGTGCATGGTGATTACCAGCAAATACGTCGGGTATTTCGTTCAGCCGCCGATCTTGTACTTGCTCCTCAAACTCACGAAATAACATGTACTGCTTGAGAGGGTGATCAAACAGTTTTTCCGCCTCTTCAATAGCCAAACGCAGTAACTTCGAGAAGGCTTCCTGGGCATAAGGATCATCACGTAAATCCTGCTCAATCATGCGGGTTACGCGAGTTTTGATAATATCCGTTTCGTTGCGGGTTTTATCCTCGCTCCACTCTTCGGGCCGTTGTCCCATTTTGCTGACTTCATACACTCCATCAGGCTCGCGGACTTCTACGCCAACAACGTGTTTATCCAGCAGCTTTTTAACCTGTTCAGTGTACTGATCATAATCTACTGTCTCACCGGCATCCTGCTTCACCAACTGGCGCAGGCTGGTAAATTGCCTCAGCGTCTCTTTATAATGCTGGCGGTCTTCTTCGCTGAAACTCTTATCCTCAAAGAAGGTAGCCGACTGCAACGCCACTTTCAGGCAGCTGGCAAATTGTGTGAGAGCCTCATAAAAGTCTTCTCGGACTTTAAGATGAACATCAACCATTTCGCCGTACTTTTCTTCCGTGCGCGGCACCAATACCTGACGCAGCTGCTCAATATCGTTTTTGTTTTTTACACCCGCGAAAATCGCCCACAAATTTTTATACAGCTGGGGAAGACGCTTGTACTCCGTACTCATCTGGCCGTACAGGCCCACCAGATCGTCAATATCAAAACCGCCCTGTGTGCGGGATGCCAGCTTCTGATAATCCTCAATGGTGGTATCCAGCTCTTTGAGGATGCCTCTATAATCGATTAACAGACCAAATTTCTTTTTGGGATGAAGGCGGTTAACGCGGGCAATTGCCTGAATGAGGTTATGCCCTTTAAGCGGCTTATCGATGTAAAGTACTGCATTTTTGGGTTCATCAAAGCCGGTAAGTAACTTATCGACCACAATTAGTAGCTTCAGCGAATCATCTTTATCAAAACGATCGATGACATTGCGCGTGTAAACCTGTTCATCCTGAGAGCCGACGTTATCTTGCCACCATTTGGTCACATCAGGGATACCAGATTCATCCACCTCGGTATTCCCTTCACGCGTGTCAGGCGAACTAATCACCACGGCAGACTCAAACAACCTGGCTTCATCAAGATACTTTTTGTATTTGATTGCTGCTGCTTTACTGTCACAGGCGAGTTGCCCCTTCAAGCCATCGTCGATGTTTTTGACAAAATGGTTGGCGATATCCATTGCAATAAGGTGGATGCGATCGTCAGCATTATAGACCTGCCCTTTATTAGCAAACTTACGCTTCAAGTCGGCTTTTTGTTTTTCCGTTAACCCCTCGGTGATACGGTCAAACCAGCTATCTATAGCTCGTTCATTAACGTTCAGCTCGGGCGGGCGCTCTTCGTAGAGAAGCGGGGTCACAGTCTTGTCCTCCACCGCACGCTGCATGGTGTAAGCATGAACGATGGGACCAAATTTATTCGTGGTCTTATCATCTTTTAGCAACGGCGTACCGGTGAAAGCAACAAAGGCCGCGTTGGGTAGAGCCAGCTTCATACGTTGATGACTCTCGCCGCCATGGCTGCGGTGGCCTTCATCAATTAGCACAATGATATCGGGGCTGGTATTCACGCACTCTGGCAGGCGGGTGGCCGTGTTAAATTTCTGAATCAACGAGAAGAGAATGCGCTCAGTACCTTTGCCTATCTGTTCAGCCAAACGTTTGCCAGAGGTGGCGATGGCATCGGTTTTATCCCTTTTACCGGTCAGTTCTCCCGTTGAGATAAAGGTGCGACTGAGCTGGTTTTCCAAATCGACACGATCGGTCACCACTACGATGCGACACTGCTTGAGAGTTTCACTCAGAATCAGCGCCTTGCTGAGGAAAACCATCGTCAGTGACTTACCTGAACCCGTGGTATGCCAGATAACCCCACCGTTGCGGCTGCCATCAGGGTTCTTCGTTTCAATACGCTGTAGCAGCCGTTTTATACTGAAGACCTGCTGGTATCGGGCGATCACTTTACCGGCTCTCTTATCAAACAGCGTGAAGAAGCGGGCCATATCCAGCAGGCGCTCGGGTAACAACAGGCTAATAAGCAGTTGGTCCTGGCCTGTTAAAGCCAGCTCACCCGCTGCAATCAGGTTCTGATACCATTCCAGGCATGCAACCGGACGGTGGCTGAAGATTGAATCAATCTGCTGTGCTGTGAGCTTACGGTTTTTGATGGCAAGCATCTCCAGATCGGAGATATCTTCTTCCCGCCATGTAGCCCAAAATTTGGTCGGTGTCCCGCAAGTGCCGTAACGTCCATCATTGCCGTTTATCGACAATAAGATCTGGCTGTAGGCAAACAGTCGCGGAATTTCATCATGACGCTGGTTTCGCAGACTTTGAGAGATCCCTTCGTCAATAGTCGGCCCTTTTTTAGCATTGCCATCCGGGCGCTTTGCCTCGATGACTACCAACGGAATACCATTCACAAAACAGACAATATCGGGCCTGCGCTCCTCAATACCGTTAGCACGTGTCACGCAGAACTCTTCGGTGAAAGCAAAGCTGTTGTTTTGCGGATTGTTCCAGTCGATCAGCGATATAGTCGGGTTAGCTCGTTTGCCATCGATAAATTCCGTCACTGAAATGCCGTACAACAGGTGGTTGTACAAGTGCTCATTTGCGGTGTTCAATCCCTGGTTTAATGCCGGACTGTTAACTTCGGCAATCAGGCTATCAATCGCTTTGTCAGAAATGGCATGCTCTTTACCGGCAAAGATAAACGTCCTCTTGGCTAACTGTTCACGCAAAATCTGGTTTAGGACCACCTGGTCTACCTTGCTTGCTCGCGCAGACAAGGCTTGCTGAGGTGAAATATAGGTCCAGCCTAAATTACTCAAAAGAGCCAGCGCTGGAAGCTTGGCGCTGTACTCTTCCTGGAATTTTGGCGCGATTTGCATGCTCATGATGTTCCCTTATCTTTATCGGCTTTCCAGTGCAGTAGCTCGGTAATATCCTTTTCACCCTCGGCCTCTTTTAATAACCGCCGCTGCTCTGCAAATCTCGCATATTCACACTGAGCTTTTTCATCTGCCATTTTCTTACTGACAGTACCCGCACCTTCTAGCACATTGCGATCGTTGAACTGCAGGAACTGATCCAGCTTCTCCTGCCAGTCCTGCAAAAAGACCTGCTGGCGGCGCAGAGCCTGATCTTCGGCATAGTCCAGCCACATATTCACCACCCGGTTCAGCTCACTGACCTCTTTCTGGGTCAGGTAGTTTTTAGCGACTGTGACATCGCCTTTTCGCACGTCATTGCCTTTATAGCTGGTGAGCCCCATATGGGGCTGGCTGGCATCTGCCCGCTGGTGGATTAGCTCAGCGGCTGTACGCCCGGTGCAGGCAAAGTGCAGTTTGTTTTGGATGGTTTGAAAGAAGAGCGTGGTCTCTTTAAGAGACGGTTGATAATCAGCAGCCAGCGCGAAAATTTCCCGAACCCGCAGATAGACTCGCCGCTCACTGGCACGAATATCGCGGATGCGTTCCAGCATCTCGTCGAAGTAGTCGGGCACCACAGAAGAGCCAACGGGCGGATTCTTCAGCCGCTCGTCATCCATCACAAACCCTTTAATAAGATATTCCTGCAGGGTTTGCGTGGCCCACTGGCGGAACTGAGTCCCCCGAACTGAGCGAACACGATAGCCAACGGCCAATATGGCCTCGAGGCTGTAGTGCTCTATCTCTCTGGAAACCTGTCGTTTTCCTTCCTGGCGAACTATCCGGAATTTCCGGATAGTTGAATTTTGACCAAGTTCACCTTCGGAAAAGATGTTGATCAGGTGTTCGTTGATGGTACGAACATCTTTATCGTATAGCTCAGCCATGGATGCCTGAGTGAGCCAAAGCGTATCTGACTGAAAGCGGCATTCAACACGTGCGCGACCATCTTCGCTTTGGAACAGCAGGAATTCACCTGCTGGAGGTTGAGGTAAGTGTTTATCAGTCATGCGGCGTCCACCTTAACCCGGCGTTTACCGGTAAGCAGTTGCTGCATCAGGGCTTTTTTTTCTTGTTTTAGGTGGTTGAGTTGTTGTTTTAGAGTTTCGATCTCAAAATCTGCAGTTGAGAGAACAGAAGCGATCTTTTGTTGTTCAACTATCTCAGGGATAGCTATTACTAGATTAGAAAAGATAGATATCCAGTGACGTTGATGCCCCCCAATTGTAAAATCAAACATCTGCATAGCTTCGAATACATACTTTATAGAAACACTATCTCTTGCCGTAAGGATTTTCATTGCGCTTGATTTTGCTTTGAAAGGGAAATCAACAAACTTACTAGCTGTTGTGAAATCATCAAAAATTATCACGGGTAATTTATCTTTATATATACCTTCCAATTCATTGGTATAGCCAAGAATAAATGTTTTCCCAGCAGTAAGAACTGGAGTTTCATAATCGTTATTATAATCGGTTGACTTTACTAAATAGGGGGTAGGCTGTTTATATTCCAGAAGGGAACCTAACTCTACGTGCTTCAAATCCCCCTTAAATTCTGAGAAACGCTTCTTTCCTGTAAGCAATTGCTGCATCAGTGCTTTTTTCTGCTGCTGGCTATTGGCAAGCAGTTTTTCAGTGGTAGCGATCGCCTTATCCCAGGTAGAAAGGACTTGGGCGATTTTCTTCTGCTCTCTGATAGGGGGTACTAAAATGCTAACTTTAGCTAAGTCTTTTTGCCCAATATTGGCTCGGACAGCACCTTGACCTAGCTTAATTGCTTGTGTTCTAAAACCAGATGCTTGAAATAAAAAAGCTGAAAAATCAGGAGAAATTTCATTTGACTTAGGACGACCTCTAATTACAAAGCCACCAAAAGTGGCAACAGCTTTATCTAGATATACTGCCGCCATTGCAATTTCTTCAAATGTTTCTGAAGTTCGATTAAACAGTACATCGCCATACTTCAACTGGTAGTCGCCAAGCTGTTTATCTGAGACCTGAACGCGACCAATAATTTTAGATTCTATGAGAATATCATTTCCAAAGACATCCATGACATTTACAAACTTATAGCCACTACCATATTGCTCTTTTTCAGCATTTAAACCATTTTTAAACTCAAAGAGATTCCCTAAAATATCTTTCTTCCATTCTTCAGGCACCATAACCTAACTCCTCAAGATATTTCGCCATCTCCACTTCCAGCTCAGCCAATTGCGATTGCAGTTGTTTGCGCTCAGTTTGGATAGCCATCAGGTCAATTTCCTTTTCTTCTTCAAAGGTATCGACATAGCGGGGAATATTTAGATTGTAATCGTTGTCGCGGATCTCTTGCAGGCTGGCAAGATAACCATATTTTTCGACGTTATCGCCATTGCAGTAGGTTTTAACGATTTTGGCAATATTTTCCGGACTTAGCTGGTTTTGATTTTTACCTGACTTAAAATCATGGCTGGCATCGATAAACAACACGTTATCGTCAACTTTCTGCTTTTTGAAAATCAGAATTGCTGCGGGGATACCGGTACCAAAAAATAGCTTTTCGGGTAACCCAATCACCGCATCAAGCAAGTTTTCTTCAATCAATTTCTGGCGGATTTTACCTTCGCTCGAACCACGGAACAGCACGCCATGAGGCACTACCACTCCCATTCGTCCGGATTTCGGCTTCATGGTTTCGATCATATGCAAGATGAACGCATAGTCGCCCTTGGTTTTAGGGGGCAGACCACGACGGAAACGACCAAAATGATCATCAGATACATCATCAATCCCCCATTTCTCCAATGAGAAAGGTGGGTTAGCGGTGACCACATCAAACAGCATCAGATTGGCATTTTTATCAAGCAGCTTGGGGTTGCGGATCGTATCACCCCACTCAATTTTGTGGTTATCCTCGCCGTGCAGAAACATATTCATTTTAGCCAGCGACCAGGTGGAACCAATTGCCTCCTGACCATAAAGCTCATAGTTTTTGCTATGGTGCTGTTTAGCCACCCACTTGCCACATTTCATCAAAAGCGAAGCAGAACCACAGGTTGGGTCACAGATAGATTCCCCTGGCTGTGGGTCAAGCAACGCCGCGAGCAGATCTGACACTTCAGGTGGCGTATAGTACTCTCCAGCTTTCTGCCCGCTGTTAGCAGCAAACTTGCCAATCAAATACTCATAAGCGTTACCAATTACATCTAATCCCCCAACCCGGCTGGGCTTAAGATTCAGCTCTGGATGAGTAAAATCTTCGAGTAGCTGCTTCAAAATCAGATTCTTTTGTTTTTCATCACCAAGCTTATTGGTATTAAATGAAATTTCCTGGAACACGCTCTTGCTACCATCTTTCAGCTTAGTGCCGTTAGCTTCTTCAATTGCGTGTAGAGCTATATCGATACGTTCACCGTTACCCGCCTCACTTCGACTATTATAGAGAGCATAAAAGCTAGCATCTTTCGGTAGTACAAAGCGTTCGTTCTTCATCATCTCTTCAATCAGCTCTGGTTCATCGCCATACTGGGCTTTGTAGCCATCATAGTGATCCTGCCAGACATCCGAAATGTACTTCAGAAACAGCATAGTAAGGATGAAATCTTTGTAAGTATCAGGGCTAATGGTGCCACGGAAAGTGTCACATACGCCCCATAGCACGCGGTTGATGCGGTCTTGATCGATCATATTACTCATAACAAGTTAATCCTTAAGTAGTTTTTGCAAAATACCAAGCTCAAGCTGATGGCGATTTTTCTGTAACCTCTTGATAAGTAAATCTTCTTTCTGCCATACACGTTGGAGCCCGATAAGCTGTAATTGAGTTTCAAGAGGCGGAACCGGGATAGCGACATCCAGCAGCGCTGATTTAGTTATTAACTGAATATTGGTACCACTCCGATGAAACTCTTGCTGAATCATCGGATGGTTTAACAGCCAGCACAGGTATTCGGGGACAATCTCACGCTCTTGTCTTCTGAGGCTAACAATTAGGAACTGGCTGGTAGCAACCACAGGAATCTCACCACGATAGACAACTGCCAGATTACGATTCCCTCTGGCCGCAACGACAATCTCCCCCTGTTCAAGAAATGGGGGAGCGATGCGTTGTTCCCATACAGCAGTAGGTAGTGCTTTGTTATCGAACTGCCAGTCCTGATCGAGATCTTTAATCTGTAACAGACGCACATCTCCTTCAGGGTCCGGCGTGATTGCTCCCCTTAGAGTGTGGCCTGAACGGATGCCTGCAATTTGGCCTAACTGTTTTAAAGATGTTGGCATACGGGCCCCTGATTCATTGCACCATCCCTGGCGCATCTATTTCTTAAGCGTGGCGATTATAAGTTGTTTTTAAGCCATCGAGAGATATTGTCGGAAAGCCCATACCACGCACCGTCTCCCCGCAAACCAGTGACGAGTAAACCATCATCGCTATCCATAACGGCTGTGAGATAATCGCGAACCTGAGTTGCTGTTTGAGTGGTGACGATAATCCAAGTTGATTCCAGAGGATGACACCAGGCCCCATAAGACTTGATGCGCTCAATGAGCGAGGCATAATCTTTCTGCTTTCGCAGATCGTAAGAAATTTGATAAGCTGCCATAGATTTGATCTCCTAATTTAGACGTTTGGGTTTGAGTCAACGCGACAGATTGCAGTCTGTCGCACCTCGCCACTCAACTCTGTAGTTAATGTACAGAGTTAAAAGTGATGTGGTGAAGCTATAATTGAGCAAAAAGATCAGAATGTAAAGTACAAAATAATGCAGTAGCAGGCCTACAGAAATGCATGATCGTAAATCAGGTGCAAAAAAACAAACTTCTTACGACTCAAGCGATTGATTTTAAATCAAAAAAAATAATCGAACATGAATGAAACATGCGCAAGTATTTTTATAACCTGCACACTTTTATGCATTTTTGTTCAATAATCTGTGTAACATCATTCTACATTGACGCAAGATTATCCTATACACGTGTACCATCTCTCGTCATCCCTCCAGATAGGGCGCATATTTATACATGCCACAAATGGCTTTGGGTTTGGTGGAGACCGAATCCTTCTCGTATGCTAAATTTACTCAGTCTTCAACTTAGCAAAGTCAAACGGGCTAACACCCTTCTCCCGATTCGCATCCAGAAAATCAGCCCACCATTGCAGCATTAGCCTGCGTTCATCCAAGTGCTCTGCCTTATGAATGTAAGACGCACGCACAGAGTTACGTTCCTGGTAACTCATCTGCCGCTCGACCGCATCCTTAGACCACATCCCCGACTCAATCAATGAACTACATGCCATGGTTCTAAAACCATGGCCACAGACTTCCACTTTCGTATCGTAGCCCATCACCCGGAGTGCATTGTTGACCGTGTTTTCACTCATCGGTTTACGCGGGTCATGATCGCCAACGAAAATTAAATCGCGATTGCCATTTAGTCGTTTTATTTTCTCAAGGACTGCAAGTGCCTGCCGGGATAAAGGTACCAGATGCGGCGTTCGCATCTTAGATCCACGGTGAGAATGCTTAACGCCTTCCAATGGTTCGCGATCCGCCGGTATCGTCCACATTGCTGTCTCGAAGTCGATCTCTGACCAACGTGCGAAGCGCAGTTCACTTGAACGGATAAATACCAGTAGCGTCATCTCTATAGCTAACCGAGTGAGCGGTCTGCCGGTGTAGGTATCGATACGGTGAAGTAGCTCAGAAGTACGGCTAAGTTCTAAGGCGGGGCGATGTTGTCGTTTTGCTGTAGCGACGGCTCCAGCCATTTCCTGCGCGGGATTGTAGTCGGTCAAACCGCTTTGTACGGCATAGCGCATGATTGCTGTTGTGCGCTGTTGCAGACGCGAAGCCACCTCAAGACGTCCAGACTTCTCCACGGCTTTTATGGGTGCCAGTAAATCTCGAGTCTTAAGTTCAGTGATATTGTGTTTACCGATGGCCGGGAAAAGAAAATCTTCCAGGGTTTTCAAAACTCGATGGCTGTGATCTTTTGACCACTTCTTATTAGTCGCATGCCATTCTCTGGCAACCACTTCGAAAGTGAAGACTTCTTTAGCCAACTCTTCTTTTACTGCTCGCTTTTGTTCACGAGGATCGATGCCTGCCGCAACCAATTTTCTGGCAGCCTCTCGTTTATGTCTGGCATCAGCAAGGGATGTCTCTGGATAAACGCCAAAGGCCATCAGGTGTTGCTTGCCGCCAAAGCGAAAGCGGAAACGCCAGTATTTGGAGCCGTTAGGGTGTATCAACAAAAACATGCCATCGCCGTCTACTAGCGAGTATTCCTTTGCTTCTGGTTTTGCCGAACGCACCTTGGTATCAGTCAGGGCCATGATGGTAATCCTTCCATATGCTGCCGTGAGTATATAAGTATTATCGAACCAGCATATATACTCGGTTCTATACTCACAAGCATGTTGATGTGGGGTAAGTCAGATTGACGTTGGTTGACTGAAAAGCGGGGCAAAGCCTTGCGGGAACTGGATTTTAGGCATAAAAAAAGACCTCAGTTGAGGTCTATTTACATACTGTTGGTGCCGAAGGCCGGAATCGAACCGGCACATCTTTCGATGGTTGATTTTGAATCAACTGCGTCTACCGATTTCGCCACTTCGGCACTGAAAGTAGTATGCGGAAAACGTGGGCATTATACCCAGCCCAGCGTGTCACGCAATAGTTATCCGGCGTTGTTCGGTTTAAGTGTTGAAAAAACAGACATCAGGCGCAAGGTGGCGGGATTTTGCTGACAAAAATCTTCCGTTTGTGCTCGTTTTTCCAATGCTGATTTTTAAACTTCGCATTAGTATACAAAACACGAATAGTTTATGGCCTGTTGATGGATACCCGCTTGTTAAAAAAACTCTCCCTTTCGCTCCTCGCGCTGGCTTTTGCCAGTACGCCTTTATGGAGCCACGCGCAGCAAAATGCGCGTCTGGCGTCGCAGGTCGTGGATGACCATGCAGAACACATCTTTTACGGCAGCGGCGCGATGGGAATGGCGCTGGTGGTGGTGGATAACAATCAGCAGGTGTTCCGCAGTTTCGGGGAGACGCGTCCCGGCTCTGACCTGCGTCCGCGTGAAGACTCAGTCGTTCGCATTGCTTCCCTGACCAAGCTGATTACCAGCGAAGTGCTGGTCAAAATGGCACAGCAGGGCAAAGTCCGCATTAACGATCCGTTGCGTAAATATGCGCCAGCCGGTGCACGGGTACCTTCTTACAGCAGCACAAATCCGATTACCCTGCTGAATCTGGCGACGCACACCAGTGGCCTGCCGCGTGAGCAGCCGGGCGGTGCGGCGAATCGCGCGGTCTTTACCTGGCCGACAAAAAGCGATCGCTGGAGCTGGCTGAGCGTGGCCAAAATGACCACTCCGCCTGGCGCACGTGCGTCTTACTCTAATCTGGCCTTTGACCTGCTTTCCGATGCGTTATCCAAAGCCGCCAATCAGCCATATACGCAACTGTTGCGCGATCAGATAACGCAGCCCTTAGGTATGGTGGATACAACTCTGACGCCGAACGCCAGCCAATGTTCGCGCCTGATGGAAGGTCTGCACCCAAGCCCTTGCATTAACACCATTGCGGCCGCGGGCAGCGGTGGCATTTATTCCACGCCTGCCGATATGGGCCGCTGGATGCGTCAGTTCCTCGGGCAACGCACCACCACGGCTGAAATGGCGCAGAAGATGTATTATAAGCGTACCGATCTGGTCTCGCTGAAAGGGATGGATGTGCCGGGCATGGCGGATTCACTTGGAATGGGCTGGGTAACGATGGCGCCAACGCCTTTGCTACCGCGAATTATCCAGAAAACCGGCGGCGGTGGTGGCTTTATCACGTATGTCGCGATGGTTCCGCAGCGTGGTGTCGGCGTGTTCGTGGTGGTTACCCGCAGCGAGCTGACCAAGTTCAAGAATATGAGCGATGGTGTGAACGATCTGGTGGCCGATCTGGTGCGTAATAACGAGATCTGATGGCGAGGTTAGCCCGGATTGCAGACGTAAAAAAAAGCAGGCATTGCCTGCTTTTTGTTTATCCGGATTGTCAGATTTAGCGTTTTTTTAGCAGTAGGAACATGCTGATGACGAAGAACAATCCGCTCGGTAACAATGCGCCAAGGATTGGCGGAATGTTATAAACCAGGCTTAACGGCCCGAAAATCTGGTCGAGCACGTAGAACAGGAAACCGAAGCAAATTCCGGTCACCACACGTACACCCATCGGTACGCTGCGCAGCGGCCCAAAGATGAACGAGAGCGCCATCAGCATCATCACGGCAACCGACAGTGGCGAGAAAATTTTGCTCCACATGTTCAGCTGATACCGTTTAGCTTCCTGCCCGCTTTGCTTCAGATACTTCACGTAATTATGCAGGCCGCTTATCGATAACGCGTCCGGATCGAGTGCCACAACGCCCAGTTTGTCAGGCGTCAGGTTCGTTTTCCACACGCCAGTCAGCGTCTGGGAACCGGTGATTTGCAGATTATCCGTCAGGTCTGATTCATCCACCTGAGAAAGATTCCACACGCCTTTATCGAAGGTGGCTGAAGACGCATAACGTACCGACTGAAGCTTATTCTCTTTATCGAAGTGATAGATGTTGACGCCGGTGAGCTCATTTTCACCCGCAACACGTTCTATATAGATAAAGTCGTGACCATCTTTCGCCCAGAGACCGTTCTGGGTGGAAAGCAGCGAACCGCCGTACATCTGCTGCGCACGGTAGTTACGCGCCATCTGTTCGCCCTGCGGCGCAACCCATTCGCCGATCGCCATGGTCAGCAATACCAGCGGGATAGCGGTTTTCATCACCGATGCAGCAATTTGCATACGGGTAAAACCGGAAGCCTGCATCACCACAAGTTCACTGCGCGTGGCCAGCGTGCCCAGACCCAGCAATGCACCGAGCAATGCGGCCATCGGGAAGAAGATTTCGACATCCTTCGGCACGCTCAGCAAGGTGTACAACCCCGCGCCCGCAGCGGAATATCCACCCTGCCCGACTTTACGCAACTGATCGACAAATTTGATGATGCCCGAGAGCGACACCAGCATGAAGAGCGTCATCATGATGGTGTTAAAGATAGTGCGACCAATGTACCGGTCTAATACGCCAAACATCAGGCAGCTCCTCTCAGACGCGCGCGGACCTTACGAACCGGCAAGGTATCCCATGCATTCAGAATCAATGCCAGCCCGAAGTAGAGCAGGTTCGTCCCCCACATCCAGATCATCGGATCCAGCTTACCTTTCGCACCGTTAGAGCGCAGCGAGGTTTGCAGCAGGAAGAAAATCAGGTACAGCAAAATGGCCGGCAACATACTGAGAACGCGGCCCTGACGCGGATTGACCACGCTGAGCGGCACCACCAGCAATGCCATGATGAAGACCGAAACAATTAACGTTAAGCGCCAGTTCAGCTCTGCGCGGGCATCGGGTTCTGAAGATTGCCAGAGCTGGGTCATCGTCATCTGGTCAGACTCGTTCGGATCAAGCTGAACCGCCTGATGCCCGATAACGGCCAGATAATCGGTGAAGTCTGTAACGCGGAAGTCACGCAGCAGCGCGGTGCCCTCATAGCGCGTCCCTTTGTCGAGCATCACCTGCTGAGAACCGTCCGCACGTTGCAACATATGGCCTTTATCTGCCACCACGACGGAAGGTCGCTGGTTGCCGTTCGGGCGTAACTGCGCGAGGAAAACGTTATGGAATTCTTTGCCTTTCACACTGCCGACAAACAGAACCGCATTGCCGTTCTGTGCCTGCTGGAACTGGCCTTCAACCATCGCCGCCATGCTCGGGTTAGCTTTCGCTTCCGCCAGAACCGCGTCCTGATGTTTTGACGACCAGGGGCTCAGCCAGATGGCGTTGATCCCGGCGAAAAAGGACGTAAACAGCCCCAAAACCAGCGCTGCGATAACCAGTGAACGTTTTCCAAGGCCGCACGCATGCATGACGGTAATTTCGCTGTCGGTATATAACCGGCCGAACGTCATCAGCAGACCGAGGAACAGGCTGAGTGGAAGAATAAGCTGCGCCATTTCCGGAATACCTAAACCCAGAAGTGACAGAACTAAATTTGTTGGGATATCGCCATCGACCGCTGCTCCAAGCACTCTGACCAGCTTCTGACAGAAGAAGATAAGAAGTAAAATGAACAGAATGGCAAATTGGCTCTTGAAGGTTTCCCTAACCAGATATCTAATGATGATCACGCTTAATACGCCTGTGAAAACTTGTCTTTTTGAAGGAAAATCGCTAGTTTCATCGCTAATCCGTCATTTATTCTCATCATATGGCAACCTTCGCAGCTAAAATAGTATTACAACACCGAGATTTGGGGTGTCCTATAGGAACTTGCTTATAGCCGCCAAAATAAAAACTAACGCCGTTTAAGGTTAACACAGGTCGTTAACACAATGACGGGAGAGTGTCTCCGGCGACTCATTCTAGCCGTACCTCCCGCCCTTGTCTTTAAGATTCAGGAGAGTGCATGGAGTTCAGCGTAAAAAGCGGTAGCCCGGAAAAACAACGCAGTGCCTGTATTGTAGTCGGCGTTTTCGAACCTCGCCGCCTGTCACCGATTGCCGAACAACTCGATAAAATCAGTGATGGCTACATTAGCGCCCTGCTCCGCCGTGGCGAACTTGAAGGCAAAGTGGGCCAGACCCTGTTGCTGCATCATGTACCGAATATCCTTTCCGAACGTATCTTGCTGATTGGTTGCGGCAAAGAGCGTGAGCTGGATGAGCGCCAGTACAAACAGGTGATCCAGAAAACGATCAACACCCTGAACGACACCGGTTCTATGGAAGCCGTTTGCTTCCTCACCGAGTTGCACGTTAAAGGGCGCAATACTTACTGGAAAGTGCGTCAGGCGGTCGAGACCTCCAAAGAATCGCTTTACACTTTCGATCAGCTGAAAAGCAATAAAACAGAACCTCGCCGCCCGCTGCGTAAAATGGTCTTCAACGTGCCGACCCGCCGTGAACTGACCAGCGGTGAGCGCGCAATTTCCCATGGTCTGGCGGTTTCTGCCGGTATCAAAGCCGCAAAAGATCTCGGCAATATGCCACCGAACATCTGTAACGCCGCGTATCTGGCGTCGCAGGCACGCCAGCTGGCCGATGCATTCAGCACCAATATCACCACACGTGTTATCGGTGAGCAGCAGATGAAAGAGCTGGGGATGAATGCGTATCTGGCCGTCGGTCAGGGTTCGAAGAACGAATCATTGATGTCGGTTATGGAATATAAGGGCAATCCTAATCCGGACGCTAAGCCTATCGTGCTCGTCGGTAAAGGTCTGACCTTCGATTCAGGCGGTATTTCCATTAAGCCAGCCGCTGATATGGATGAAATGAAGTACGACATGTGCGGTGCCGCAGCGGTTTACGGCGCGATGCGTGTGGTGGCTGAACTGAATCTGCCGCTCAACGTGATTGGCGTGCTCGCAGGCTGTGAAAACATGCCAGGCGGACAAGCGTTCCGTCCGGGCGATATTCTGACGACCATGTCAGGCCAAACCGTTGAAGTGCTCAATACCGACGCCGAAGGCCGTCTGGTGCTGTGCGATGCACTGACTTACGTTGAACGTTTTGACCCTGAGCTGGTGATTGACGTCGCCACGCTGACCGGCGCCTGCGTGATTGCCCTTGGCCATCACATCACCGGTCTGCTGTCGAACCACAATCCGCTGGCACACGAACTGATCGGCGCATCCGAACAGGCCGGTGACCGCGCATGGCGTCTGCCGCTGGCGGATGAATATCAGGAACAGCTGGATTCCAATTTTGCTGATATGGCGAACATCGGTGGCCGTCCGGGTGGTGCAATCACCGCGGGTTGCTTCCTGTCGCGCTTCACCCGTAAATACAGCTGGGCGCATCTGGACATCGCCGGTACCGCATGGCGTTCAGGTAAAAACAAAGGCGCAACCGGTCGTCCGGTCGCACTTCTGGCGCAGTTCCTGCTGAACCGCGCTGGCCTTGATGGCGATGAATGATTCATTCGCTAAATAAGGTATAATTCCCCAATCAGGATCTGGAAACATCCTCAGACCCTTCACAGGCGGGCGCACCCAGTTGCGCCCCTGTTTTTTCTCAGCAGCACAGTGAACTCATCATGAAACAGGCAACCTTTTTTCTTCTCGATGCGCCGGATGCAAGTGGCGAGCTCAGCTCACACGAAGCGCTAGCCTGTCAGGTCGCCGCTGAACGTTACCGGATGGGCAAACGTGTTCTGCTGGCCTGTGAAGATCAAAAACAGGCCGAGCGTTTGGATGAAGCGCTGTGGAAGCGCGATCCAAACCACTTTGTGCCACACAATCTCGCGGGCGAAGGCCCGAGATTTGGTGCACCAGTGGAGCTTTGCTGGCCGGGTAAGCGCGGCAATGCGCCACGCGACCTGCTGATAAGTCTCCTGCCTGAATTTGCAGATTTTGCTACTGCTTTCCATGAAGTGATAGACTTCGTTCCTTACGAAGATTCCCTTAAACAGCTTGCGCGCGAACGCTACAAAGCCTATCGCAGCGTGGGCTTCTCTTTGACGACGGCCACGCCGCCCTCAGTCACCACATCGACCGACGAAAATACGAAGCGAAATGGATAAGACATATAACCCGCAAGACATCGAGCAGCCGCTTTACGAGCACTGGGAACAACAAGGCTATTTCAAGCCACATGGTGATACCCGTAAAGAAAGCTTTGCCATCATGATCCCGCCGCCGAACGTTACCGGCAGCTTGCATATGGGTCATGCTTTCCAGCAAACCATCATGGACGCCATGATCCGCTATCAGCGCATGCAGGGCAAAAATACTCTGTGGCAGGCGGGCACCGACCATGCGGGTATCGCAACGCAGATGGTGGTTGAGCGTAAAATCGCAGCCGAAGAAGGCAAAACCCGTCACGACTACGGCCGTGAAGCGTTTATCGACAAAATCTGGGACTGGAAAGCAGAATCCGGCGGCACTATCACCCGTCAGATGCGCCGTCTGGGCGATTCCGTGGACTGGGAGCGTGAGCGCTTCACCATGGACGAAGGCCTGTCCAACGCCGTGCGCGAAGTCTTCGTACGTCTGTATAAAGAAGATCTGATTTACCGTGGCAAACGCCTGGTGAACTGGGATCCAAAACTGCGTACCGCGATTTCCGACCTCGAAGTTGAAAACCGCGAATCCAAAGGTTCCATGTGGCACCTGCGCTATCCGCTGGCTGACGGCGCGAAAACCGCTGAAGGCAAAGATTATCTGGTTGTCGCGACCACCCGTCCGGAAACCGTCCTCGGTGATACCGGCGTGGCCGTGAACCCGGAAGACCCGCGTTACAGAGATCTGATCGGCAAAGACATCATTCTGCCGCTGGTTGGCCGCCGTATCCCAATCGTGGCCGATGAACACGCCGATATGCAAAAAGGCACCGGCTGCGTGAAGATCACGCCTGCACATGACTTTAACGACTACGAAGTCGGGAAACGTCACGGCCTGCCGATGATCAACATCCTGACTTTCGATGGTGACATCCGCCAGACCGCTGAAGTGTTCGACACTAACGGCGAAGAAAGCGATGCGTGCTGCAACGATATCCCTGAGCAATTCCGTGGCCTCGAGCGCTTTGCCGCACGTAAAGCCGTGGTTGCTGCGTTTGAAGAAGCCGGCCTGCTGGAAGAAATCAAACCTCACGACCTGACCGTTCCTTATGGCGACCGTGGCGGCGTGGTTATTGAGCCCATGCTGACCGACCAGTGGTACGTCCGTACCGCACCGCTGGCGAAAGTCGCGGTGGAAGCCGTTGAGCAGGGCGATATCCAGTTCGTCCCGAAACAGTACGAAAACATGTATTTCAGCTGGATGCGCGACATTCAGGACTGGTGTATTTCACGTCAGCTGTGGTGGGGACACCGCATTCCGGCGTGGTATGACGCCGAAGGCAACGTATTTGTTGGCCGCGACGAAGCGGAAGTACGCAGCGAGAACAATCTGGGCGCAGACGTTGTTCTGACTCAGGATGAAGACGTGCTCGATACCTGGTTCTCTTCCGGCCTGTGGACATTCTCCACGCTGGGCTGGCCTGAACAGACGCCTGATCTCAAAGCCTTCCACCCGTCAAGCGTCGTGGTAAGTGGCTTCGACATCATCTTCTTCTGGATTGCACGCATGATCATGATGACCATGCACTTTGTGAAAGATGAAGACGGTAAGCCACAGGTTCCGTTCCACACCGTTTACATGACCGGTCTTATCCGCGACGACGAAGGGCAGAAAATGTCCAAGTCCAAAGGTAACGTTATCGATCCGCTGGATATGATCGACGGTATCTCGCTGGAAGACCTGCTGGAAAAACGTACCGGTAACATGATGCAGCCGCAGCTGGCAGAGAAAATCCGCAAGCGTACAGAGAAACAGTTCCCGAACGGCATTGAACCACACGGCACTGACGCCCTGCGCTTCACGCTGGCGGCACTGGCTTCCACCGGCCGTGACATTAACTGGGACATGAAACGCCTCGAAGGTTACCGCAACTTCTGTAACAAACTGTGGAACGCCAGCCGCTTCGTGCTGATGAACACAGAAGACCAGGATTGTGGCCTGAACGGCGGCGAACTTGAGCTGTCTCTGGCTGACCGCTGGATCCTCGCGGAATATAACCGCACGGTGAAAGCGTACCGCGAAGCGATGGATAGCTACCGCTTCGATCTGGCCGCCGGTATTCTCTATGAGTTCACCTGGAACCAGTTCTGCGACTGGTATCTGGAGCTGACTAAACCTGTGATGAACGGCGGCAGCGAAGCACAACTGCGCGGCACCCGTCATACGCTGGTTGAAGTGCTGGAAGGTCTGCTGCGTCTTGCGCATCCGATTATTCCTTTCATCACCGAAACCATCTGGCAGCGCGTGAAAACGCTGAAAGGCATCACAGCGGAAACCATCATGCTGCAGCCGTTCCCGGAATTTGACGCGGCGAAAGTGGACGAACTGGCGCTGGCCGATCTCGAGTGGATCAAGCAGGCGATCATCGCTATCCGTAACGTGCGTGCCGAGATGAACCTGTCTCCGGCCAAACCGCTGGAACTGCTGCTGCGCGGCGCAAGTGCCGATGCACAACGTCGTGTGGAACAAAACCTGAGCTTCATTAAATCTCTGGCGCGTCTGGAATCCATCACCATTCTGCCTGCTGGCGACAAAGGCCCAGTATCTGTCACCAAACTGGTTGAAGGCGCTGAATTGCTGATCCCGATGGCCGGTCTGATTGACAAAGATGCCGAGCTTGCGCGTCTGGACAAAGAGATGGCGAAGTTGGATGGCGAAATTGCCTCTATCGAAGGCAAGCTGTCTAACGAAGGTTTTGTGGCGCGTGCGCCGGAAGCCGTTGTCGCAAAAGAGCGCGAACGTCTGGCAGCCTGCGGTGAAGCCAAAATCAAGATTGCAGAACAAAAAGCGACAATTGCTGCTCTGTAATTTTGTTGCTGGTATCCGGGTAAATTTATGAGATGACAAAGGCCGCGAAAGCGGCCTTTATTATTCTGCGATAACAGCCGGTAACGTTGCACCCACCTGCCCTTAAATGGTATTAAAACGGTCTGTTTATTTATCTTATTTTTTGAAACTGAGTGAGCAATATGACGACCTCCCTTCCTGTCAGCGTGCTGGTGCGCCCGATTCGCCCTGAAGATAACGCGGCTATCGCACACGTGATCCGTCATGTATCGGCTGAATTTGGCCTGACTGCCGATAAAGGCTATACCGTAGCTGACCCGAATTTGGATCATCTGTATGAAAGCTACAGTCAGCCACGTTGCGCTTACTGGGTGGTGGAAGTCGACGGTAAAGTCGCCGGCGGCGGCGGTGTGGCACCGCTTTCTGGCGGCGAAGATGATTTGTGCGAACTGCAAAAAATGTATTTCCTGTCTTCACTGCGCGGCCAGGGTCTGGCGAAACGACTGGCGTTGCAGGCAATGGAACATGCCCGCCAGAACGGATTCGCGCGCTGCTATCTGGAAACAACCGCCAGCCTGACGCAGGCGATCGCACTGTATGAACGTCTGGGTTTTCAACACATTGAAGGCTCACTGGGCAACACCGGGCATGTCGATTGTGAAGTGACAATGTTAAAATACCTCTGACCGGTCTTTAGCTCCTCATCAGAGCTATTTATCAATAGTCATGACGAAAACACAGGCAGAAGAATGTTCACACATAAAGCCATTTCAGCGTTAAACGAACTGGAACTGACGGTCTATAACTACATCGTCAAAAATGGCGATAAAGTGATGTACATGACTATCCGTGAGCTGGCAGATGCCGCCGGGGTCTCCACCACCACGGTTCTGCGTTTTTGCAAGAAAATGGATTGCGACGGATATTCTGAGTTTCGTATCCGTTTTAAATTGTTTTTGGAACATGAAGAAAAGCCGCCGGTCTCCTTTGGTATCAGTGAAATCATCAGCTATTTCAAAAGTATTAATAACAGCGAATTTGATGAGTTATTAGATGAGGCAGCAAAAAGAATTTCCGACGCGCAGCGAATTATATTTGTCGGGGTAGGAACATCAGGCTCATTAGGGAAATACAGTGCGCGTTTTTTCTCTAACGTCGGGAAATTCAGTACCTTTATTGATGACCCTTATTTCCCGATTAACAGTGACATGTATAAAGATGCCATCGCTATTATTCTTTCTGTCTCAGGAGAAACAGAGGAAGTATTACGGTTCGCCACACAATTCAGCCAGCACAACTGCCAGATCATCAGCCTGACGAACAGCGAGAACTCAACACTGGCGCGTATTGCAGACCTCAATATCTCCTACCACATGCCGCAAATTGTATTAGAAGGTCAGTACAATATTACAACGCAGATCCCCGTACTTTATATTATCGAAACGATTGGAAAGAAATTACCTTTAATAAAACGTGACGCAGCGCAATGAAATAACAGGGTGTTTTAAAGATGTGACATATTACCTTTCCTGTTTTTTGTTATATCGTGACAATACCCTTTCTTTTGCTACACTCCTGCCAACGAGTAAAAAAACAAAAAAGCTCACCTCTGTATACCCGCAGGAGAATAATAAATAATGGCTATTGATTACGCTCAGACAGCTCAGGATATTGTTAAATATATTGGCGGCGAAAATAATGTGATCAGCATCACGCATTGCGCTACTCGTTTGCGCTTTGTTCTGAAAGATAATAATTCTGTTGATAAAGAAGAATTAAAACGCGTTAAAGGCGTTATCACCGTAATCGAAGCCGGTGGTCAGATGCAGGTGGTAATTGGTAACCACGTCAGCGACGCTTATAAACAGGTTCTGAAACTGATCCACGTCGATGAAAACGCGCCGGTCTCGGCGCCGAACGTCGGCATCGTCAGCCGCGTAATGGATGTCATTTCCAGTATCTTCACACCATTCCTTTATCAGCTCGCCGCCTGCGGTATTTTACAGGGGATCATTTCTTTCCTCGCAGCCGTCGGGATTATGGACTCAGGCAGCGGCACCTACCGTATTCTCAATTTCGTTTCCTGGACGGCGTTTACCTTCCTCCCGGTCATGATCGCGTTTACGGCGGCAAAAAAATTCAGCGTCCATCCGTTTACCGCCGTCATTACGGCCTGCGCGCTCATCAGCCCCGATTACATGAACATGCTGACCGCGTTCAAAATCACCTCGATTAACTCCGCCGACCCGGCCATGCAGCAACTGATGCGTGAAGCCGTGAACAATCCGGAAATCGCCAGTATCCTGACTAACATTGTCGGCATTCCTCTGGCTTCGCCAACGCTCGAGTTCCTCGGTATACCGGTGAAATACCTGAGTTATACCGCGTCAGTTATTCCGATCATCCTGATGGTTTGGGCGATGTCTTACGTCGAACGCTTCTTCAATAAAGTGTTGCCAGTCGTCATCCGCAACCTGTTCACCCCGATGTTTTGTATCGCCATTATGGTGCCGATGACGCTTCTGGTGTTCGGCCCGATCGGCAACCTGATCGGCGGCGCGATTGGCGGCGTTTACAACTATCTCTATCACCTCAGCCCGACCATTGCCGGTTTCGTTGTCGGTGCTTTCTGGCAACCGCTGGTCACACTCGGCGTTCATTGGGGCATTACGCCGGTTACCGTTGGCAACTACGCAACGCTGGGCTACGACACCTTCACCGGCCTGCAAGCCTCCGCCGTATTCGCGATGACCGGCAGCATGTTTGGCGTTTACCTGAAAACCCGCAACCGTGAAATGAAAGGGATTTCCCTTTCCGCTGGCGTCACCGGCCTGTTCGGGATTACCGAACCCGCCATTTACGGTGTGGCCCTGCGTCTGAAAAAACCTTTCCTGTGCAGCTGCGTCGCTGGGGGGATCGGCGGTGCGATTGCCGGTTCTTTCAACGCGGTTTCATGGAGTTATTGCTTGCCGGGCATTGCGGTCTTGCCGGTGTTCTTCAAAGAAGGCCACATGCCGCAGTTCCTCGGTTTCCTGCTGTCTATTACCGTCGCCTTTGTTCTCGGCGCCCTGTTTACCTGGCTGGTCGGTTTCAAAGATGAGCCCGATGTGGCGATCACGAAAAAAATCCAGGCTGAAAGTCAGCGCGCCGCATAGGCAGAAATGAATTAAACCAGACATTACATTTACCACGCGGGTGGCTATTGCCCGCCTCAAGGGAGAACGAAAATGAGTCAACAGTTACCGAAAGATTTTTTATGGGGCGGCGCAGTTGCGGCACATCAGGTTGAAGGCGGCTGGAATAAAGGCGGCAAAGGCGTGAGCATTTGTGACGTGCTTTCCGGCGGCGCACACGGCGTCGATCGCGTGATGACCGACGGCGTGCTGGAGGGCTACAGCTATCCAAACCACGAAGCCGTCGATTTTTATTCACACTACAAAGAAGACATCGCGCTGTTTGCCGAACTGGGCTTCAAATGCTTCCGCACCTCGATTGCCTGGACACGCATCTTCCCGAACGGCGACGAATTACAGCCAAACGAAGCCGGTCTGCAATTCTACGACGATATGTTTGATGAACTGCTCAAACACAATATCGAGCCGGTGATCACACTCTCTCACTTCGAAATGCCGTGGCATCTGGTGAAAGAATATGGTGGCTGGAAAAACCGTCAGGTGGTGGATTTCTTTGTACGCTTCAGCCAGGTGGTGATGGAGCGCTACAAAGGCAAAGTGAAATACTGGATGACCTTCAACGAGATCAATAACCAGCGTAACTGGAAGTATCCGCTGTTCGGTTATTGCTGTTCGGGCGTGGTGTTCACCGAACACGAAAACCCGGAAGAAACTATGTATCAGGTGCTGCATCATCAGTTTGTGGCGAGCGCCAAAGTGGTCAAACTCGGCCATCAGATCAACCCGGATTTCCAGATTGGCTGCATGATCGCCATGGTGCCACTGTATCCGTTCTCCTGCCATCCTGACGACGTCATGTATTCAGTTGAAGCGATGCACGAACGCTTCCTGTTCAGCGACGTCCATATGCGCGGTTACTACCCGGCATATGCGCTGAAAGAATGGGAACGCCGCGGTTTCAACATCAAAATGGAAGATGGCGATTTGCAGGCATTGCGCGAGGGTTGTGCGGATTTCATCGGCCTGAGCTATTACATGAGTAACGCGATTTCGGCACATCACCCGAGCGATGACAACGGTTTGTCCGGCTTCGCAGGCAGCGTACCGAACCCGCACGTTAAAGCCTCCGACTGGGGATGGCAGATTGACCCGGTTGGTCTGCGTTATACCCTGAACATTCTTTATGAGCGTTATCAGAAACCGCTGTTTATTGTCGAAAACGGTTTTGGTGCCATCGACAAAGCGGGCGAAGACGGCGTCATTCATGATGATTACCGTATCGCGTATCTGAAAGCGCATATCGAGCAGATGAAGAAAGCTGTGCTGGAAGACGGCGTGGAGCTGATGGGCTATACGCCGTGGGGCTGCATCGATTGCGTGTCCTTCACCACCGGTCAGTACAGCAAACGCTACGGCTTTATCCACGTGGATAAAAATGACGACGGCACCGGTACGATGGCGCGCTCTAAAAAAGAGAGCTTCGGCTGGTATCAGAAAGTGATTGGCAGTAACGGGGAAGTGCTTTAAAAATTGTGGCCGGCTCTTGGGGTCGGCATTTTTACAGTCTCGGAGACTATGTATTGGTGCATAAACAATCGCATTAGTTGTTATACATATTAAAAAATAACTCTAATAGTAGCTCAGAAATAGCATTAATTTCTGCCCTAAGAACCGAGTACTAAACCCATGATTTGAATGCCACTTCCGGAACAATATGATTTTTTACATCACTAACTTTCAATTCCATCAGTTAAAAAATCACAACATTTTTCAATCGCTCAATTACCTTTACTGTAATTATCATTCAATTAAATTTTGCATAAATTTCTTCAGGCGTTACGAACCTGAGTTCCAGCCACATTCCGGAGCCTCGACCGAACCTTCGAATAATTAAATCATTATCAAAAAACTCGCATATTTATTTTAAATTTTCACCACCATCATACGCTAACCATTTTCTAGTTAAATCATCATAATATTTAGCACTCGAACTATTTTCAAATAATATATATAGATCGCAATTACAATGCTTTATAACGCCATCACCCTCATCTAATAGTACATCTTGCGGAATTATTAGACATGTTTTTTATTTTCCCATTCAAATTGTTCTATGATAGCATCAGAAAAACTCAATTTATTAACCAGATCATCATGTATTTCCTTCAATTTTAGCGAAATGATTTTTTAACACCCCTTATTAATAAATATAAAAACTATTCATGCTTTATAACGCACATTAATTAACGACCAAAAACTACACAGCTAAAATATCATCAATTATTTCCAACATCTCTGATGTGGTATCATTTTGATTACATTCAATCCGCCATTTTTTTTAAAACATCTCTATCAATATCAATTTTATTCTGGTTTGCATACAGAGAAATATCACTCATAGAAAAGATAGCATCAAATTTGTTATCATAGGATGTGTCATGACAGAAATCTCTAAATAGAACCAACCACAAGTCCTTTATAACATTCAGCTCAGCCACAACTCTATTATTATACGGGGATGTAAACAAATCCTTAACAAACCCAATGTCCTCATAAAAATCATATTCTTTGCAACTAAATGCTTTATTTATTGCAGTTATTTTATTAACTAAGTTATAGCTATTATTTAAAATCATCAATTTACCCCAGAAAAATCGTCAGATACTGACATCATAAAATATCTTGTGAAGGCGCATCTCCAATCAAGCCGAATTTAACTTGACTTTGAACAACGAAATTAAATTCGTCCACTCCACGTAAGACATTCCATGAATGTAGTAGTCCCCTAACCATTTAGGATGACAGCGTGAAATCAAGTTCTTAATTGCAATTGATCTATCATTATCATCTTTTCCTGATATCAATATTTTATTGACAAGAGAATGAATCTCAGCAGCTTCAGATTCATAAGACGATTGAATAAGTAAATAACATATTTTCTCACCGCACTCTTTTATATTCATAATTTTTTCGTTGCCCCTGAATATTCTCCACCCGCAGTAACCACCTGCCATCCGCTACCTACTTTATCTTCTCCCCATTGTCGCTGAGGAGCTACTTTACCCTCTAATAAAACTTGGTCTCTTGTTAAGCTAATATTTCACCACTTTCTGATAACCAGCCCCCGTCACGTCGTTGAACTGATCATGGCCATTTTTTGTCGGCCACTTCACTTCTGGTCATTGGCCTTGTGACCTGCCCCCAGGATTAGATACAACGCTCATGGCGTGCTTGCGGCAGAGTTCACGTGCGGATACCCCGGCTTCAGCCTCGCGGAGAATACTGATGATCTGTTGGTCGGAAAAACGTTTCTTTATGGGGATGTCCTCATGTGGCTTATGAAGACATTACTAACATCGGGGTGTGCTAATCAACGGAGAGCAGGTCACATACGGTACAACGTGTAGTGTTTGCCGGTGTCTCACTGCTCGCAAAACGTGACGATGCCGCGAACCCTGCGCTTTCTCTCATCGCCCTGCCAAAAACGTGGCTCTTATCACCACACCGAATCTTACAATTCTAACCCGATTTGCCTGCATCCATATCGCAGCGCATGTGGTCCCAGCCGGTGTAGTTTTTTACTTCGGGGACTTTGTCGGGTAAGTCCTGCCAGTTGGTTTTATATTGAGATGTACTGTGTCCAAGCCCTTGTTTGGTCATGTAGACCATCCCCCAGTCCCAACCAGGTGCACTGGGCTCAACAGCCTGAACTGTTCCATCTTCCAGCGTATACGGGATTCCCGGACCGCCGGGCAGAATACGGGGATCTTCAAAAGGTTTTGAGGACGTATACAGGCTGTGTTTTGTCTGTAAAAAGCCCTGATCATTGACCACGGTGAAGGACAGAACATCATCGTATTGAGGAACATTATCCCCGTTAGGTTCATTGGGACCTGGAGACATGGGGGCTACCTGCCAGGTCTTCCCGTAGTTTTTAGATACGGTGAATCCTCCAGCCCCCCACCACGGAATCGCTATGTATTGCTCGGAGGGATGCTCAAATTTGCGTGTAAATAACTGATAAAACTGTAGACCCGGCTGTGAGTGTATTTTCCGCTGCGTGTCGGTGTACCAAAGCTCACCCTCACAATTCCAGCCTTTCAACTCCAGGTAGCGGTGATCGTCAAAACGGTACACAATCTGAATAGGCGATTCTTCAGCTTGAACTGCGCATACCACTAGCATCATTAACGGGCCGGTTATTACATTCGATCCCTTAATTGTTCTTTCCCTGTTATTTCAGTTCGTTATCATTAAGGAGGGCTGGCATATCCCATTGTGGAATTGGTACCATATCTGCATTCCCAGCATGGGGAATGCCCAGCGCAATTTCTCTGCGTGTACGTATATTTTGCACTTCTCGTGGACCATAATCATTTACCACACCAAATTCTCCGGTTGGCAATATATTATCAGGCTTGTTCATGAAGTCTTTTATAGTCGATGGGTTGAGTCTACCAGCCCGATAATACTGCTTAGTAAAATCATCTCCGTTCTGCGGATCACGCCAGTCAGCCCGGTGCAGTAAATCTTCCCAGAATTGTCCGTCCTGATGATCAAACGCCTTGCACTGACCGATTGCCAGATCAAACGCCATGGCCTGCGCCGGAGCGAATTCACTCATCACAATGGAGGAGTGCTGGCTGTAGGCTACCGGATCGGTTGCCATCCATTCCTTTTCCAGTTCTTCACGCGTTTTTAGCCACGTCAGTTGTATACCTTTGTATTCACGGCTACCGGTTATCACGCCATAAATAATTTCTTTTTTCCGCACAAGACTCTCGGCAGCCAGTTGCTCATCATTCAGTACCGAACCTGGTGCAAGGTCTTGGTACTCATAATGTCCAAGCGGATAGTTGGCTTTGCTTGTCCGGCTGATAACACCGGCTTTCGCCGAATACGAAATGCTCTGATCGGGACTGTCTGGGGCGATATCAGCTTCATAAGGGGTATCACTGGTATTGATTACCCTGCCCCATAAGTTTGAAAGTGAATGGCTTCGGCAGTTCTTCGCCGTTGATCAGCACATCTTCATAGTCGTAGCTGCTGTTCTTCACGAGCGTGGTTTTGAAATCTCCTTTCTGTTTTGCGGGCATTGAAAACGGTTTGCCCTCGGGTTTATTTCCCACCACGCCGTGCTGATAAAATACGCGCTGATACAGGTTAGGGATATCCCGGGTAATCTCTTTCTCTACGCCACGCCAGCCAAAACCTTTGATATTCTGAAGCGAAACGGTGCCATCATCCGGACAGAAATAATTATAAACTTTGCCGTTGTTGTTACGCCGAAAACGCGGATCACTGTGCCAGTGGTTCTTGTCCGCCGCGCCAAGCACAGATAAATCCTCGAAGGCATTAATTTCCCCCTCAGCATGCGTGCCGCCTTTGTACTGGGTCGCCATAAGTTTGCAGAAGTTTTTAAACGTCTTCTGCCGCGCGTCAGTAGTCTGATGGCGCCCTTCCTGCAGATTTTTACTAAAACGACTTTCCAGCGAATACGGGGAGTGGTTGAGGATCGTACAGTTAACCGGTTTTTGACCCGCCTGCCTCACCAACATGTTCGCCAGCATGGTAATAATCGTGCCCTGGCTGTGGGCGACAATATTAATTACATCCTTTGCTGTTGTCGGTTCGTTTCGGATCTGAAGTATTAAATCGGCCAGCCGCTGTGCGGCAAAAAACTGATAGATACGGTGCGGGTTAGGATAGATGGGATGGGTGTAATCTCCGCCATTTGCGTACAGGGTGCCAAACCCTATGGAGGCCACAACCAGACCATTTGAGCCCGGCCCCAGCATGTCCGGTATGTTGGTAGTTGCATTGGCAAAGGTACCCCCATTTTTGGCATAGTGTGGGTCAAGCGCATTCTTGAAACTGTCATTCTGAAACTTCACACTGTTGTGACCATCATTTCCCTGCGCCGCCATTTTGTTCGGGTCATTTTCCTGATAGGCGTCGTACGTTAGTTTGGCATCATCACCTAACTTACGAACCTCATCACGGTAATGTTGCTGATCCGCCACATAGTCATCGTGCGTGACGGGTTTATAGCCCCAGTAAAAGGGAATGATAGGTGAACGACCGGGCACGTTACTGGTCTTGTGCGCATCCATATTGGGGATGGCGAGGTAATTTGCCCACTCGTGCGCGCACAAATCTGTACGCCCAAGACGCTCTTTCAGTCCCTTAACAAGACCTGTTTCCTGGTTCTGATAGGCTTCACCTACATCATTCACGCCGTGAACCAGAATAACAATGCAGGGCATCGGGGGAAGTTTGTCTTCATCGTCCTGATTCACCGAACGCTTCTCGCGCTCTTTGGCTGCGGCGTTACCTATCACCATTTCAGGAAGCGAATCCTGAACCAACCCCGCCATATTCACCGTATTACGATGATTCATAAACATCTTGTCCGTTAACCGGCATGCGGGTTTGCCTTCAAAAAACACGTCAAAAGAATGACTTATCCAGTCAGCTTCCGCTCTGTGGGTGCCAGATTTGCCCCCCCCCCATGGAGCCAGACTCATCAAACACGCTGCGTGCGAACTTCGAGCCGAAATTGGCGATCGAGTTACCGCCGTCGGCAAATACGCTGCTGGTGCCGTTGGTTAAATCAGCTGAATATGCTTCGTTCTCATAGGGTACCGGCACCGCCTCCGGAGGGGTCTTACACACATCGGGGAGTGTGTTGTGAGTCACCCCGCCACTGCCTTTATGGCACAACGTTAACCCATTAATATTGATGGTTATCATGTTTTTCCACTCCCTGGATCATTGGTTTAAGCACCACCGCGCAGCGCTTATGGTTATCTGAGCTGGACAGCACTAAAGTACCTGCTTCATCGCTGATCTCTGTTTTGGATGTCAGCCGCCACGCGGCCAATGCCAGATGCGTTACCAGACTGGCACAACCCAGATCGCCACTGGCAAGTACCGGTACAACACGCTGAAAGTCGTCCCTCAGAACGCCACCTAAACGTGACAGCGTAAAACCGTATTCATCAAAGCGATAAACCTCACCGTTTACATCGGTAAATACAGGCGAAACCGAATTTATATTGGCTTGCTTAATAGCTTCATGGGCAGCACGACTAAGCCCAGCTCCGAGACAAGGCCGATCATCGTCACGTAAAATACTTTCCTCCCCTGAGGCAATACCCGGCAAAGCACACCAGCAAGACAGGGATTTTGTCGGCGCTAACATCATCGCTGCCGCCCCCTCGCCCGGAACTCGGCCATAAGGATTAGTGCGAGCCTCACCTTTATACACAGCATGGCTGTTATGCAGCAGGCGTTGCTCTTCAAGCCATATCAATGTTTCAGGCGGTAACCAACTATCAACAGCGACGACGATATCGATGGTAAGTGCGCGATCATCCAGTTGCTGTTGACGGATCTGAAGCAGTGCATTCCCGGCTTCGGCATGGCCGCCCCGCAACACATTGATCTGTTGGCATTCTGGGAGGCGCGTTGATATTGACGCGGTAAGCGCCGGTGCCAGCGTAGCGGGAACTCCGGGTCTGTCAGCGGGGGGTAGTATCAACCAGAGGCGTGATGGCAGAGCCGCATATTTTCCGGCTGATAACAAGGCATCCTGCACTGCATTATCTGCAATCACCATCCAGCGGGTGATATCAAACGCTAATTCACGCTGCGGAAAAAAGATGGCTTTCACCGGTAAACCGCAACGATCAGCAGCAGTGGGATGCTTCCGCAAAAGTGAGAATTGCGTTCTGACAGCGATGTCAGCCAGCGCTAATGTTGCTCCCAAGGGAAAGGAACAACCGGCAGCAATAAACCCTACTAACATCCTGTTAGTATTTTAATCAAGCGACCATGCGACCTCATGCTCTATGCATTTATACAGTGTGATTTTCACTCCTCGGAATTAAAATACACATCGAAAGAACACTCCAAATTAAGATCGGAAATACTCTTCATCTGCTCAGGCCAAAGCACTGGACCACCATGTCCATATTTTGAACGCCATACACAACATAATGTCATTGTTACATTATCAATGCTTTGCAATTTCCTTAATTCAGTTTCAACTGGATTCAATTTTTCAATAAACCAATTCAAATGGTCCCTTAAGTCTTTAGACGTTACGTGTAACTCTGAAGACAAAAACCAGCCAGACAACTTAATCTCTCTAGTTTTCCCCAAAGAATTAGTTATAATATCTCCAACAATATTTATCTTTGTTGCTTCAAGCTTAAGGAATTCACTTACTTCATTAGGGTGAGTGTGCGCAGGATAAATTAACAACTGAGCATAACATTCATAACAATTTTCATTGTTAGGTGAAATTGGGTTAAGCCTAGAATCTTCTATTTTCACGGTAAATAATCCTCTATATTTCCAATATTACTTCCGGCATCATCAATGTAGCTACCATTATCCAGAATTCGGCCATGAAAATCATTCCTTAGCCCATTATCCTTTTTCAACGATTCAAGCGCCCGCCCCCATTCCCGGCTGGTTAAGTTAGTTCCAAATTGTTCGTTCAATATTTTAGCTGTATTTTTACTTAAAGTATGCCCCCCTGTTTGCAATACTATAGGTACTCTGCCTGCAGCACTAAGACTGGGTGGGACTGGTAAAGGTAATCCGTTAGGATCGAACCATTTACCATCGATAAATATATTTCTTCCATCAACAACCTTAAACCCACTCCTCCCACCCCGTCCAATAAGCTTTGCAGCCCCCTGAGTTAACCCTTTGACTAAAAACAGCAACTCCAAACCAGCTTCGATATTCGCTCCCACTTCCTGGGCTTCGTTCTCCATTTCCATCAGTCGTTCGCTGGTATCTGTCTCTTCCAACACGGCTTTGTTTAGTTCGCTGGCAGCTTCCATGCTGCTGGTATTCATGCCCATCGTATTCATCATGGCCATTTGTTGTTCGGCTTCTATCGTGCCATTCAACATTCCGGCCTTTCCCAACATATGCCCGAGCATATACCAGCCGTTAATAAATCCTTTTCCCATTCCCTCCAAAACATCCGGCATCTGCCTGGCAGCTTCCATCTCCGCTTCTGCCTGCTGCACTTGCGCCTCGCCCATCATGTCCCATAAGGAAAGGGTGCCCGTTACCGGTATTTCACCATTGGCAGGGTTAACCTGCGTATAAAGCTTGCCGACTGTGTTGCCATTGTTCATGGCCACCAGCGAATCTTGGCGGGCGACAGGTTTTCCTTTGCATTTAATATGCGGCACGCCCGTCATTATTGTGCAGTCGCCACTGCCAAGACTGGTACCCGAACTGATCCCTTTTCCCGCATTACTCTGTGTTCCGGCGATCTCACAGCCCACGGTTAGGATGGGCTTGCCACGCGCCCTGACATTCGTGACGTAACTTTTCTGGTGAGAAAGGTCCTGAAAACTGTCAAACGGAACAGCAGTAATCCCGACCATGCAGACATCGGGCGCAATACTGATCACCCTATACTGTGATTCCTGGCTTCCGATGTGTTTTTCAGCCATGAGCAGACTCCCGGTGACTCAGCAATATCAGGCTGTCTGGGAGAGCGTTCGACGGCAAAGTCAGCCGCCATATCAGTGTGATTTGTTCTTCATCGGTATAACAGGTGAGCGTATCCGCCAGCAACAACCGTTGTTCTGGTGCCTGATCATCCTTGTACAACTCCGCCAACAGACGTATCCCGGGCAGGAAGCCTGTAAATTTTGCTTTTGTCGGCAGAAGACCGTTGAAAACAACTTTCTCGTTACCTTTAAGAAAGCCGACATATTGTTGTTCAGGTGGCGCACAGCTCAGGAAAGTAAAATCGAACTCATCCGGGTAATACGGGCGAGTGTGTTTTTGCCACTCTGAATTAAACCCGTTGGCATAACGAATTCTCGACGGCCAGCTGCGGCAAACCGCTCCCGGGGAAAACGATAATTGCGGTGCCGGGAATATATGCTGATCATCAGCATCCTCTGGCAGGTGTCTTCCAACGGGGTTAAATTCGTTAAAAGAGGCCAGTTCAAAGTGCAGCGGAACCCGATCAGTCAGTCCGGGTTGGCCCAGTTTCCATTCATGATTTTTATATTGCCATTCGCGTAAACCGCAGACAGAGAGAGTTCGGCGAAAATCCCCCACCTGAAATTCAGCCTGCCATTCACGAGCGCTTCCTGTTGCATTCCACGCATTCCCCGTTAAAAGAATTTCTGACCGCTTCTTTTTACAAACAAGATCTGTCGCCGTTTTCAGGCTGCTCATCTCCGGTTCACCAAACCAGGTATCGGCCAAAACCGGCATACGTTGGATACCCGCTATCTGACAGACTTCCCGATCAGATGAAAGGTCGAATGTCTGGCTTACAACGATTACGCTAAAAAGCTCACCGAAATAACCGACCTTTTCAAACTGGATATGCGGAAATTCAGTATTATTCGTAATATTCATTCATCACTTCCCTGAATCAATCCATATCAATATCAGCGCCAAAAATATTGATTTTCTTTTTTCCTGAGATCTGAACACTCGCGCCATTCAACGTGATCGTCCCGTCTTTATTCATTTTCAGCAGGCATTCCCCGACCTGAATCGTCAAACTTTCCGTGACCGTCAGCGTGTAGCTTTCACCTACTTTGATGTTCTGAGATTTTGTGACTTTTTGAGTGTCGCCTCCTGTTACCTCGCTGCTTTGGTCGTTACCGACTTTGGCATGGCGGTCATTTGTCACATCAAGGTGCTGGTCATTCCCCACGGTCGTGCGGTGGTCATGAGCAACGTCAAGTTTTTGGTCATTGCCGACCTTAACTTCACGGTCATTCGCCACTGTGGTTTTTTGGTCGTGCCCGCCCGCTTTCTCTTTACCCACGGTCACCGTCTGCCCTTTCCCGACCGTGGCTTTCTGGTCGTTACCCACCGTTTCCGTATGGTCAACCGCCACGTCCGTCATCCGGTT
>NZ_JBKEZJ010000024.1:0-36096 GCF_046449555.1 Rahnella selenatireducens
AATACAAATAATTTACTAACCGCTGAATCTTTCATCAAATGACGTTTAAAGCGGTAATTCCTGGATACTTCTGAAGCCATATGACTGTAAAACAGGCAGCAAACTTTGTGCCTCCTCCGTCATCGCCATGCAATACGCCACACTCTCTATTTCAACTTCTGGTTTTTTTCCCGGAATCGGGACATGGGAGGTCTCAATTAACCAATGTGCGCGGCGTGCAATCGCAGAACCGGAGTCGATCATACGCGTGCCGTCGGGCAAAACCTGTGACAACTCTTGCGAAAGCAGCGGGAAATGTGTGCAGCCTAATACCACAGTGTCCGGCGGTTCGCGCAAACGCAGCCACGGATGCAGGATTTTCTTCAGCGCAGCCAGTGAAACTTCTTCGCCATGCAGCTTCGCTTCCGCCAGTTCGACCAGCTCGGCTGAGCCCAACATCAAAATCTGACAATCCGTTGCAAACCGTTCCACCAGATCATGCGTATAAGGACGCTGAACCGTTGCGCGCGTTGCCAGCAATCCGACGACCCCGTTACGCGTTAATTTCGCCGCAGGTTTGATAGCCGGGACAACGCCGACGACCGGGCAACTGAATTTGGCACGTAATGCAGGAAGAGAAACGGTGCTCGCCGTGTTACAGGCAATGACAATAATAGAGAGGGGATGCCGTTTCGCGACGGCGCTGACAATCTCGACGACGCGCTCAACGATAAATTCTTCGGACTTTTCACCGTAAGGGAAAGCCACATTATCGAAGGCATAGATGTAATGCAGATCCGGCAACATCTGCCGGACCTCATGATAAACCGACAACCCGCCGACGCCGGAATCGAAAACCAGCACCGTCGGGCGGTCAGGGACTCGTGTTGTATCAGAAGGTATAGCTTCCAGAGAGATAGTACTCACGTCCTGGTGTTTCGTAGCCATAAACCGTCTCGTAATCTTTATCTAAGAGGTTGGCAATTCTACCACGAACTGTCAGGTGTGAGGTGACCGGATATGAAGCGGCGAGATCCCACAGGCTGACACCGCCCAGTTTAACCGTCTGATAAGGATACGAACCATAGTCAGTGTCGTAACGTTGTCCCAGATACTGGTAATTGATTGACCAGTCGATGTCAGCAATATTCCAGTCAATCTGGTATTTCGCCTGCTGCTTGGCACGACGGGCCAGAATCTCGTTGGTCTGCGCATCACGCGGATCGAGGTATTCCAGGGTAATCTGGTGCTGCAACGGGCCAGTATCGAATGAACCGGTCCATTCGACCCCTTTAATGGTGGCTTTGCCGACGTTGTAATAACGACTAGTCGAACTGTTGTAATCAATCATCTGGTCGATGTCGTTACGATATGCCGACAAACGCCAGTTCAGCGGCCCCGTCAGACCTTCCAGTCCCCCTTCCCATTGCTTGCTTTCTTCCGGTTTCAGATCAGGATCACCGTAGAAACTGTAAAGCTGGCTCAGGTTCGGCGATTTGTATGCCGTCCCGTAGGAAGCAATCAGACGATAGCCATCAATGAATTCCCACGCTGCACTGCTTTGCCAGGTTGTGTGCTGACCAAACTGCGAGTTGTCATCACTGCGCACCGCACCTTCCAGCGTGAAATCACTGATTTTTTGCTGTGTTGTCAGATAAACACCGGTGTTGTGCTGATCATAGCCATCAGCCAGATAGCTGGTGCCCGGCTCAGTCGTGAGTTTCTGCCAGTCCAGACCTGCGCTGACTTCCCCTTTCCATACCTGAAGGGTATTGCCCCATTGCACGTTGTACTGATCGGAGTCATCGAGTGAAGCAGAGGAGTCGTACGGGCCGTATTTCGGATCGTAGTTATAGTCTTTGACGTGGCTATAGCTGCCGGTTAACTGCGTGGCGTAAATGCCGTTCTGATAACGCAGACCGGTATCGTACGTTCGGCTGTAAAGCTGGCGGGTATCGATAAGCGCACTGCCCGGCGTGTAATACGCATCGTACGCGGTGCGGTTGTCATAACCGTAAGCCCGCGCAAAACCGCTGATATCATCATTAAACTGATGTTGGAGCGCCAGATAGAGCGTTTTACTCATAAAGCCGTCGCGATCAGGCTGTGGCACGCCGCCGTTATTGCCATCGGCTACAACATCAATGCCGCGCGTATAGGTGTAATCGCCGGCCGCCGTCACTGTGGTGTTTTCACCCAGCTTCTGCTGCGTGGAGCCGTTGTAGTTCTGATAACCATTTGAGCCGATACCCGCGCCGAGCGTGGTGCCGTCTTTCTCGCGCGTCGTAATGATGTTAACAACGCCGCCGATTGCATCAGAGCCATACACCGCTGAACGCGGCCCGCGAATAAACTCAATGCGCTGTACCAGTGAAAGCGGGATCTGGCTGATATCCACAGAACCGGAAATACCGGCCTGATTCAGACGAACGCCATCGATTAATACTAAAGTGTGGCTGGAATTGGTACCGCGAACAAATAAAGACGTCTGCTGCCCCATTCCACCGTTCTGAGCAATATCCACGCCCGGTAAACGGCGAAGAACATCTGCAACAGATTTTGACTGCCAGCGGTCAATATCTTCACGCGTCACGACATCTGTCGGGGCTAATACAGAAGAAACTGGCTGTGGAAAACGGTTAGCCGTGACGACAAGGTTATCACTGCTGTTTGTGGAAGTGCTGTCTTGCGCCCACCCTGAAAAAGCCGTGACGGATAATGCCGTCAGCAGCACATGCTTTTTAATTGTCATGAATCGAGCATCCAAACTTAATTGGCGGATGCCGCAGAAAGACGCTGTCGTTTTCGCGACGACAGTGAACAATGCGACGTAATATCGGCAGGTTTTCGGACTTAGGATTTGCAGGCTGATTCACTACACGTCTTATTCATGACAAGAGGCGTAATTGAAATACCTGCACCGGGCGATGACTTCCCATTCCTTCTTTCTTATCTATATAAAGAAGAAGAAAACAGTGTCTGCATAATAAAGAATGCTATCGCCGTGATTTCCCCATACCGCTGCGCGCCAGTTCCGGATTCACACCGGATTCCCTTTTAACTCAGTCAATGAGGCCGATGGGCAATCCTACGATCAACCCATTTGGAAATCCAGACATCCATCGTTGGGAAACGGCGTTGCCCTTAAAAAGACGACAGGACTGGACATAATGAGGACATTCCCTACAATCCCCCGCAAAGTTCGCCCATTTATTCCTTGTTAGACGAGATAACCGATGACGCCTGAAAATCTGCCCATTGAACAATATGACGACCAGCTGGCGGAAAAGACCGCACGTCTCACGGCGATGATGTTGCCTTTTAATGCGCCGCAGCCTGACGTTTTTCGTTCTCCTGTCAGCCATTACCGCATGCGTGCCGAATTCCGCGTCTGGCATGATGAAGGCGACTTGTACCACATAATGTTTGATCAGCAGACCAAAGCCCGTGTGCGCGTGGACCGGTTCCCGGCGGCCAGCGAGCTGATTAACCGTCTGATGCCGGTGCTGATCAGCGCCGTGAAACAAGATCCGGCGCTCCGCCGTAAGATCTTCCAGATCGACTATCTTTCGACCCGCAGCGGCAAAATCATCGCATCGCTGCTCTACCACCGTAAACTTGATGAAGAATGGCAGAAGTCCGCGACAATCCTGCGTGACCAGCTTCGCGCCGACGGTTTTGACATTCAACTGATTGGCCGTGCCGCTAAAACTAAAATCATGCTGGATCAGGATTATGTTGATGAAGTTCTGCCGGTTAGCGGGCGCGATATGATTTATCGTCAGGTGGAAAATAGCTTCACCCAGCCAAACGCTGAGATGAACATTCAGATGCTGGAATGGGCACTGAAGGCCACGGAAAATTCTACCGGCGATTTGCTCGAACTGTATTGCGGCAATGGCAATTTCTCACTGGCTCTGGCGCGCAATTTCCGCCGCGTGCTGGCAACCGAAATCGCCAAACCATCTGTCGCAGCAGCACAGTTCAACATTGCGGCAAACCATATCGATAACGTGCAGATTATCCGCATGGCGGCAGAAGATTTTACTCAGGCGCTTAAAGGCGTGCGTGAATTCCGTCGTTTGCAGGATGTGGATTTAAGCGGATATGAATGCAACACGATTTTCGTCGATCCACCACGCAGCGGCCTGGATGATGAAACCGTGAAAATGGTGCAGGGCTACGAACGTATCCTTTATATCTCCTGCAACCCGGAAACGCTGTGTGCAAATCTGGAAATCCTGAGCCAGACACATCGCGTGACACGTCTGGCGTTGTTCGATCAGTTCCCGTATACGCACCATATGGAATCCGGCGTTCTGCTGGAAAAAATCTGATTCAGCTACGTTAGATATGAAAACGGGCACCTCCGCGTGCCCGTTTCTCTTTCTGTTCCGTCAGTCTCAGAGGTAAACCCGCAAGTATTCTGACAGACACAGGATCGCCATCGCCTGCCCGTATGGCATGGACGTCAGCGCGATTTCACGATAGAAATCCAGATCAGAACCCATCGCCGTGCCAAAGGACGTTTGCGTCAGCTCTCCTGCCGGATTGATGTGTTTGATCACGCCCTGAATCGCTTTCTCCGCCACCGTCGCATAAGACGCATCGATATAACGCTTACGCACCGCTTTCAAGATTCCGTAGGCAAAACCGGCGGTGGCCGAGCTTTCGAGATAAGAGTGCGGATCGTCGAGCAGCGTATGCCACAAACCGCTGTCATCCTGACATTTCGCCAGCGCGCTGACCTGGCTTTCCAGCACCTGTATTAAATAGCGGCGGGTCGCGTTATTTTCCGGTAAATCCACCAGTTCAAGGAATTCAGGAATGGCAATCGTCAGCCAGCTGTTTCCGCGAGCCCAGCGCGCCTGCGCAAAATTATGATGCCCGTCGAACGTCCAGCCGTGGAACCACAGGCCCGTTTCACGATCCATCAGATACTGAACATGAACCAGAAACTGATACGTCGCTTCTTCCACAAACTCAGGCCGATCCAGCAGTTTCCCGATTTTTGCCAGCGGCAACACGCTCATCATCAATGTGTCATCCCACATTTGCTGATGGTTTTCGTTGTTATAAACGATGTGCTGCATCGCGCCTTTATCAGTGCGCGGCATTTCATACATTACCCATTCCGCCCAACGTTCCAGATACGGCCGCCATGCCGCATTAGCGGTTTCTTCATAACGGTATGCCAGCGTCAGGAACGGGCTCATGGTATTCACGTTTTTCGTCGGCGTACCTTCCGCCAGACGCGCGGTAAACCAGTCGTCAATCACCGCCCGCATTTTCTCATCGCCGGTCTGCTGATAATACTGATAAATACCGTAAAGCCCGATGCCGTGCGTCCATTCCCAGCCCGCCCAGCCTTTGGTGTCAATGACGCGACCATCGTCGAGTCGCAACAGGAACTCACCGGTTTTATCTTCGATATTCACCAGATTGTCCGTCACGTTGTGGATCAGCGCTTTCAGTTCATTGCGCGAAATGAAATGTTCCGGCTGGCGTAAAAGCGCACTGTGTTTCACTTCAAAAACTTTCATGATGTTCTCCTGATAAATGTTCACCAAAATTACAAACGTCCCTGTGCCGGAATTTCGGCGACATTTTCACGGGTCAGCTTTTCAGGTGGCGGATTATGACGATGCAGATAACCAATATTGTTGTTGCCCCACAGCGATTCGTATTTCATCCCTGTCAGCATTTCGACGGTCGCCCGGTCTTCCGGCGTAATTTGCTCAGGCACGATGCGGTTCGCGTCACGCATTTTCTGCGTTTCGCGGGTCAGCACGCCGTGCGTTTTCTGATTGAGGCGGAAGAAAAGTGAAATGATGAAGCCCATGCTGAGCATCAGCAGTGAACCGATCACCAGAACGCCGAGAATGGTGTGGCCGACAGACGGAACCTGCTGGCTCTGCCCGGAAACAAATCCGGCGAGTTGCAGGATAATTCCCACCAGCATCACAGCACCGGCCTGCGAAGCTTTACGTGTCAGCGTCATCACACCGGCGAAAATCCCCTCGCGGCGTTGACCGGTAATGGTTTCATCGACATCGGCAATATAGGTGTAGATATTCCACGGCACGTAGTTGATCCCGCCGCGCCCGAGCCCGGCCAGCGCGGAAATCAGCAGCAGTAAGGACATCGAATCGTTCATTCCGGTGTAATACAGCACGCCGTAAGAAATCGCCGCCAGCCCGAATAACGTGACGGCCAGACGATAAGACGGTGCTGGTCCGAAGCGGATACACAGTGGGATCATGCCGATAACCGCCACGAATTGCAGAATCGCCATCATGCCCATGAGATTGGACGCAATCGCAGCGCTTTGCATCAGCACAAACACCACGTAATACGTGAAGACGGCGTTAAACACGTCCTGCGCAATATACCCGCCGAGATATAAACCCAGATGCTGACGGAAAATTTTGATACGCAGCGTCGAGGAGAGTTCTACTTTCAGGCGTTTCAGACTTTGCACCAGCGTCAGTTGCTGGCGTTCGCGCTCAATTTTCTTCGTGGCTTCAGATTTAAGTTCTTCCGGCCGTTCCCAGGTGAAGAAATACACCAGTGTCAGCACGAAGGCGCAGATCACCGCAAAAACCAGGCTCGAATAGAAGAAGGAAATGGCGTTATCTTTGCCGAAATGCTGCAACAGAATGCCGGGCAGGAAAGCGGCGAGAATGGCAGAAAGCTGGGCCAGCGCGATACGGGCCCCGGAGAATTTAGTTTTCTGTTTGAAATCGTCGGTCATTTCCGGCACCAGCGTTTCATACGGCACCAGAATCATGGTGTAAACGATATCGAACAGCAGATAGGTCAGCAGATAATACGCGTATCCCATGTCGCCCACCCACATAAAGCTGTAGCTGAACACGCAAGGAATACCGAGCAGAATAAAGAACTTACGGCGACCAAACCGCTTGCCGAGCCAGGTATTACCAAAGTTATCCGTGAGATAACCCATTAACGGGCTGAGCACGGCGTCGAGTACACGCGCCGTGGCGAAGATAAAGGTCGCTTCGATGGGCGAAAGTCCGCAAAACGTGGTGTAGAAATAGAGCAGCCACGCCGCAGTCAGGGCCGTCGTGCCCGCCCCCAGAAAATCGCCAGACCCGTAGGCGATGTAATTAAAGAATCCGATCTTACGTGTTTTCATTGCCGTCTTGCCTCTGTTAAATCACCTATAGGCGTAGGCTGAATGCGAACGAAAATGTTTCGTTTGCCCATGATTCAAATTAGCGAGGAGCCCGAATGAAAACCTTTTGATTTTTGCCACTCAGACAGACTTTATGGCAAAGAAATAAAGAAGTGGACGATCAATATCTAAATATTGAACATAGGTTTGATATTTATGAAATGACAGTTCATAAAATGATGAACGAAGAAGAGAACAGAAAGATTACCGTCTGGTGCAGGGCATAAAAAAGGCAACCGAAGGCTGCCTGATTTTGCATAGGAATGAGTCGGTTACTGCGCCGCTGATTTTCGTTTTTTCAGTTTCAGACCGATCCAGAAGACCAGCGCCACACAAATCAGCGATGGCAGAAAATTCGACCCTAACTCAGGGTATTCCGCGCGGACGAACGTGCTGTAGAGCAGTAATCCAAGCAGAAAACAGGCCGCGGCCAGCACCGGCAAACCTTTGGGCATTTCGCCTTTATGATAGCGAACATGCAGGCAATACACCGATAAAACCAGCGCGATTATCGGGAATATCGAAAACGCGACGACTGAGCTGAATAACGCATCGAAAGTACCATTAATCGTCAGTCCGGCAATCAAAGCCAAAACCAGAGTGCCATTATCCTGGTTCGCTTGTTCGGTCATCTTCTTTACCTCTGGTCTTATTGTTAATAGGAGTCACCGCCGTTCTTTCCTGCTGCCGGCGATACCAGTAATACGCACCTTTAGAGATCATGCGCAGCTGCAACACCAGACGCTCTTCCAGCTGGCGACGCTGTGCGAGATCCACGTCCAGCGCTTCCGCACCGGCGTTGAAAACAATGATCACCATCGCTTCGGCCTGTGCTTCGGTAAAACTGCGCGGCATATGGTTTTCGAGTTGCAGATAGTCGGCAAGTTCCGCAATAAAATGCTGAATTTCACGGGCGACGGCCGCACGAAACGCCGATGACGTACCGGAACGTTCGCGCAACAGCAGGCGAAAGGCGTTGGGGTTGTTTCCGATGAACTCCATGAAAGTCGAAACCGACGTGCGGATCACGCTGCCGCCTTTGGCAATACGCTGGCGCGCCTGACGCATCAGCTGACGCAGCATCAAACCGCTTTCATCAACCATCGTCAGACCCAGTTCATCCACGTCACGGAAATGCCGGTAAAAGGACGTCGGCGCAATGCCCGCTTCACGGGACACTTCACGCAAACTCAGACTGGCAAAGCTGCGCTCGGCACTGAGCTGGCTGAAAGCCGCTTCAATCAGTGAGCGACGCGTACGCTCTTTTTGTTGTGCTCTAACGCCCATAACACTCATCCGGATAATTTTCTTCTTTTTGATTATTCGCCCGTTATCGCTTCACTATACCAAAATTTTTACCGGGCGGAGCCATAGATACCGCAGCATAATGTGGGTCAGAATGTTGCTGCATTACCATTAAATGACAACTGCATGTGGGGTAATTAGGTGTAATATGTTACTTTCTCGTTGTGATTTTGTATAAAAATAGGTTTCGAACTATGCCACAGCACTCACATTTTGATGCCATCATCATCGGCTCAGGCCCTGGCGGAGAAGGCGCCGCGATGGGACTGGTTAAACAAGGCGCCCGGGTTGCTGTCATCGAACGCTATAACAACGTCGGTGGCGGATGTACTCACTGGGGAACCATCCCTTCCAAAGCACTGCGTCACGCCGTCAGCAGAATCATCGAATTTAATCAAAACCCGCTCTACAGTGATAACTCCCGCACCCTGAGCTCCAGTTTCCCGGATATTTTGCGTCACGCAGATTCCGTCATTAATCAGCAAACCCGAATGCGCCAGGGTTTCTACGAAAGAAACCAGTGCCAGCTGTTCTCCGGCGACGCCAGTTTTGTCGATGCCAATACCATCAACATCCGCTACGCCGATAACACACACGAACAAATCACTGGCGACAACATCGTGATTGCCTGCGGTTCACGTCCTTACCGTCCGGCCAACGTCGATTTTGGCCATCCGCGCATTTATGACAGCGACCTGATCCTCGAACTGAGCCACGAACCCCGCCACGTCATTATTTATGGCGCGGGCGTGATCGGCTGCGAATATGCGTCTATCTTCCGCGGTCTTAACGTAAAAGTGGACTTAATTAACACCCGTGACCGGTTGCTGTCTTTCCTCGATCAGGAAATGTCAGACGCGCTGTCTTATCACTTCTGGAATAACGGTGTGGTCATCCGCCACAACGAAGAATTCGAGATGATTGAAGGCGTGGAAGACGGCGTGATCATGCACCTGAAATCCGGTAAGAAAGTGAAAGCTGACGCGCTGTTGTACGCTAACGGACGCACCGGTAACACCGACAAACTGGGTCTGGAAAATATTGGTCTGGAAGCCGACAGCCGCGGTTTGCTCAAAGTAAACAGCATGTACCAGACGGCGCTGTCGCATATCTATGCCGTTGGCGACGTCATCGGCTATCCGAGTCTGGCTTCAGCGGCTTACGATCAGGGTCGCATTGCCGCACAGGCGATGATTCAGGGCGAAGCGAAGGTGCATCTGATCGAAAACATTCCGACCGGCATTTACACCATTCCTGAAATCAGCTCCGTCGGTAAAACCGAGCAGGAACTGACGTCCATGAAGGTGCCTTACGAAGTGGGCCGCGCGCAGTTTAAACATCTGGCACGCGCGCAAATCGCCGGAATGAATGTGGGGAGCCTCAAACTGCTGTTCCATCGTGATACCAAAGAAATTCTGGGTATTCACTGCTTTGGAGAGCGTGCGGCGGAAATTATCCATATCGGTCAGGCCATCATGGAACAGAAAGGCGAAGGCAATACTATCGAGTATTTCGTTAATACGACCTTCAACTATCCGACCATGGCAGAAGCTTATCGCGTGGCGGCACTGAACGGATTAAACCGCCTTTTTTAATCCCGCGGCTTTATCCATATAAGGTTGCATGTGCTCTTTGATGGCTTCGGCCAGTTGTTCATAACGCCCACGCAGTGGCGAACCGGGACGATATACCAGCGCGATTGTGCGGCGGGGTTCCGGTTTGTCACACGTCAGATAGGTGACGCCATCGCGGCTGCGTTCATTCGGCACGGCCAGCGAAGGCAGTAACGTAATGCCACTTCCCGCCGCCACCATATTACGCAGCGTTTCCAGACTGGTTGCGCGGAAATGCGTATCTTCATCCGCCCCCGCCTGGAAGCAAAAACCAAGTGCCTGATCTCGCAGGCAATGCCCGTCTTCCAGCATCAGCAATTTTTCACCGGCCAGATCCGCCATCGCCACGCGATCGCGTGATGCCCACGGATGATCGTCGTAGATCGCCAGTTTCATCTGCTCATCAAACAGCGGCACTTCAATAAAGGCTTCGCTTTCTTTGACCAGCGCCAGAATTGCGCAATCGAGTTTTCCACTGTCGAGCTGCGCCAGTAACTGATGGGTTTGCGCTTCGTGCAGATACATTTCGAGTTTAGGGAATGTTTTATGCAGTGAAGGAATGATTTGCGGCAACAGATAAGGCCCGACAGTAGGAATTAGCCCAATATGCATCGGCCCGGACATCGCTTCGCCCTGCTGGCTGGCCATCTCTTTGAGGACTTTCACTTCACGGAGCACAGTGCGCGCCTGATCCACCAGCAGTAAACCGGCTTGTGTAAAAAGCACCTTACGACTGGTTCTTTCAAGCAGCATCACGCCCAGTTCATCTTCCAGCTTGCGGATTTGCCCGCTTAACGTCGGCTGGCTGACATGGCAGGAATCTGCTGCACGACGGAAATGACGAAACTCTGCCAGTGCCACCAGATACTCTAAATCACGAATGTTCATTTTTCCTCCAGTCCCTATAAGGCAATGCGATAGCCGATAACGATAGATAAGATAGCAATCAACGATTATATCTATCAACCATTATCGTGAATAATGCCTTCCAACGAAACGGCACAGCCGTAAATAATTCATATTATATCGATTAATTAAGAGGTTATTCATGTTTGCAAACCAGGAAGGGAAACACGTACCGCACGTTACTTTTCACACCCGTCAGGGCGATCAGTGGGTAGATCTCAGCACCGATGAATTGTTCAAAAACAAAACAGTGATTGTGTTTTCACTGCCGGGCGCATTTACCCCGACCTGTTCTTCAAGCCATCTGCCGCGTTACAACGAACTGGCACCCGTGTTCAGACAACACGGCGTCGACAGCATTCTGTGCGTCTCTGTTAACGACACGTTCGTGATGAATGCCTGGAAATCAGAGCAGAAGGCATCGAACATTACCTTTATTCCGGACGGCAACGGTGAATTCACCAAAGGCATGGACATGCTGGTCGAGAAAGCGGATTTAGGTTTCGGTCCGCGTTCATGGCGTTATTCCATGCTGATACGTAACGGCGTGGTCGAGAAAATGTTCGTTGAGCCAAACAAGCCGGGCGACCCGTTTGAAGTATCAGATGCAGACACAATGCTGAAATACCTGGCACCAGAATACAAAGTGCAGGAATCGGTCTCCGTATTCACCAAACCGGGCTGTCCGTTCTGTGCCAAAGCCAAACAGATGTTGCAGGAACGCGGTATTCAGTATGAGGAAATCGTACTGGGCAAAGACGCCACCACTGTCAGCCTGCGTGCTGTTACCGGCCGCGCCACCGTGCCGCAAGTCTTTATCGGTGGACGCCACATCGGCGGAAGCGACGATCTGGACGTTTACCTGCATTCAGAAACACAAGAAGTGTGCGAAGTTGCACAATAAGTTTCACCGCAAACAGCGGTAAGAAGTCAGACGATAATCCCTGCATTACCAACAAAAAAAGCAGTACGAGGCCCTAAATAATTCGCGTTGCAGTAAGGCAGCAACCGAAAGCCTCCGATGAGCTTACTCAGGTAAGTGATTCGGGGGATTGAGAGCAGCCAACGCATCTGCGACTCGAAGTATGACGGGCAAGACTACGTGAACTTTCGGCGGGCTTAGTGCCCGCCATTTTTTTGTTTCAGCGATCTCAGTTCGCAAAACTTACAGCCACTGGAAGCTGGAATTTATGTTCCGGGTTTGAGCGATGTTAGAATTGAGGGTGGACGTGCCGTTGACAAAAAAGATTGTGAGGTTCTGACGCAAAGCCCCAGAACGTGCGAAATGGCGAGCTTGTAAACCGCCTCACAACGCACATCCCTTTTAAAGTTTATCTCCTTTTATCTTATTGATTTTGTTGTATTTATATCGTGAATATAACGATAAGTACGCCATTTTAAAATCAATCATTCTACGGACGCTTTACCCAAAAGGACTTACCGATGAACGGATTTCCCGCCGCCCGCCAGGGCGATATGGCCGCCATCGGTGGCCCGATTGTTCAGGGCTCGCTGGGCGTGATGATTGGTGCACCGACTGACGCGTCTGAAAATGGAAGAGGACGGTCAGATTCAGACGCAGGCGCGTTATATCTATGACCCGCTCGGGCGGCGCATCGGCAAGCACGTCACACAAATCAATCCGCAGTCGGGCGAAGCAGAAACCCAAAACATCTGGTTCGGCTGGGACGGTGACCGGCTGGTGCTGACCGAAAATCGCGACACGCAGCTGCACACGATTTATCACCCGAACAGCTTCGTCCCGCTGCTGCGCGCCGAGCACGCGCGGATGGAAGACAGCCACCACTCGCTGGCGGAAAAGCTCGAAGAGGAAAACGGCAGCGCGTTGCCGACCGAGCTGCATCTGCGCCTGAATGAAATCGAAAAGGACATCCGCAAAAATCACCTTTATCACTGCGACCACCTCGGCACACCGCTTGCGCTGATAAACCACAAAACCAGCAAAGTGGAATGGAGTGCGGTGATGGATGTTTGGGGCAACGCGGTCGATATTTTTAACCCGTACAAACTGCGCCAGCCGGTAAGAATGCAGGGGCAACATTACGACGACGAATCGGCGCTGCATTACAACCGTCACCGTTATTATGACCCGATGCAGGGACGGTATATTACGCAGGATCCGATTGGGTTGAGAGGGGGATGAAACAGGTACATATACATTAACAACCCTGTTCAATAAATTGATGCCTTGGGACTAAAAGGCTTTGGAATTGGCATATCACAAGCTGGTCAGGCGGCAGAATCAGCTGGTCGTTATTTGTCAGAAAGTGATCGTCAAGCTGCGCTATCAGCAATATCCGGACCTTACTATGCACCAATGTCTGGTTCTATCTCTGTAGATTTATCATACGCACTTGATTTCTTTATGGGTGGGAATGATTCATATGGCCTCGCTGCTGGAACAAATATAGGTTCTCAAGTCGGCGTAGATCTATGTGTCTATCGTTCAATTTGCGAACATGAAGGGATTGGAATTGCGGTCGGAGGCGCATTTACAGGAACCATATCAGGAGGAAGCGTATCTTCCGGAGAAAGCGATCTCGAGGGTTGGGGAGGTGCCGGGGGCTGGCTGGGTAAATTTGGTTTAACAGCAATGAAAGATAGTGCAGGCAACAAATCTGGCTCGTTTGGAGCAGGACTAGGTGCCGGTGGATTTGTAGGGAAAATCACCTGCAGCCAATCAACTAAATGTGCTTTCGACTAGGATAGTCATGAGAATTTATAACAGCTGTATCAAACTATTTATATTGATCATCATGATTTTTACAATCGCAGCCTGTGATAGTAAAAATATGCAAGAAGTACAACCTAAAATAAAAACGTTTCAAGCAGAGTACAATGATAATAGCCTAAAGGAAATGTATGCAGAGACGTCAAATGATTTCAAAAATGCAATGCCGGAAGGAAGTTTCATCATTCTCATGATGGAAAAGAAGAAAATGTTAGGAACCTATGAAAAATCAAGAGTCCTATATAGTTTAGAAAAGGACAATTCCCTGATTAAAATAACTTATGTATCCGATTACGAAAAATATATTTTAGCCGAGGAGTTTGTTTATAAAAAAAACAAAATAAACAACAAATTTGAGTTATTCAGCTTCTTGGTTGATTCAGGAGGATTTATACAGCCTGTCATGAAAAAATAGCACGCTTATAAAAAATGGCACCATTATTAATTCTTATAAAAAAGTCCTTTTAGATTTAATAAACCAGCACAGGTGCTGGTTTATTAATATAGCAATCAAACTAAAAATGACGAAAACCTACAGTCCTAAACGCGCTTTCGCATCGGCAATGGCTTGTGCGACTTGTTGCGGAGAAACACCACCTTTGGCTGCACGTTTATCGAGGCAGGATTGCAGTTCAAGGATCGGATAAACGTCGTCGCCGATTACGTTGCTAAATTTCTGCAAATCGGCCAGCGTTAAGGCTTCCAGCGCTTTACCTTGTTTGATGGCTTCAACCACGGCTTCACCGACAATGTGGTGCGCTTCGCGGAACGGCACACCTTTTGCGACCAGATAATCCGCCAGCTCGGTGGAGTTCGCGTAACCTTGCTGCGCGGCCTCTTTCGCACGCGGACGTTTTACCTGAATGCCATCCAGCACCAGCGACGCCATGTTCAGGCAATCCATCCAGGTGTCTAGCGCGTCGAACAGCCCTTCTTTGTCTTCCTGCATGTCTTTGTTGTACGCCAGCGGCAGGCCTTTCATGGTCATCATCATGCCGGTCAGCGCACCCTGAACACGGCCACATTTGCCGCGGATCAGTTCCAGTGCATCTGGATTTTTCTTTTGTGGCATCAGGGAAGAACCGGACGTCACGCGGTCGGATAAATCAATAAACGCCGCTTCGCCGGTGTTGAAGAAAATCAGGTCTTCGGCGAAACGGGAAAGGTGAACCATGCTGATCGCGGCATTGGACAGCAACTCCAGCACGTGGTCGCGGTCGGAAACGCTGTCGAGGCTGTTACGGGTGGCAGAAGCAAAACCTAACCAGCCTGCCAGTTGCTCGCGATCCATCGGATAGGCGGTACCGGCCAGTGCGCCACAACCCAGCGGGCTGACGTCCAGGCGGGTCAGGGTATCTTTCAGGCGGCTTTCATCACGCGCCAGCATTTCCACATACGCCATACACCAGTGCGCAAAAGTCACCGGCTGTGCGCGTTGCAGGTGCGTGTAGCCCGGCATCACAGCGTCCTGATTGGCTTCGGCAGTGGCGACCAGCGCCTGTTGCAGATGATGCAGCGCGTCCCTCAGTTCAACCACCTGCGCTTTACACCACAGTTTGATGTCGGTTGCGACCTGATCGTTACGGCTGCGGCCGGTGTGGAGTTTCTTGCCCAGATTGCCGACTTTGTCGATCAGCTTGCCTTCGACCCAGCTGTGAATATCTTCTGCATCGCTGGCTAAAATAGCGCGCGGGTTAGCACGGACTTCTTCCAGCAGAATGTTCAGCGCTTCTTCCAGCTGAACTTGCTCATCAGCAGTTAACACATTCACGGTCACCAGCGCTTTGGACCAGGCGACGGAGCCCACAATATCCTGCTCTGCCAGCCGGTAGTCGAAACGCAGTGAGTCATTGAGTTCTTTAAACCGCTGATCTGCTGCCTGAGTAAAACGTCCGCCCCAAAGTGCCATTTTTCTGCTCCTGAATTTTTTTATGCAAAAGGGCGCAAACCGCTGCGCCCTGACAAAAGTGTGTACCAAATGCGCCAGATCTTAAATCTGCCAAAAGGCAAACTACGCCAGAATACGTGTGCCGATCGCGACGCCGTTAAAAAGTGCCGGTAACTGCTCGGCGTGACGCCAGCTGGCGATATCCACCGGGCGTCCGAGAGAACGTGCGGCGTCCAGCGCAGCATGAACCTTGACGATCATACCGTCAGTAATAATGCCCTGTTCAATCAGGTGTTCAGCTTTCTCCGCACTCATTTCCGGAATGCGCTGGCCTTTGCCATCGAGAATGCCGCTGACGTCAGAGAGCAGAATCAAATCCGCGCCCAGCGTCGCCGCCAGAGCCGTCGCGGCCTGATCGGCGTTGACGTTCATCAGCTCGCCGGTTTCGGTGATCCCGATAGAGCTGACGATGGGCAGATAACCCGCACCAGTCAAAGTATTGATCAGCGCCGGATTGCCCGCTTCGGCTTTACCGACGAAGCCCAGAGATTCATCCAGCTGGCTCACGCTGACCGTACCGCCGTCTGCCAGAGACAGGCCAACGGCATTAATGTGGTGTTTCACCGCCCACGCCAGCAGGGTTTTGTTCGCGCTGCCCGCCAGTGCGCCGGTAATAATGTCAATCTGATCGGCCGGCGTTACACGCAGACCGGCTTTCTTCACGACAGGAAGATTCAGCTTTTTCATCAGCTCATCAACCAGGCAGCCGCCACCGTGGACGATCACCAGCGGGCGATGATATTCCTGACGATAAGCTACGATCGCCATGAACAGGCGTTCAAGTGCTTCTTCATTATCCAGCAACACACCACCTAACTTGATGACTAACGGATTCATAGCTGTTTGCGCCCCGACCGGTTGATTATGTTAATTAATAACAATGGATTTAATTTAATCTACCATCCCCGAACGTTTGAATAAACGCTCAGGGATGCGTGTTTTCTGTTTGCTGACAATCTGCGGGTTTTTAAAGCAGGGATTGTGTTTCCGGGAAGCCAAAGCGGATATTCATACACTGCACAGCCTGCGCGGACGCTCCTTTCAGAACGTTATCTTCCGTCGCTACCACAATCAGATGTTCGCCTTTCACCGCGAAGCCGATATCACAGAACGGCAGGCCGACCACGTCTTTCAGCGCCGGAACGCCCTTGGTGTAAAGACGCACCAGCGGTTTGTCGTGATACGCATTGTGGAAAGCTTCCGCCACATCCTCCTCCGTCACACCCGCGTTAAGACGGCAGGTAATGGTCGCGAGTATACCGCGCGGGAAGTTACCCAGATGTGGCGTGAAAATCACCGGCACGCCAAGATGCTCGGCGATTTCTGGCTGATGGCGATGGCTGAAGAGTTTGTAAGGCTGGAGGCTGACTTCACAGAAGCTGTTGCCCAGTGTGGCTTTGCGGCCTGCACCACTGACGCCGCTGGTGGCGTTGATCACCGGCCACTGGCTGTCATTGAGCAAACCGTTTTCGATAAGCGGTTTCAGCGCCAACTGGGAAGCGGTCGGGTAACAACCCGGCACGGCAATCAGCTGCGCGTCTTTTAATTTGTCAGCCTGCCATTCGGCCAGGCCGTACACGGCTTTGTCGAGCAAATCGAGATGCTGATGCTCAAAGCCGTAGAATTCGGTATAGAACTCCGGTTTGCTTACGCGGAAAGCACCGGACAGATCGAACACCACACAACCGGCCGCCAGAAACTGCGGGGCTAAATCGTGGCTGACTTCATGCGCGGTCGCCAGAAACACCACATCGACGCCTTTCGCTGCTTCCGCCACGTCTTTGAGCGGCAAAACAGGCAGATCGACGATGCCTTTCAATTGAGGGTGCAAATCGGAAAGCAATTTTCCTGCATCTGCACTTTGCGCTGAAACCGTTAAACCGGTTATGTTCATATGTGGGTGGCGGTTCAGATAGGCCGCGAGTTCAGCTCCGGCATAACCTGTGGCACCAACAATCAGCGTATTCAACATAGGGTCTGTTCACCTTCTCAATTTTGGGTAAGGAGCCGGATAATTATTCTGGTTTCCTTACGCACTGGCTTATTGTATTTTTATTCACAATTATTGCATGAATATGAATACTACCCTAACTAAAGGCTGTCAACAGTGAAGATGAAATTACCTCCTTTTATTGAGCTCTATCGGGCGTTAATCGCAACCCCTTCCATCAGCGCAACGGACGCTGCTTTGGACCAGAGCAATGAGACGCTAATCCATTTACTGGCAGGCTGGTTCGGTGATTTAGGCTTCAAAGTTGAAGTGCAACCCGTTCCAGGTACGCGCAATAAATTCAATATGTTAGCCAGTACCGGTCGCGGCGCAGGCGGCTTACTGCTGGCCGGTCATACCGATACCGTTCCGTTCGATGACGGACGCTGGACGCGTGATCCTTTCACCCTCACGGAGCATGAAAATAAGCTCTATGGTTTGGGTACTGCCGACATGAAAGGTTTCTTCGCGTTTATCCTCGATTCACTGCGCGATGTCGATCTGACCAAACTGACTAAACCGCTGTATATTTTAGCGACGGCGGATGAAGAAACGACGATGGCCGGTGCCAGCTACTTCTCCAAAAACGCGAAAATTCGTCCGGACTGCGCAATCATCGGTGAACCGACTTCACTGAAACCGGTGCGTGCGCACAAAGGCCATTTGTCGAATGCCATCCGCATCACCGGTCAGTCCGGACATTCCAGCGATCCGTCGCGCGGCGTGAACGCCATCGAACTGATGCACGAGTCGATTACCCATCTGATGACGCTGCGCAATACGCTGAAAACCCGTTACAACCACAGTGGTTTTGTAATCCCGTATCCGACCATGAACTTCGGTTATATCAACGGCGGCGACGCGCCAAACCGTATTTGCGCCTGCTGCGAAATGCACATGGATATTCGTCCGCTGCCGGGTCTGACGCTGGCCGATATCAACGGGTTGCTCAACGAAGCGCTGGAGCCTGTCAGCCAGCGCTGGCCGGGCCGTCTTGCTGTCGAGGAACTGCATCCGCCGATCCCCGGTTATGAATGCCCGCCGGATCACCCGCTGGTTCAGGTGGTGGAAAAACTGCTGGGCGTTGAAACCGAAATCGTGAACTACTGCACCGAAGCGCCGTTCATTCAGGAACTGTGCCCGACGCTGGTTTTGGGGCCGGGTTCTATCGATCAGGCGCACCAGCCAGATGAATATATTGATACTGCGTTCATAAAACCGACACGCGAGCTGATTTCTCAGGTCGTTCATCACTTCTGTTATCACTGATCCTGAATCAGGGTTGATGAAGAAACAATCAGGGCGCTTCCGGGCACCCTTTGATACTGTACAAATGATGGATTAGCCAAACTGATATCGTCGCGGTTGTAATTAAATTTCAGCGACATCGCCTAAAAGACCATTTTTAACGTGAGTGATCGGGTGTTTTTGGGTTAAAACAGGTGCGGTATTTAAAAAGTATGGCCAGGTTGGCGGGTGAACGGGGCATGAATGCCTGACGGGTGAAAGTTATTTACAGAATATAAAAATCAAACGAGAGAACGGGTCAGAGGTGATATGAACGAACAATATTCCGCAATGCGAAGTAATGTCAGTATGTTAGGTAAATTGCTGGGCGACACGATCAAAGATACGTTGGGAGAACATATCCTGGATCGTGTTGAGAAAATCCGTAAGTTGTCCAAATCCTCACGTGCAGGAAATGATGCTGATCGTCAGGAATTGCTGTCAACGCTGCAAAATCTCTCGAATGATGAGTTGTTGCCTGTTGCCCGTGCTTTCAGTCAGTTCCTGAATTTAGCCAACGTGGCCGAGCAATATCACAGTATTTCGCCACACGGCGAAGCGGCCAGCAATCCTGAAGCTCTGGCACAATTGTTCGATCGTCTGAAATCCAAAAACCTCTCTGAACAACAATTACGTGACGCCGTAGACCAGCTTTCTATCGAGCTAGTTCTGACCGCGCATCCGACGGAAATTGCCCGTCGCACGCTTATCCACAAACTGGTGGAAGTGAATAACTGCCTCAAACAACTCGACCATAACGATCTGGCCGATTACGAGCGCAAACAAATTATGCGCCGCCTGCGTCAGTTAATTGCGCAGTCATGGCACACCGACGAAATCCGTAAAAACCGCCCTTCTCCGGTTGATGAAGCCAAATGGGGTTTTGCGGTGGTCGAAAACAGCCTGTGGGAAGGCGTTCCTGCTTTCCTGCGTGAACTGAACGAGCAGCTTGAGACGTCACTGAATTACAAAATGCCGGTGGAAGCCGTGCCGGTGCGTTTCACTTCCTGGATGGGTGGCGACCGCGACGGTAACCCGAACGTGACCGCCGATATTACCCGCCACGTTCTGTTGCTGAGCCGCTGGAAAGCCACCGATCTGTTCCTGCGCGATATCGCCGTGCTGGTCTCAGAACTCTCGATGACCGAATGTACCCCGGAACTGCGCGAGCGGGCCGGTGGTGCGGATATCCTCGAGCCGTACCGCGAAATCATGAAACAGCTGCGTACCCAGCTGACGACTTCTCAGGTTTATCTCGAAGCCCGTCTGAAAGGCGAACGCGTTGCGCGTCCCCATGATTTGCTGGTGAAAAACGAACAACTCTGGGCACCGCTTTACGCCTGTTACCAGTCGCTGATGGCCTGCAATATGGGCATCATCGCGAACGGCCAGTTGCTCGATACCCTGCGTCGCGTACGCTGTTTCGGCGTGCCGCTGGTGCGTATCGACGTGCGTCAGGAAAGTACCCGTCATACCGACGCGATCGCTGAAATCACCCGTTATCTGGGACTGGGTGATTATGAAAGCTGGTCAGAATCCGACAAACAAGCGTTCCTGATCCGCGAACTGAACTCACAACGTCCGCTGGTGCCACGTCACTGGGAACCGAGCGCCGATACCAAAGAAGTGCTCGATACCTGCCAGGTGATTGCGGAAGCGCCGGAAGGCTCCATCGCCGCTTACGTCATTTCCATGGCGCGTACACCGTCTGACGTGCTGGCCGTGCATCTGCTGCTCAAAGAAGCCGGTTGCCCGTTCCCGATGCCGGTTGCGCCGCTGTTCGAAACGCTGGATGACCTTAATAATGCCGACGACGTGATGAAACAGTTGCTGAGTATCGACTGGTATCGCGGCTTCATACAGGGCAAACAAATGGTGATGATTGGCTATTCCGACTCCGCGAAAGACGCGGGCGTGATGGCTGCTTCCTGGGCGCAGTACCGCGCACAAGACGCATTGATCAAAACCTGTGAGAAAGCCGGTGTGGCGCTGACGCTCTTCCACGGACGCGGCGGTTCTATCGGCCGTGGCGGTGCGCCTGCGCAAGCGGCTCTGCTCTCTCAGCCACCGGGCAGCCTGAAAGGTGGCCTGCGCGTGACCGAACAGGGCGAAATGATCCGCTTTAAATTTGGTCTGCCGGAAGTCACTATTAGCAGTCTGGCGCTGTATACCTCCGCCATTCTGGAAGCCAACCTGCTGCCACCGCCAGAGCCGAAAAAAGCCTGGGTGGACATCATGGAACAGCTGTCTGACGTTTCCTGCAAAATGTACCGTGGCTATATTCGCGAGAACAAAGACTTCGTGCCTTACTTCCGCGCAGCGACGCCGGAGCAGGAACTGGCGAAACTGCCGCTGGGTTCACGCCCGGCGAAACGTAAAGCCAACGGCGGCGTGGAAAGTCTGCGTGCGATTCCGTGGATCTTCGCCTGGACGCAAAACCGTCTTATGCTGCCGGCCTGGCTGGGCGCTGGTGCCGGTTTGCAGGCCGTCGTCGATGACGGGAAACGTGATGAGCTGGAAGCGATGTGCCACGACTGGCCATTCTTCTCCACGCGTATCGGTATGCTGGAAATGGTGTTCGCCAAAGCCGACCTGTGGCTGGCGGAATACTACGATCAGCGTCTGGTCGAAAAAGAATTGTGGCCGCTGGGCGCGAAACTGCGTGAGCAGCTGGCAGGCGATATCAAAGTCGTGCTGGCGATTTCCAACGACGATCATCTGATGGAAGATTTGCCGTGGATTGCTGAATCTATCGCGCTGCGTAACGTCTATACCGATCCGCTGAACGTGCTTCAGGCTGAGTTGTTGCATCGTTCACGCGAGCTGGAAAAAGATGGCAAGCAGGATGCGAATGTCGAACAGGCCCTGATGGTTACCATCGCAGGCGTTGCGGCCGGTATGCGCAACACCGGTTAGTTCAGCCGTAAAGCCCAAAGAAAAACCCGCGAATTCGCGGGTTTTTTGCTTTCTGCATTCTGGAGATTATTTACTTACGCACGAACCGGAACAGCGATGTCAGGGCGAACACCTAGTGTATGGCAAATCGCGTAGCTCATTTCGGCACGGTTCAGGGTGTAGAAATGGAAGTCCTTCACGCCTTCGCGGCTGAGGATTTTCACCATGTCCATCGCGATATTTGCGCCGACCATTTTGCGGGTTTCCGCATCATCGTCCAGCCCTTCAAACTGACTGTTCATCCAGTTCGGGACTCGCACGTTAGTCATGGTGGCAAAACGCGTCAGCTGTTTGAAGTTGGAAACCGGCAGAATGCCCGGCACGATTTCAACATCAATGCCCTGACCCGCACAGCGGTCACGGAAACGCAGATAACTTTCTACGTCGAAGAAAAATTGTGTTATGGCGCGGCTGGCACCCGCGTCGATTTTACGCTTCAGGTTGATCAAATCTGCCTGTGCGCTTTTGGCTTCCGGGTGAACTTCCGGGTAAGCCGCCACGGAAATATCGAAATCACCCACTTCTTTCAGCAGATGCACCAGATCGGTTGCATACATATCCGGTTTGCCGCCTCCCGCCGGTAAATCCCCGCGCAGCGCCACGATATGACGGATGCCGCTTTCCCAGTAATCCTGCGCAATCTGGCGCAGTTCGTCACGGCTGGCATCGATACAGGTCAGGTGCGGAGCCGCTTCCAGACCGGTACGCTCTTTAATGCCTTTGATAATGCTGTGCGTGCGGTCACGCTCGCCGGAGTTAGCACCGTAGGTTACGGACAAAAACTTAGGCTTGAGGCTGCTGAGGCGGTCGATGGAGCTCCACAACGTATCTTCCATCTCGCTGGTGCGCGGCGGGAAAAACTCGAAAGAAACGTTAATCTGACCCTGCAACTCTGCCAGATTCTGATTCAGCGCCTCGCGCTGGTTAGCGTGGAAAAAGCTCATAAACACTACCTCATGCATCACTGCGTTTTAATTATCGGCTCATCTGGTAAGCGTCTAGACGTCTAAACGTATGGATAGACAATGGAGGAAGTGAGCAAAACTGTCAACTGCAAAAATGCATCTGAGTGTGATTAATCTTCACTCAAATTGAAGGAATTTCATGTTGGGGAAAAGTGCAGAGAAGAAGATGAGTGTTTTAGCTCCTCCCCCAGCGAAGGGGGAAGTCGGGAGGGGGCTTAGCTGGCAACTAAGTGTCGTTTGCTATACCCCACCCCAACCCTCCCCTTAGCAGGGGAGGAAGAAAGAATTACAGCAACTGAGTCAACCGGTTAAGGTCAGATTGCAGTGCGCCAGCGGTAACATCACGCCCGGCACCCGGCCCGCGGATGACCAGCGGATTATCGCGGTACCAGCGGCTTTCGATGGCAAAAACGTTATCGCACGGCAGCAAAGCGGCCAGAGGATGATCCTCACGAACCGCTTCAACACCGACACGGGCTTTACCGTTGGCATCGAAACGCGCCACATAACGCAGCACCAGCCCCATTTCCCGCGCGGCTTCCAGACGCTGGAGCATTTGCTGATTCAGCGCTTCGCCATCCTCAAAGAACTGATCGACGGAACCCGTTTCACATCCGGCCGGCACCAGCGATTCCACACGAACCTGCGTCGGTTCGATGTCATAACCCGCTTCACGGGCCAGGATCACCAGTTTACGCATCACGTCCTGACCGGATAAATCATCTCGGGGATCAGGCTCTGTCAGCCCCTGCTGCCACGCCAGATCCACCAGTTCGGTGAACGGCAGCGTGCCGTCAAATTGCAGGAACAGCCAGGATAATGTGCCGGAGAAGATTCCGCTGATTGCCAGAATGCTGTCGCCGCTGTCACGTAAATCGCGCACGGTATGGTTAACCGGCAACCCCGCGCCCACGGTCGCGTTGTACAACCAGTGACTGTCGGTTTTAGAGAACGCATCGCGGATCTGACGGTATTTATTCGTCCCGGATGCGCCCGCCAGTTTATTCGCGCTGATCACATGGAAACCGTAGCTGGCAAAATCCAGATACTGATCGGCCAGTTCAGCGCTCGCCGTGACATCCAGCACCACTAAATCATCGTAAGGGTGCGCGCGCATCCACAGGAACAACGATTCTTCGTCATGTGCCTGGGATTCGTCGTCGAAGAAGGCCAGCGCACGGCTGGCGTCCAGACCTTCGTAATTGAGCAAACTGCGTTTGCTGTCAACCACACCGGCCAGTACGAATTCAAAGCCGCTGCGGGCAGAAATGTTCTTTTGTTCACGGGCGAACAGTTCCAGCCAGCGTGAACCGATATTGCCTTTACCAAACAGCATCAGGCCGATTTGCTTCTCAGCGCGGAACAGGGTTTTGTGCAATCCCTGAATCAGATGAGCGGTCGGGCCGACGCGCAGAACAGCCACCAGGCTGATGCCGTCTTCCGACTGCCAGATAAATTCGATCGGCTGATCTTTCATTTCCTGATAGAAACGGTGGCTGTGCAGCGGGTTTTTACACACGCCCGCACCGACCAGCGCCACCATTGCCAGCCCTTCACGCAACGTCAGACGCCCCGGTAATGCGGCATCTTCCAGCACCTGCAAGGCACTGCCCGCCACTTCGGAGGTATAGCAAAATTGCAACAGATTACGGTCAGGGTGCACGCCGGTACACAGCGGTTTGATCTGTGCACGCTTGAGCAGTAACTCGACGTCTTTCTGCGCCAAAGCAAAATCATGCGCTGACGGAATAGCCATTTCGATCAGGCAAATATCATCGTGGCTGGTGACAATTTTTGCGCCAGTCCCGGACGCCAGCACGCGCTCAATGCGTGTCGAGCCCTGCTCCGGTTTGTAGCTACAGCGCAGCTGTAAATCGATATCGCTGCCGGAAACCGGCTGCAAAGTGCGGGTATGCAAGACCGGTGCAGCCAGACGTGCCAGTTCACTGGCTTCATCCAGACGCAACAGCGGCAACAGGCACGCGTCTTTCACTTTACGTGGATCGGCACTGTAAACTCCGGCGACGTCGCTCCAGATGGTAACGCGGCTGGCATTCGCCAGTGCACCAATCTGGGTGGCGGAATAGTCGCTGCCGTTACGGCCAAGCAGAACGGTTTCACCTGCGTCACTGCGGGCGATAAATCCGGTCACCACCAGATATTGCTGAGGATGCTGCGCGATAAGCTGTTGCAAAAGCGGATAAGAACGACCCTCATCCACCTGAGGCTGAGCCGCGCGTTCAGCACGCAGGAATTCGCGCGCATCCAGCCAGGCAGCGGGCAGGTCCATTTTGCACAATACGGCAGACATCAGTCGCGCAGACCAGATTTCGCCATGACCGACGACTTCTGCGTAAACCGCATCGGTCATCTTGTCATCGAGCAAAACGGCCAGACGTTCGAGGTCATGTATAAAAGAAGCAATAAGCGGTTCTGCCATTTCCGGCGGAAGCAGGCCGGAAATCAAATCACTCTGATACCGGCGCAAGGCCTGCTGAACCTGATGCGCGGAAAGCCGGTCAGTCTGGCTCAGTTTCAGCCAGCTGATCAGCTGGTTGGTCGTGCTGCCCGCCGCTGACACCACCATCATGTCGCCCGGCTTTGCGTATTCCGCCATAATGCCTGCGACGCGCAGATAACATTTAACGTCAGCCAGGCTGCTGCCACCAAATTTGTGCAACTGCCGGCTTCCCGCCGGCGCTGCAACCGCTATTGCATTCATACTTACCTCGTTGCCACTGACTGGAATGCGTGTTCCAGATCAGCAATCAAATCTTCGCTGTCTTCAAGACCTACAGAAATACGGAGCAAGCTGTCAGAAATCCCGGCGGCTTTACGCGCTTCCGGCGCCATGCCAGCGTGTGTCATGGTTGCCGTGTGAGAAATCAGGCTTTCGACGCCTCCCAGTGATTCTGCAAGGGTAAATAACTTCAATTCTTTCAGGAAATGACGCAACTGCGCTTCATCTCCGTTAAATTCAAAACTGATCATGGCCCCGAAGCCACGTTGCTGACGGCGGGCAATTTCATGCCCCTGGTTTTCCGGCAGCGACGGATGATACAGCTTTTTGACCTGCGACTGTTTTTGCAAATACGCCACAATCGCCAGCGCATTTTCCTGCTGTTGTTTTACGCGAACCGTTAACGTTCGCAGGCCACGTAACAGCAAATAGCTGTCAAACGCCGCGGCGGTCACACCGATATTGTTCGCCCACCACGCCAGTTCAGTTGCATGCTCTGCGGTCTTAGATATTACCGTACCGGCGACCACATCAGAATGCCCATTCAGATATTTCGTACAGGAATGTACAACTAAATCCGCCCCCAACTTCAGCGGGTTTTGCAACGCCGGGCTCAGGAACGTGTTATCCACCACGGTCAGTGCGCCAGCCGCGTGAGACGCCGTGCAAATCGCTTCGATATCGACCACGCGCAGCAACGGGTTACTTGGGGATTCAATCAGCACCAGTTTTGGGTTTTCCTTCAACGCTTCGGCCAGCGCCTGCGGGTCACCCTGATCGACAAAAAGCACGCGGTACGCACCGCGCTTACTCAGGCTGTCGAACAGACGGTAGCTGCCGCCGTAGCAATCGTGCGGCGCAACCAGCAAATCACCCGGTTTGAGAAATACTGTACACACCAGATGGATTGCGGACATCCCGCTGCTGGTGAGAACCGCGCCCGCTCCGCCTTCCAGATCCGCCAGCGCACGCTGAGCGATATCACGCGTCGGGTTTCCGCGACGTGAATAGTCATGGGCTCTCGGCTGATTAAAATCTTCGAAGTTGTAAGTACTGGAAAGGGCGATAGGCGGAACTACACAACCATATTGCTGATCATTGTTCAGGCCACTGCCCACGGCAATGGTGGCTTGCTTGTGCGTCATAGTCGTTTCTTCCTGACGAAATGCGGAGGATGAGGGTGTAAAGAGTAACGCCCGGAATTATAGACGTCAATACATCTGGACATCTAAACTTCTTTGCGTATAGATTGAGCAACAGAGCAATACCCGCTAAAATTATGACGTTAATGAAGATGTCCGGCAGATCCGTTGCGCGAAGCAGTTAAGCGCAAGGCGACAAAATGAACAATGCCGCAGGGCAAATCGTGAGATATCCCTGTAAAATGACGACATTTATTTAGTGAGAACAGTGAAAATCGGGCATAATCACGCGGTTTTCAGTATTTTATTTTTTGATAAATTTAAGGTGTCCCATGGCTGAGTGGAACGGCGAATATGTCAGCCCTTACGCTGAACACGGTAAGAAAAGTGAGCAAGTTAAGAAAATCACGGTATCCATTCCGCTGAAAGTCCTGAAGATTCTCACCGATGAACGCACCCGTCGTCAGGTGAATAACCTGCGTCATGCGACTAACAGTGAATTATTGTGTGAAGCTTTTCTGCATGCGTTCACCGGTCAGCCTTTGCCGAATGACGAAGACCTGCGTAAAGAACGCAGTGACGAAATCCCGGAAGCGGCGAAGATCCTGATGCGTGAACTGGGTGTTGATCCTGATACCTGGGAATATTGAGAAACGCTGAGATTTTCTGACAGCCCCGTGCAATTCATTGTGCGGGCTTTTGGCGTTCGGGCGATCAATAGAATGTTTTGAATCACGAAAAGGTTTTGTCTGGCAGGAAGTGAAACGACAGGCAACAAAAAAGGCGCCAAAGGCGCCTTTTTTTGCTCTCAAGCGTAGCTTATTTGCTGCTTGGAACGCTGAAACGCTTGTTGAAGCGGTCAACGCGGCCACCGGTAGCCACTTCACGTTGCTTACCAGTGTAGAACGGGTGACATTCGCCACACACGTCCAGGTTCAGATCGTGACCCACAGTTGAGTGAGTTTTGATAACGTTACCGCATGAGCAAGTTGCAGTAACTTCTGTATATTTAGGGTGAATACCTTGTTTCATGGAAAACCTCTTCTTAAGGCCGCGTCGCTATCCAACCCTGTTCTGTCAGACACCACGCGTAGTGGATGATAGGCTTTGAGTACGAAATGCACCAAAGGCGGCGAATCATACAGAATCTCTGAGAACCGCGCAATGATGTTCATGCATTTCGAAGGACACAGTGTACACTATCTCGTCATTTTTTTATAGTCTGGACCCACAATGCCTGTTGCCCACGTCGCGTTACCTGTTCCGCTCGCCCGTACTTTCGATTATCTCCTGCCGCCTGGATTACAGGTTTCTCAGGGTTGTCGGGTCAGTGTGCCTTTCGGTAAACGCGACGCTATTGGGATTGTCACACGCGTCAGCGACTCGAGCGAATTTGGCCTGGATAAGCTGAAACCCGTGCGTGAAGTCCTCGACTCTTCCAGCCTGTTCACGCCCGATCTGTGGCGCATCCTGCTCTGGGCTGCCGACTATTATCATTTCCCCATTGGCGAAGTGTTGTTTCACGCGCTGCCGGTGTTATTACGTCAGGGGAAACCCGCTGAACTGACGCCGCTCTGGCAATGGTTTGCCACCGAACAGGGGCGCGCCACGCCGCTCGACAGCCTGAAACGTGCGCCAAAACAGCAACAGGCGATGGCGGCACTGATCCAAAAACCGCTATATCGCCATCAGGTTGCTGACCTCGATCTGACTGATACCGCCTTGCAGGCACTGAGGGCGAAAGGGCTGACGGATTTACGCAGCATCGCGCCCGTCACACAAGACTGGCGCAAAGATTTCTCCGTCGTGGGTGAACGCCTGCGTCTTAACACCGAACAGGCCACCGCCGTCGGTGCCATCCGCAGTGAGGATCAGCAGTTTTCCGCCTGGCTGCTGGCCGGTGTCACCGGCTCGGGTAAAACCGAAGTGTATCTGAGCGTGCTGGAAAATATTCTCGCGCAGGGCCGTCAGGCGCTGGTGATGGTGCCGGAAATCGGCCTTACGCCGCAGACCATCGCGCGTTTTCGCGAACGTTTCAGCGCACCGGTGGATGTTTTGCATTCCGGTCTCAACGACAGCGAGCGCCTTTCCGTCTGGCTGCGTGCACGTAATGGCGAAGCCGGAATTGTGATCGGCACGCGCTCGTCGCTGTTCACACCGTTTGCACGTCTGGGCGTTATCATTATCGATGAAGAACACGACAGCTCTTATAAGCAGCAGGAAGGCTGGCGTTATCACGCGCGGGATCTCGCGGTATATCGCGCACACGCGGAAAACATCCCCATTATTATGGGCTCGGCAACGCCTGCGTTGGAAACGCTGCACAACGTGGAACTGGGCAAGTATCGCCAGCTGAAACTGACCAAGCGCGCCGGTAACGCCAAACTCGCGCGGCAGAATTTGCTGGATTTAAAAGGGTTGCAGCTGAAAGTCGGGCTTTCCCAGCCGCTGATCCAGCGCATGCAGGAACATCTCAAAGCCGACAATCAGGTCATGCTGTTCCTCAACCGCCGCGGCTATGCGCCTGCCCTGCTCTGCCACGAATGCGGATGGATTGCTGAATGCCAGCGCTGTGATCACTATTACACGCTGCATCAGAATCAGCGCCAGTTACGCTGCCACCATTGCGACAGCCAGCGTGCCGTGCCGAATCAGTGTCCGCATTGCGGATCGACGCAACTGGTATCCGTCGGCGTCGGCACCGAGCAACTGGAAAACGAGCTGGCACCGCTGTTCCCTGATACGCCAATCACCCGCATCGACCGCGACACCACCAGCCGCAAAGGCTCCCTGGAACAGCATCTGAATGAAGTCCATCGCGGTGGCGCACGTATTCTTATCGGCACGCAAATGCTGGCCAAAGGCCACCACTTCCCGGATGTCACGCTGGTCTCGCTGCTGGATGTCGACGGCGCGTTGTTCTCGGCAGATTTCCGTTCAGCAGAACGTTTTGCCCAGCTCTATACCCAGGTTTCAGGCCGCGCGGGTCGTGCCGGGAAACAGGGGGAAGTGATTCTACAAACACATCACCCTGAACATCCGCTGTTGCAGGTTCTGTTACATAAAGGCTACGAAGAATTCGCGAAACAGACGCTTACCGAGCGCAAGAGCGTCTTTCTGCCGCCTTACACCAGTCACATTATGATCCGCGCTGAAGACCATGATAATCAGCAGTCGGCGCTGTTCCTGCAACAACTGCGAAATCTGCTGGAATCCAGCCCGCTAAAAGATGATTCATTATGGATTTTAGGACCGGTGCCTGCTCTGGCGGCCAAGCGTAACGGGCGTTTCCGCTGGCAGCTGTTATTGCAGCATCCTTCCCGCCGTGTTTTGCAGCATCTGATCAAGAGTTCTCAGCCGCTGATTGCCAGCTTGCCGCAGGCTAAAAAGGTGAAATGGACGCTGGATGTCGATCCGATCGATAGCTAATCCGCATAAATAATCAGGATTTCTGCGTGATGGATCGAAAAAAGCATCTGCGTCACACTTTTAATGCAAATTAGGTAACAAATCCTACTCACATTCTGTTTAGAATGTGATGAGCTACACAGCATGGGTAGCCAGGTGAGGAATGTGGATGTTGTTGTGTCAGTTTGATGCTGTTGCAAGGAGAGATGCGTTGGAGCACAAGAAAGAATTACCCGCCGCAACAATGAAAGATGTGGCAGAACAGGCAGGCGTTTCAACAGCAACGGTATCCCGCGCGTTAATGAATCCGGAAAAAGTCTCCGCCTCTACCCGTCAGAAGGTCGATCAGGCGGTGATGGCCGTAGGGTATTCTCCTCATGCCTTGGCCCGAAACCTGAAACGTAACGAATCGCGAACCATTCTGGTGATCGTCCCGGACATCTGTGATCCCTTTTTTGCCGATCTGATCAAAGGGATCGAACGCACCGCCGCCGAAAGTGGTTATCTGGTGCTGATTGGCGATTGCGCTCAGCAAAACCAGCAGGAAAAAACTTTCATCAATCTGATCATCACCAAACAGATTGATGGCATGTTGCTGCTCGGTTCCGATTTACCTTTCGATGCCAGTAAAGAAGAACAACGAAATCTGCCGCCAATGGTGATGGCCAATGAATTTGCGCCAGAACTGGAACTGCCGACGGTTCACATTGATAATCTGACTGCCGCGTTTGAAGCGGTGCATTATCTGCTGAATCTAGGGCATCAGCGTATTGCCTGTATCGAAGGGCCGAAACATATGCCGCTGTGCCAGTACCGCTCACAAGGTTATATTCAGGCGCTGCGTCGCAACGGGATCAGCGTTGAAAACGCACTGACCGCTCAGGGTGATTTTAGCTACGAATCCGGCGCGCAGGCGGTTGCCGAACTGATGGCGCTGCCTTCTCCGCCAACGGCCATCTTCTGCCATAACGATATTATGGCGATTGGCGCGATGTTTCAGGCGAAAAAAATGGGTTTGCGTATTCCGCAGGATTTGTCAGTTGTCGGCTTCGATGACATCAAAGCCAGCCGGTTTACTGATCCTCCACTGACCACCGTCGCCCAGCCAAGATTCCAGCTCGGTCGTCAGGCTATGTTATTATTACTTGAGCAGTTACAAGGAAATCTGGGACAAAGCGGTTCACTTCTGCTTGATAGTGAGCTGGTCGTCCGCGAAAGCACGGCCGCCCCGAAAGCGTAAGTCAGTTTTTGTTTTGTTATATATGCAGGGTTAAGTAACATGACGCACTTCTTCATTCATCACGACACAGCGAAACGATAGTGGCACAAAGAGACTATGTAAGCCGTGGGCGCTCAGGAGCGCGGCGGAAAAGTACCAGCCGGAGTAAAAAACGCAGTTCCACAACGATCTCCAAAACCATGGTGGTGTTAGCCGTTGCGGTACTGGTGGTGTTTGTCGGTGGCCTCTATTTTATTGCGCACAATAAACATGAAGAAGCGGCGGTACTGCCGACGCATGCTGTTCGTCCGGGTAACGGATTACCGCCCAAGCCTGAAGAGCGCTGGCGTTACATCAAAGAGCTGGAAAACCGTCAGATGGGCGTGACCACGCCAACTGAACCGACGGCGGGTGGTCAGGTTGAATCTAAAACGCAACTGACGCCGGAACAGCGACAACTTCTCGAACAGATGCAGGCCGATATGCGCCAGACGCCAACACAGCTGTCTGAAGTGCCGTATAACGATCCAAGTCAGGTCGCCACGCGTCCGGCTCAGACGCAGCGTCAGGTTCAGCAACAGCAGCCGACGTATGCCCAGCAACAGCCGGTACAGACGCAACCGCGCCAGGTTCAACAGCCAACGTATACGCCACAAACACAGCCGGTACGCGCACCGCAGGCTCAGGTACAAACTCAGCCTGTTCAGCCAAAACCTAAGCCACAGGTGAAAGAACCGGTCAGAGAAGTACCGAAAGAACAACCGAAAGCACAGCAACCGGCCGCCATTACACAGGCAGCGCCAGAGAAACCGAAAGAGCAGGAAAAAACCCAGCGCTTTATGGTGCAGTGCGGTTCGTTCAAAGGTGCCGATCAGGCGGAATCCCAGCGCGCCAAGCTGGCATTCGAAGGATTTGAAGGTCGAATCACCACTGGCGGCGGCTGGAATCGTGTCGTGATTGGCCCATACAACAATCGCTCCGGTGCAGACAGCACCTTATCCCGCCTGAAGAGCGCAGGCATCTCCGGTTGCATTCCCCTCGCAACCGGGGGTTGAAAACCCGTAATCCTTCCCCAATCTATACTTTCAATATGCCCCGTAAGTTTGTGAGACACGCAAAGTGTCTCGCAAGACTGCGGGGATCTTTTCCGTCTGCAACGAGGAACCGCTCGTGACAACAATTGTAAGTGTACGCCGCAACGGCAAGGTCGTTATCGGTGGTGATGGCCAGGCCACATTGGGAAATACCGTCATGAAGGGCAACGTCAAGAAAGTACGTCGCCTGTACAACGATAAAGTGATCGCTGGTTTTGCTGGCGGTACCGCTGATGCCTTCACGCTGTTTGAGCTGTTCGAACGCAAACTGGAAATGCACCAGGGTCATCTGGTGAAAGCCGCCGTTGAGCTGGCTAAAGACTGGCGTACAGACCGTATGCTGCGTCGTCTCGAAGCGCTGCTGGCTGTTGCGGATGAAAATGCCTCGCTGATTATCAGCGGTAACGGCGACGTCATCCAGCCTGAAAACGACCTGATCGCGATTGGTTCCGGTGGCCCGTATGCCCAGGCCGCTGCTCGTGCTTTGCTGGAAAACTCAGAGCTTGGCGCACGCGATATCGTGGAGAAATCTCTGAGTATTGCGGGTGATATCTGCATCTACACCAACCAATTCCACACCATCGAAGAATTGTCTTCTAAAGCGTAAGGATCGAAAATTATGTCTGAGATGACCCCGCGCGAGATTGTCAGCGAGTTAGACAGCTATATCATTGGCCAGGATAAAGCGAAACGCGCTGTCGCGATCGCCCTGCGTAACCGCTGGCGCCGTATGCAGCTTGATGAAGCGCTGCGCCACGAAGTCACCCCAAAAAATATTCTGATGATCGGCCCTACCGGTGTCGGTAAAACCGAAATTGCCCGTCGTCTGGCCAAACTGGCTAACGCGCCGTTCATCAAAGTCGAAGCCACCAAGTTCACCGAAGTGGGCTACGTCGGGAAAGAAGTGGATTCCATTATCCGTGATCTGACCGATGCCGCCGTGAAAATGGTCCGTCTGCAATCCATCGATAAGAACCGCTTCCGCGCCGAAGAAATGGCCGAAGAACGTATCCTCGATGTACTGATCCCGCCGGCGAAAAACAACTGGGGCCAGGCTGACGAAGCGCATGAGCCTTCTGCAGCGCGCCAGAACTTCCGCAAGAAATTGCGCGAAGGCCAGCTCGACGATAAAGAAATCGAAATCAATCTGGCGGCTGCGCCTGTGGGTGTTGAAATCATGTCCCCGCCGGGCATGGAAGAGATGACCAACCAGCTGCAATCCATGTTCCAGAACATGGCCGGTCAGAAACAGAAACCGCGCAAACTGAAAATCAAAGAAGCTTACAAGCTGCTGGTTGAAGAAGAAGCGGCAAAGCTGGTGAACCCGGAAGAGCTGAAAGAACAGGCGATTGAAGCCGTTGAACAGCACGGCATCGTGTTCATCGATGAGATCGACAAAATCTGTAAACGCGGCCAGAGTTCAGGCCCGGACGTTTCACGCGAAGGCGTTCAGCGCGATCTGCTGCCGCTGGTAGAAGGTTGTACCGTTTCGACTAAACACGGCATGGTGAAAACGGACCATATTCTGTTTATCGCTTCCGGCGCGTTCCAGACTGCCAGCCCGTCAGACCTGATCCCGGAATTGCAGGGTCGTCTGCCAATCCGCGTTGAGCTACAGGCGCTGTCGACTGAAGACTTCGAACGTATTCTGACTGAGCCAAGTGCGTCACTGACACATCAGTACAAAGCATTGATGGCGACCGAAGGGGTAACCATTGATTTCACGGCTGACGGCATCCGTCGTATCGCGGAAGCGGCATGGCAGGTGAACGAAACCACCGAGAACATTGGCGCTCGTCGTCTGCACACGGTTCTGGAGCGTCTGATGGAAGATATTTCTTATGACGCCAGCGAAAGCAACGGTATCTCCATAAACATTGATGCAGATTATGTTAGAAGCCACCTTGATCAGCTGGTAGCTGATGAAGATCTGAGCCGTTTTATCTTATAATTTGCTCATACGTTCCGAAAGTGATCTTCAGGGAGGCGTTTGCCTCCCTGATTTTTTTAGATTTCGGACTGACTGTTCACCTGAGCGAAATCACCTATGAGCACAATGACTCCCTGCACCCCGACCACGCCTGCCCGCGCATGGCTTGAAAGCCTGCGTCCTAAAACGCTGCCACTGGCTTTTGCCTCAATTGTCATGGGTTCGGCGATTGCCAGCCTGCAAGGCGTTTTCCACCCGCTCATCGCGTTGCTGGCGTTGCTGACGGCGGGTTGTCTGCAAATCCTGTCTAATCTTGCTAACGACTATGGCGATGCCGAAAAAGGCAGCGATACGCCCGATCGCGTCGGGCCGTTGCGCGGGATGCAAAAAGGGATGATTACCGCCGCGCAGATGAAGCGCGCGATTATCCTGACCATCGCCCTGACGCTCGTGTGTGGCATCGCGCTTATCGCCGTCGCCTGCCACAAACCGAGCGATGTCGTGGGCTTTGTGATCCTCGGCCTTCTCTCGATTGGCGCGGCCATCACATATACCGTCGGCACGCGCCCTTACGGTTATATGGGGCTGGGTGATATCTCCGTTTTGATTTTCTTTGGCTGGATCAGCGTCGCCGGGACATTCTATTTGCAGGCGGGATATTTCGACTGGATTGTGATGTTGCCGGCCACCGCAACGGGATTGCTCTCGACGGCGGTGCTGAATATCAACAATTTGCGCGATATCGAAACCGATCGCGCCAACGGCAAAAACACGCTGGCCGTTCGTCTCGGGCCAGTGAATGCACGTCGCTATCACACGTTTATTCTGGCCGCGGCCACACTATGTCTGACGATTTTTTCCGCCGCGCATTTGCATCACTGGACCGGCTGGTTATTTATTCTGGCCGTACCGATGCTGGTGGCTCACGTCATCCGCGTGAGAAAGTCCATAACATCTGTAGAAGTGCGCCCGCTGCTCGAACATATGGTGAAAACGGCGTTACTGACTAACGTGTTGTTTGCGGTGGGTCTGTTGCTCAATTGAGTAAAATTGGCCTGATGTGCGTTTATCGGGCCGCTTTTCACATTTAACAATTGATGATTTTGCCAACATCCGCCTGAAAGGGATATACTGAACACTCATGCAGCAACCAGATGAAATCCTATGAAATACGATACTTCCGAACTTTGCGACATCTACCATGAAGAAGTGAATGTCGTCGAACCCCTGTTCTCCAACTTTGGTGGCCGTACTTCATTTGGCGGGCAAATCACGACAGTGAAGTGTTTCGAAGACAATGGCTTGCTTTATGACTTGCTGGAAGAAAATGGCCGTGGTCGTGTACTGCTGATCGATGGCGGTGGCTCCGTTCGTCGCGCATTGCTGGATGCCGGTCTGGCACGCCTGGCGTTGCAAAACGAATGGGAAGGTATTGTGATTTACGGTGCGGTTCGTCAGGTAGACGATCTGGAAGAACTGGATATCGGCATTCAGGCGATGGCAGCAATTCCGGCGGGCGCAGGCAGTGAAGGGATTGGCGAAAGCGACATTCGTGTCAATTTCGGCGGTGTCACCTTCTTCTCCGGTGACCATCTTTATGCCGACAACACCGGTATCGTGCTGTCAGAAGACCCGCTCGACATCGAATAACCTTGCGCTTTCAGC
>NZ_JBKEZJ010000025.1:0-33265 GCF_046449555.1 Rahnella selenatireducens
TACTTCATAAGTGCTACTTGCTAAATCATCAGTATTACGACGTATAGATTTCGCCATTGCCAGCAGGCCCCGCTCATTGCCGCTTGAAGCTTCTTCGTGAAATCGCCAATCAACATTTCTCACTACGCTGAAGCGTATAGTTTTCATAGCTCACACTTAGGAAGTAATAAATATGAATAATGAATTATTCAGTATGATTCTATCGATGAGAGCGATGCATATCGAACTGATTATGAGGTCCGTTCACTGCAACACGTTCTGGTCGACCTTAGCAAATTGAACTGAGGTATGAGGTCATATTCTAAGTCAAATCTCCCGGAATCAACCTTCGCGGCAATCATAAGTATGAATTATTACGTAATACTGGAGATTGAATCTGCTGATCGCCAAGTACTTATGAGGTTATGTATGCTCCAAACAGTTTTACTATCTGAAACCTAGCACCATTCTTGCTCTTTCATTAAATCCGCAACGGAAGAAGTCGGGAAGCATAATGATGAAGTGTGAAGTGTGAAGTGTGAAGTGTGAAGTGTGAAGTGTGAATTATTAGATGATGAGTGATTTCAGAAGGGGAGGGCGCTGGACTTCGAAAGAAGCCCAGTGCTGAATAAGTATGAAATCATACTTTCTTGAGGTATGCGTCCAGAGCATCGCGGATGATAGCGCTCACGCTTTTAGGCGCAATACCGACGCGTTTGTTATGCAACGCCAGGTCTTCAATTTCACGCAATGTATTCTGAGGCAGAGAAATGGTTGTCCTGGTCAATATTTCTGGTACAGGTTCAGCAACTACTTTCTCATCGCCATAGGGACGGTCTGCCAGTCTGTTCGCCAGAGCATCGGCCTCTGCTTCAGTTACTATGCGCCGATTGGTGAAAGGGGGTTTCTTTAAAGCCATTAAAATACCTCATTCAACAGAGCCAGAACTTCAGCCTTGGCTTTTTCATTAGACGTTTCCAGAACAGACTTACCTTCAGACATCACATCACGGTAAACCTTTCGGTAACATGCCGTTGCGGTCAAAGGGATCAGCCCTTCAAATTCTCGGACATATTCCAGAAACTCATGGCGTTCATTTCCCTGAAGGAGCGGATTCGTAGTGGCCATACTTTGATAGCAATATGCTTTCAGCTCAGGATTTAAATCCCGCATGCTTTCTAACTGCTGCTGAAGCTCAACCATGGTATCGAGATCCAACTGAGAACATTGGTGCGGAGCAATGATCTGATGAGCTACCGTTCCACCTGTAATCAGCTCCCGACTGTTTCGGCCGGCAACATCCACGATGACATGATCAAACTTCTCATCAAGGCTTCTCAATGTTTGAGAAATATTGTCTCTTTTCTCAATCAGGGTGATAGAAGGGGTAAGACCCGCGGCTTCGCGTTCTGCATACCACCTGGAGGCAGAGCGCTGAACATCAGCATCAACCAGACAAACATCCTTGCCAGATAACGCCAAACCCACAGCAATATTGACTGCAGTTGTAGTTTTCGCGGCCCCACCTTTATTGCATCCAATAATCGTGATCATTTGTCACCCGTGACATCAAAAGTAGTATTTCGTAAATAATAACTCACAAAAGTTAAATGTGAAGTAATATCGAGTAATTATTACATGTGAAGTAATACTTATCACTTCATACGTACACAATGAATGCCGTGCATTGCAGGAATACTTACACATTGGCGTCTATGAGCAGCAAGACTCTAAATCAAAATTATTTGTTTCCTTGGTGATCAGCACCCTAAGACTTTTCTTGGGCGCAGCTCTTCACAAGTTTAAGAGCCCATGATTATACTGTATGCATAAACAGTATTTGATGAGTGTGTACTATGAATATCTTTTACCCAGCAACTGACCCTTTGATGTGTTTGATTCCTTTATTTCAGGATAAAGTGCAGGCTGGATTTCCTTCACCGGCGCAAGATTATATTGAGAAAGGGATTGATCTAAATGAGCTTTGTGTAAATCACCCGGCAGCTACTTACTTTGTAATGGCCACAGGAATGAGCATGGTTGACGCGGGTATTTATGAAGGGTCACTGCTTGTAGTGGATAGAAGCCTTGAGGCAAAGCACGGCGACATCATAATTGCGTCACTGGCGGGGGAGTACACCGTAAAACGCCTTTGTTTGCACCCCGTAGTACAGCTCGTTCCGATGAATCCTGACTTTCCACCCATCGTTTTGCATGACGGCGGCGACGAGTTAGAAGTGTTTGGCGTAGTCACTTTTAGCATAAACGGGTTTCAGTAATGTTTGCCCTTGCTGATGTGAACAGCTTTTATGCCAGTTGTGAGACAGTATTCAGGCCTGACCTGAAGGGAAAACCAGTGGTAGTGCTTAGCAATAATGATGGCTGTGTCATTGCCCGAAGTGCAGAGGCAAAAAGACTCGGTATCAAAATGGGCGAGCCTTTTTTTAAGATGCGAGCGCTCTTCGAACGGAACAACATTATTACCTTCAGCAGTAACTACGCCCTTTATGCAGACATGAGCTCAAGAGTAATGACCGTACTTGAAGAAATGGCTCCAGCTGTCGAAGTGTATTCGATTGATGAGGCTTTCATAAATCTGCAAGGCGTCAGCAACTGTCAAAATCTGGAGGATTTCGGACGGGAGGTCAGGGCGAAGGTTCTCAAATGGACAGGACTTACCGTTGGCGTAGGCATCGGTCCGACGAAAACGCTGGCAAAGCTGGCGAATCATGCCGCCAAAAAGTGGACAAAAACTGGCGGTGTCGTTGATTTATCATTGGTTGCCCGTCAGCGCAAACTGATGAACTTGGTTGAGGTCGCTGACGTATGGGGAGTGGGGCGGAGGATTTCTAAAAAACTAAATGATTTGGGAATTCAAACGGCATTGCAGCTAGCTGATGCTCCCACACCGCTGATACGGAAACACTTCAATATTGTGTTGGAACGCACTGTCCGGGAGCTGCGCGGCGAACCCTGTCTGGAGCTGGAAGAATTTGCACCGACAAAACAGCAAATAGTCTGCTCCAGGTCATTCGGTGATCGCGTATCAGAATACGATTTAATGCGGGAGGCGATCTGTAGTCATGCAGTACGTGCCGCAGAGAAACTCCGTGGCGAACGTCAGTATTGCCGACATATCTCAGCATTTGTTAAAACAAGCCCATTTGCCGTAAACGAAGTCTATTTTGGAAAAACAGCAGGCACAAAGCTTCAGATCCCCACTCAGGACAGCCGGGATATCGTAGCTGCGGCCACTCAATGCCTGGATGCCATATGGCAGGACGGCCACCGGTTTCAAAAATGTGGAGTAATGCTTGGTGACTTTTACAGTCAGGGTGTGGCCCAGCTAGGTTTGTTTGATGAAAACAGACCAAGGTCTAACAGTGAACAACTTATGGCAGTACTCGATGGGATCAATCACAGCGGAAAAGGGCGCGTATGGTTCGCCGGCCAGGGCATCCAAAAGTCATGGGAGATGAAACGCCAAATGTTATCCCCTGCGTACACGACACGTTTCAGTGACCTTATGCGCGTTAAATTCTAGAAAAGCGTTTTACTGACATACTTGACCACCCGATTTGTTGGTGTCAGTTGCTTTAAGCATGCTCTGTTCGCTGTCACCAAGAAGGTATTTCATTTTCTCTTCTCACTCCCGATCGTTCGCTGAAAATATTCACTATCTGGTCCCAAAAGTGACACTGTCTCAAAACAGGCTAAAACTTTTGCCAGGCATATCTCTGCCTAATGTGCATATCCACTATAGAGAGAACTATCCACTGTGGCGAGTAACGACACTCAAACCACTATGGAGAGGAACAACCACTGCAGAGAGTAATATCCACTAAGGAGAGAAGAAAACACCTAAAATTGAAATATCCACTGTGGGTAGTAGAAACCACTATAGTGAGAAACTTCAAGAATCCATCAATAAGTTAGTAACCACTGACCCTTACCAGATAAGGTGTTTCAGGTTAGTAAGTACTAGGGGGGTTAGAGGAGATCATCTTAATAACCACTATAGAGAGTAATGAATGCAGCCTACAGTGGATAGGATATTACGTGATGGGAGCTTTTACTGATTACAGTGGATAGGTTGCTCACCGCAGTGGTTAGTCAGCTTTCTATAGTGGATATGAAAAAGCCTGCCATTACTTCAGCAGGCTTTAGGCCAATTAACAGCAAGAGACCAACTTTATTTCTTTGTCTGGCGAATCTGTTCCAACAACTCAAGTTCTTCTTTAGTCAGCATTACCATCTCCCGAGGTGCTGTTGAATCAGCAACCTTCTCTGCCGGGATATCAATGACGTTTTCTTCATCGATTACATCATAAACATCATCACCTATGCCCGTAGGAATTTGCGCAGGGCGTAACTTTGGCCGCCTATAGTGGATACAAAAATATACTGCCTTGCCACGCTTAACCTCTGTGTAATCAAGATAACCAATAGCCTTTAACTGCTCCATGGCCTTGCGTACAGTCGCGTTTTGAGTGATGGCTCGCGAGGTCAAATTAAGGCGGGCACGCAGGCGTGACATCGAAATTGGAGCTGGGTCTGTCGGAAGGCTTTCAATGAACGTATACAGAGCCTGCGCAGACTCCTTGCGGGAGAGCTCGTTGATAGCCCGGAGCTGCAGAAGGACTTTCTTATCGAACTGATACAACTCAAAGATCTTAGGATCCGCCTGCAACTCAACAGCATCCTTTTTCGGGCTGTATTTTGCTGACTGAACAAGGTGAGTTACGTAGTAATCACCTTCTTTGTTTGAAAACGATAGGGTGTTAGTGGCGATACGTTCAAGAGACGCCTCCAGACGCGCCCTGAGCTTCGCAGAAGAGCGTGCGGATGGAATCCCACACAGCTTAGCGAATTCTACAAACGGAAGGTATACAGAGTCTCCCAGGACCTTGTGCTTGGCAAAGGCATGTATGATCCCAACCCAAGTCTTAAAGTCATTATCCATATCAAGCCGGGCACCGGTTATCTTGATGTTCTCATATCCCTCAGACTTAACGATCGAGAGCTGCTTAAGCTCAGAGGTGACATCCATTGAGTTCATCTGACCTTTACGTCCTCGTGCCGTGGACTTCAGGGTAGGAACAAATAAGCCCAACCGCATCAACGCAACAGGCTGAACAGTGTTATTGCTGTTAGGAACCAGAGTAACAAGTTCACCTGTTCGCTTGTCAGTTTCAGAGAATGCTTTAGCTATCTCTATGTTTTTAGGCTCATTTTCAGACATTATCAGCTCTCACAATGAATGTGGATAAGAGACTTGCTGTACACAATACAGTGGATACTAACACTCACTATAGCGGTTTTACCACAGGTCATAGTGGTTAGTTTGCTTTTTACAGTGGTTGCTTTACTGACTATAGCGGTTAACGATCACCGTTCAGCCCAGATAGGACAAGGCCTGCGAGAGAACGGGGATCTCTTAGGGTCTTAAAGGGTCTATAAGGATCTTATTATTGGATCGAAGCTTAGGATAACTTTAAAAACAGGGAGTTAAGTTTGAGTGTTAGGATCCACTTGGCGGTCACAATCGAAAAGCAACGCTGTGACTAACCTGTGACCATTAATGCTGCAGCATGAGGTTGTTTAGGAGAAATATTATAATTTTTATAAATTTAACTAGGTCGCCTCGGGGAAAAGTTATGTACTTCTCCAATGATAGTTTACTGACTGTAGTGGTTTTTAGTTGCTCGCCAGCGAGGTTGGTATGCTGTCTACAGTGGTTGTATCACTCTCTATAGAGGTTAGAATACTATTTATAGTGGTTAACAATGTGGGTTGAGCCCTTATGGGACAAGGCTTGCAGATGATCGGGGATCTCTTTTGATCTATTAGATGATCTATTTTGGATCTTATTATTGGATCTAGCCTGTAGATAAGTGGATAACTGCAATGATGTAAACAGACAATATTTAACTCCAGTAGAGGCTGGCGATGGCATTATGGTATCTGGCATCAAGCTTTTTATAGTTATGGAAAACTCGAACAATGTTAATGAAACCCACTTCACGTAGCGTCGTCATTTTTGCTGTTGTACTACTACTTGTTCTTATCACTGCATTGCTCTTCTTCCTACGTAGCCCGCCGGTCGCAGAATATGTCACAGCTCCAGTACGCGTAGGGGATATCGAAAATTCAGTACTGGCTACCGGGCGAATTGACGCGATAGAGCGCGTTAACGTTGGTGCTCAGGTCTCAGGCCAGGTTAAATCACTGAAAGTTGTGGCTGGCGATCACGTCACTAAAGGGCAGCCAATAGCGGACATTGACGATGTGCCGCAGCGTAATGATTTACGTAACGCAGAAGCAGCGCTCAACGTGGTTAAAGCAGATCTGCAAGCTAAGCAGGCACTATTGAAACAGGCAGAACTTCGTTATAAACGGCAGCGACAGATGCTTAACGAAGAAGCCAGCTCACGTGAAGATTTTGAGTCCGCAGAAGCAACATTGGCTACCACCCGTGCGGAGCTACTGTCGCTAAATGCACGACTGGTGCAAGCGCAGATAGAGGTAGATAAGAAAAAGGTCGACCTGAGCTATACACGAGTCATAGCTCCTATGGACGGGATCGTTATCGCAGTTGTTACACAGCAAGGACAAACGGTTAACTCCAGTCAGAGCGCACCGACTATTATCAAGCTCGCAAGATTGGATGTCATGACCATTAAGGCGCAGATCTCTGAAGCCGATATCACACGTATTTCCATTGGTCAAAAAGCACGCTTCACCATTTTCTCGGAACCGGACAAAGAGTATGACGCGATATTGCGCACCGTTGAATTGGCGCCAGAATCCGTAATGAAAGACGACACTCTTGCCAGCAACAGTTCGGCATCAGGCTCCGGCACCTCAAATGCTTCTGTCTACTACAACGCGCTTCTGGACGTGCCTAACCCGGAAAACCGACTGCGAATTGCTATGACCGCACAGGTCACGCTACTTGCTGGCGAAGGTAAAAATACGCTTTTGGTGCCCATTCAGGCGGTGCAAAAAGCCGACGGGAATAAGCAGCAGGTGCAGGTTCTGACAGGTAACGGCAAGCTTGAAACGCGCCAGGTAAAAACCGGAATAACCAACAGCGTTGATATTCAAATCCTTGATGGCTTAAAAGCCGGGGAAAATGTCGTGCTGTCGCAACCAGGCGAAAAATCACCTGGGGAAGGGTTCGTACTGTGAGTAATATCATTGAGCTTAAGTGCATTAGCCGTACCTATCGTAATGGCGGCCAGACGCTTACCGTCCTGAGAGGAGTGAACCTGACCATCGCAGCCGGTGAAATGGTGGCGATTATCGGCGCCTCAGGTTCAGGTAAATCTACTCTGATGAACATAATGGGTTGTCTTGACGTCCCCGACAGCGGAGATTATTACATCGGCGGGCAAAACGCCGCCCAGCTTTCACCGGATGAGCTAGCAAGGATACGGCGTGAGCATATCGGTTTTATCTTCCAGCGCTATCATTTGATGCCTGATCTCAGCGCACTGGGCAATGTTGAGATACCTGCCATTTACGCCAACAGCGGACGTGACCAGCGTCGACTACGAGCGGCAGCATTGCTGGCCAGGCTCGGGTTAGAAGGGCGTGAGCACCATAAACCCGGTGAACTTTCCGGCGGCCAGCAACAGCGTGTCAGTATTGCCCGCTCGCTGATCAACGGTGGAGAGATAATTCTTGCGGACGAACCGACCGGTGCGCTGGATACGCAGTCCGGGCAGGAAGTGCTGGCTATCCTCAGCGAACTTCACCAGCGGGGTCACACCGTGGTGATTGTGACCCACGATATGAAAGTGGCGCAACATGCTCAGCGAATTATTGAACTGCGTGATGGTGAAATAATCTCTGACAGCGGCAGCCGGTTGACCACTACGGAAATACTGCCACCCCCCAACCGGACCCAACAAAGCCGCTGGAAAAGTTTTCTCGATCGTACACGTGAATCTCTGGAAATGGCGCTTAAAGCGATGAACGCACACCGTTTACGCACAACCTTAACCATGACCGGAATTATTTTCGGCATCGCTGCCGTGGTCACAGTGGTAGCGCTCGGTGAAGGGGCTAAGCAGCGGACGCTGGAGAATATTAAAGATCTGGGCACCAACGTGGTGAGCATTTATCCGGGCAAGGATTTCTTCGACGACAGCGCCGAAAGTATTCGTACGCTGGTTCCTGCAGATGCTGCGGCGCTAGCGAAGCAGGGATTTATTGACAGCGTAAGCCCGGAAATCAGTGCCTCAGACAACATTCGTTTTCGCGGAAAATCCGCAACCGCCTCAATTAATGGCGTTGGCCAAGATCATTTCCGCGTAAACGGCATTGAGATTTTGCAAGGGGCAACGTTCAGGGATGATCGTAACGCACTGCAGGAAGTGATTATCGATGAAAATGCACGCATGGCCTTATTTGATGAGGCAGGATTAAAGGCCCTGGGGCAAATTGTATTTCTCGGCTCCGTGCCTGCACGCGTTGTGGGCATCGCTAAGAGCAGCAATCGTAGCTATGCACCAAACCGAATTACCGTGTGGATGCCCTATAGTACGGTAATGTACCGAATGGCAGGTAAACCGGTTCTGACCAGCATCAGCGTCAGGCTGAAAGACAATGTAGCTAACGAGGCAGCTGTCAGTGCTATATCTCAACTGCTAACCCAGCGCCACGGCGTTAAAGACTTCCAGCTTTATAATTTTGAACAGATAAGAAAATCCATTGAAAGTACTTCGATGACTTTCAGCATTTTGATTCTTATGGTTGCATGCATCTCACTCATGATCGGGAGTATTGGGGTGATGAACATTATGCTGGTGTCTGTTACCGAACGAACCCATGAAATCGGCGTGCGCATGGCGGTTGGAGCTCGTCGTAGCGATATCATGCAGCAATTTATGATTGAGGCCGTGCTTGTATGCCTGATTGGTGGTGCGTTAGGCATCGCGCTATCGTATGCGGCAGGCGCATTGTTCACAGCACTGGCAGGCGGAATGTTTACCGCCATCTATTCATGGCAGGCTGCTGCAGCCGCATTTTTCTGCTCAACAATAATCGGCATGATCTTCGGTTATCTCCCCGCCCGTAAGGCGGCAAGGATGGATCCGGTCGCTTCATTGGCCAGCGAGTAACCTATGAGAACTTTATCACCTTTGGCTTTATGCATTGCTGCCACGCTCAGTGCAGGCTGTGCAAACTTAATGAAAAGTGATTATCACGCACCTGTCGTGGATTATCCGGCCAGCTGGTACAGCGACGATGCCGACGGGGAGCCCGCGCCGTTTGACTGGAAAGCATTTAATGATCCCTTGCTGGATAGCTGGTTACGCCAGGTTATGGCTAGCAATAATGACGTTGCTTTAGCCGCTTTACGGCTGTACCGGGCAAGGCTTGACGCTGAGAAAGTGGGCATTACAAACGATCCGGGGTTAAAGGGGACGCTGGGCGTAGACAGCAGAAAACAGCTTAACGGTTCACACAGCTGGGAAAACGGCAATTCTGGCAACCTTAATACCAGTTATGAATTGGATCTGTGGGGCAAAATAGCCCGTCAGCGCGATGCCGCAATTTGGGCAAGTCAGGCCACAGAAGAGGATCTGCGCTCAGCACGGCTAACCTTGCTCTCTGAGGCCAGTGACAACTACTGGCGTATTGGTTTTATTAACCAACAAATAAACGTCCTTCAGCAGAGCATCGGCTACGCAAAAGAAACTCTACGCCTGGCGAATGCCCGCCATCAGGCGGGTGGTGCTTCACTACTTGATGTGGTTGATGCCAGACAAAGCTTGCTGATCCAGGAAAACAGACTCACCGGGCTGCGTCGTGAACGTTTGCAGGCGTTGAATCAGCAGGCGGTATTGCTGGGTGCCGCACCAGGCAGTCCCGTGGCTGAACCGATGACGTTGCCAAAAGGGGCAATGCCCCCGGTTAATGCGAACATTCCGGCTAGCGTGCTGAGACACAGACCCGATATCAGTGCAAAAGAGTGGCGGGTGCGTGAAGCTCTGGCCAATGTTGATATCAGGCGCACAGAATTCTATCCCGCTTTCAGTCTGACCGGTTCTCTCGGTACCAGCAGCAGTTCGCTGATGGCTTTCCTGCAAAACCCTGTTGGCTCCGTTGGTGCTAACCTGACGCTGCCGTTTCTCGAGTGGAGGCAGCAGGGCATGGAAGTGAAGATTGCCCGCAACGATTACGAACAGCGATTACTGGAGTTTAAGCAGTCGCTATATAAAGCGATGAGCAGTATCGAAGACGAGCTGTCCCTTCGTAATCAGTTATTGGCCCAGGAAAAAAGACTGCATGAAGGACTTGAGCTGGCAATGGAATCTGAGCGACTGAATGAAGTGCGATATCGCCAGGGCGCTGTGCCTGTCTCATTCTGGCTTGATGCTCAGGAGAAGCGCCGCCAGGTAGAACTATCACTGGATGAAAACCGCTTTAATCAGTTCCAGAACCTGGCGAAAATCTATCTGGAGTTCGGTGGTTCGGAGACTTTTCCATGAAAATGAATAGTCCATCAGAACATTTTCTCTAAGTGCTGCCCTCCTGCTCCGAGCGTAAAATACACTGCGCGTGACCTTCAGGCATCGACATACCTGGGTGCTATATTCAGGAAATAAATAGGCCACCAGTAGGTGGCCTATTTAATTTTCTGCTGGAATAGATAATAATTATTGGAATTCTGGATCCATTTTTTTGGTCATACGACTGCGGATATCTCTCCTGAATACCTCAATTGTCCACATCCAAACTATGTGGCCAAAAGTTTCAGAGATTATTTCATCATGTGGTAAGTCCCATAACGGGGGGGCCCACCCACCAAGTGGTAACACAATGCCGTGAAAGCAGATTGTAACGAGTATGGCAAAAGCGACCCCTTGCCAAAGCTTTATCTGAGGAAAGACTTCAGCAACCAGACAATAAAACATCGCAAAAACGATCGAGAAGAGATGATGTACCCCTGATACACCCCAGTTAACAATATGGCCTGAGTATGTGTAGACCATTTCATTAACTTTTAAACCAAAATCGCTAAGCATTTCGGCGGGTGGGATTGCTCTATCCGCTGTTCTTGGAGGAAGCACACTCTCTGTACCCCATTTTACAAAACTCGCTATATTGCCACCTAAAAAACCAGCCCATAACGCAGTAATGTAATTCCGTGCAGATTTATTAGTAGTATTAAAAAGTGAAGCCATATGATTCTCCCTTATCATTAGAGGTGAGAACTTAACACAAATTCTACAGCTTTGATTTACTCAATAACATCTTGTAACTAATAACAAACTTGAAACTTCTTCACCGCAATGGCTTGCGACAAAACTGATGGAGTTTTGATGATGGCTATCGTTTCTGTGAGCTTTAACTCTGCGATGGGATCAAGCTGACAAAACTTCCCCAAGTCCCTTATCATGGCTAATGGTCTTAACCTCGCAATCAAAGTAACGGCAGTAGAAAGGCAGTCAAGTCTGCTTGATATAATGATGTTTAAACTATCTTTTTTGCGTAATAACGCGTGAGAGACGTATTTTGAATACTTACCCAGTGCTATAGCCGAAAGGTTCCGATTTCCCACGCAAGGTTGGTAGCCACCAAGATTTTACCTTCTTTAATGCAACCCTCGCATTGCCACATCTTAGGTTCGAACCCCCAATCACACATTTTTAGCCTCCGGGAGCGACAAAGCCAACGGATGTTGCCAGCAGGGGGGAGTCGAGTTATAGGAAGAAATTAGCGGTTCAATCGCTTTGCGAAAATGGAATAGATAACCGATTAAGTGGTGGCTCAAAGTAGAAAGGACACCTAATGGCAGCCTTAAGTCACTTAAAAAACACTTAACAATTAACCATCACAGATGTAAGGTCTTCTCTTCCCTGATGTTGGCCGATGATTGGCTACCTCACTATCTGCACGGAGCAGAAGTGAGGTTTTTTTTATGATTATTGAATGATTCCTGGCATCCAAACTCATAAAAAAACCACAGGTTTAAATTGCCGGGAAAGGAATTCTGCGTTGTTCTGTTACGACAAAGTCCAGAAAACGGTAACACGCACTTGAGGGACGAGTTTGACATTCGGCTGAGCACTGAAAGGGGGCGGTCACAAATAGATATTGAGAAATTACAGTACTCACGCGAAAGCAAATTCCAAGCCATTAAATCTGCGAGTATTTATCACAGTATAATGTCCCCATCTGTGATGAAATGTTTAGCTAAATTATGAAAGGATGAGCAGGATATTGCACTAAACATTTAAGGCTGGATAATTCAATTAGTTATTGTCACCATCCCGGCAGTGTCGATGCTGAAACCAATGATTTCATCATCTCTGCCATTTGAGTGAAAATAAATTTTTCCGGTATATGGCTCAGTAGACTCAAATTTTATGCTGTACATCAATTCATTATGTGTGAGGTTTGGAAAAGATGTACAAACGGCTTTTCTTACAATCTGGTCTATATGCGCAGGTACCGATACAAAAAACATGTCAGGTCTCCCTTCCAGTAATCATTTTTATTGTGTGACATACCTAACATATTGTTTTGAGAGTTAAGTAAAGTCTAAAGAAAGCCCCGTTCGATAAGGGGGGGAGCTTGTCTCGAACGGGGCAAAAAACCACGCTCTCAAAATATTATATCGGGGAAACATAACCATTTCGAAAGAGTCGTCACTATTCTTTATACAAGCATATGGGGGATGTGCACGGTGAATTTTCTTAAAAAAAATTAGCTCGCATACTTTTTCATACTTGATGAAATCCCAAAAAGTATGGGTTTATGTATTAGAAAAGGAATTTACTCCCAACACTTATACGAATGAAGCTTGAATCGCTACGGGGTATTTCATCTGGAAGACTGGAAATATTTTTTCTTTGAAAGTTACGGTGCCGGGTGCCTCCCGGTGAACCTCTGGTCAGCCAACCTCGGCTCGCTCACTCTGTGACTATCTTAATTCAATGGCTGATTAGCCCCACCGCATAGGGGGATTCACCGCAACAATATTAAATTAACATACAGCACAAAAAGACAAAACCCCCGCATTTTCACAATCGGTTTTTGCCACTATTCGCTGTGACTGCGCTTATACCCTTGGGTTTTTTGACGAACCTAGCTGCAAGTTACCCGTGCGTGATTCACCTGCAACTGTCTTCTTCTATCAGGGGCTGCAGGATTACCGCAGCATTGGCTGACGTATTCGTTCTGCCCATTTACTGGTGCATTTTCGACCCATCAAAAACGCAACTCCCCCTCACGGCGGTTTCTAACCAGCATTCGGCTGGGCACTGAGGTGAATAAATCACCGTAAACGCGTCAAAACCATCATCACATCACTAATGCGAATGCGCTTTCCAATCACTCCGGGTTATCCCATCTTCGCAGACTGGAAAGCTTTATTCATTTAACGTTGCGGTGCCGGGTGCCTCCCGGTGAACCGTTGGCCAGCCAACCTCGGTTCGCTGTCTTCTCTTTGAGGGTAAGCTGATTAGCCCTACCGCATAGGTAGGATTCACCGCAACAGCTTCAACGTATCACATGAATTTAAAAGACAAAACCCCGCCGGAGTGAAACGTTTTATTGGATTTGGCCACCTTAACAGAGGCGATATGCTCACTTCAGAACGTTACGTAAGCTTTAGCGACGATGTCCATGAAATGACAGACTATATCGATAGATATTACAGCGCGCTCATGCTGCACGAATATAACGGCGAGTTATTACCCAACGAATCGGAAAATCGATAAATGAAAACTCTAAAACAATGGTCCGCCACTTTGACTAATTTGATGACAACATTCTGATATAATTGAATAAAATACAGGTCTATTCCGAGCGAAATATGGACGCCGTTCGTTCAAAGGACGACTTAGGAGAAATTAAGCACTGCTAAGAAATGTGCGTTATTGATATGCTATCGGAACAGGTAAATCAGGGGGGAATTATGGATAAGGGCACAATACTTACACTGTTGAAGTACAAACGCTGGATTGATTCAGAAACCCTAAAAACAATCAACGTAATTAGCGAATCTACTTATTCAGAAAAACGTCATCTGATGCTAAGACTGATGAATCATGTCCATGTAGTGGACATGATTTTCAGAGCAAATATTTCGGGACAAAAACATACTTACACTGCGCTAAATACCCCAGACACCCCGTCTGTAGATGAGCTTGAAGTTAAAATGGCCGATAGCACTGACTGGTATATTAAGTATGTTGAATCAATGACTTCGGCCGATTTCTTTGAAGCTATCAAATTTCGTTTTGTCGATGGGGGGGCCGGAGAAATGACAGCTATTGATATGTTAAATCATATGCTTTTTCATGGGACCTACCACCGCGGAGCTGTAGGCTGGTTAGTTTCTGAGTGCGGAGGTGTTCCTCCTAAAGATGTGCTGGCAGTATTCCTGAGGGACCATAATAATTAACAGGATCTTTCTGCGATTAATCATAGTACTCTTGACTTTGACAGTCACTATGAGCGAAAAGCGGTCATTTCACCATTAGTATTCTAGTTCGGGCTGATGATAAATTTCTTTATATCACTGAAATACAGCTGAATTAAGCATGGTCTTCAGTAAGCCCCCTTCAAGTCGTTCATAAATGGTTACCTTTTTGAACGACTTTAAATTATATCCTTCTAAGTTAAAGGGGATTCTATGAGCGATTCTTCATGCATATCAATCGGCCTACTCCTGTTTCCTGCTCTTACTCAGCTTGATCTTACCGGCCCTTATGAAGTTTTCGCAAGAGCGCCAAACACAAAGGTTCACCTAATCTGGAAAAGTTTGAATCTGGTAGTTTCTGATCGTGGAATGGCTATACAGCCTACAACCACATTCGAAACATGTCCCGACCTGGATGTAATTTGTGTCCCAGGTGGACCAGGTCAAATATATCTGATGGATGACGAAGAAGTCCTTTCATTTATCCGCACTCAAAGTAAACAAGCAAAGCTGGTGACTTCGGTATGTACTGGGTCACTTGTTTTGGGCGCCGCAGGGCTTCTGGATGGATACAAAGCAACTACACACTGGGCTTCTCTGGATCAGCTAGCGTTATTAGGTGCGGAGCCGGTAAATGAGCGCGTAGTTCGTGACCGCAACCGAATAACCGGTGCAGGTGTGACTTCAGGTATAGATTTTGCTCTCAATGTTGTGTCAGAAATGTACGGAAGTGATATAGCTCAAAATATTCAGCTGCATATGGAATATGACCCCGCACCTCCCTTTACATCTGGCTCCCCACGCACAGCTTGTGAAGAACAGATAAAAATAGCAAAGGAACAGATCGCACCATTTATTGAAAAAAGACGACGGGCTACTTTAAAAGCAGCAGCAAAACTTAAGAAATAAGTGCATTGCGGAATTTCCCTCTTCAATTATCAATCTCCGTTTTTTAGCTCAAAGCAGACCTTGTCGTTGTTTCTTAGGTCCGCCTCGTGCAAGTAGCGGACGTCAAACCCGATTAATACAATCAGCGCAATAACTTTGCGAAGCAGACAGCTTCTGTTCTGCCGATGTATGGGCCGTAATTCTCAATACGGATATAACCATTTTTCTCGTAGAAATTAACAGCCCGATAGTTGATGTATCGGGTTTCCAGCCTAAGTTCGTTATATCCCATCTCTTTTGCAGATGTTTCAAGAAAAGTGAGTAAAGCACCGCCAATCCCTGAGACACTTCGGTCTGTAAACATTCTTTTAAGCTCGGCAATATTTTGCGTCAATGGTCGTATAGCACCGCATCTTATAGCTTTGCCATAAGAATTCCTTGCTAATGCCCATAAAGCTTTATGATCACTCATTGCTCCAACGGTGAAATTGCTTTTGCCGTTATCACCAGTTATAGCGGCAAGTTCCTCTGACAGCATTTCGATTAAGCGATGGGATTCTGAAGAAAATGGATCTGATTTCTCTACTGTTATCATGGCTATCTCCTGCCGGATGAGTGTGGCCAACTTAAAGCAACCTGCTAAGGAAAGCATCAGCTAAAACGGGTTATGGGACAACACGGTTTCCAAACTATCCCGAGATCCCGTGTCTGTTTCTTACTCAACGTAGACTATGCCGTGCGCCTGCCTTTGTTATCAAATAACTGACTTAACAGCTATAAGCGTCCTTTTTCTAATCCATCCACTACCTGCCCGTATTGCCAGCCAGTAAGCCGCCATTTTCAGCTGAGTAGCTCGATCCGGACAGTAAACAAACGTTTCAGTTTGCAGCTCATATTGCCCTTCATTCACTTTTTTTACCCGGTAGCGCATTAAGAGCTTCGCGCTGCCCCGCATCACTGGTTTCAGATAAGCTTCAGTATCCAGCACATTTTCCAGACCGAAATCGGCACGCCAGAATTGTCCACGTAACCCGTAGCAGAGCTCCGATAGTGACTTTTCCAGAAGAGTAAAGCTGTGTAGGCCAAAGTCCTTAACCGCCAGAGGTTGTTTATTGCGCCGGAATACTTGCGGAAGTTGTCGCAAAGACATTAATCGCCGAATAACGGCGTCTTGCTGAATATCGAATTCCGCTATAAGCGGCAGGATTTTCTCAGGTGAGTTCGTCTTAATGACAGTTTGGTGTTTTTCATGGAACTGAAACTGAGGCAAGAAAACGGGTATATCCTGCCATGTAGCAAGTGCTTTACTGGTAACGAATCCAGGGTTCAGCATGTTACCCCCTTGTTATCCTTCGAACTATATAAAAAACAATTCCAACACTCTCGGGTTTATGGAATCTTCCGAAACAGCCTTTAACATTCTAACCTTTGCATTAAAAGCTAATACACATTACGCCCTAAAGAAATATTTTGGACAAAAGTGACTGGTGTTCAGCGGGCAATTTCCTAAATTTCCTCCTCATCAGGAGATTTAATTATGAGTACCTTATCTTGTTACACAGCATGTTTTTTTGGTGATAAGTCAGAACCGCAGGCCGTTAAATACGTCCGTAGAAGGTCATTCTGGCAGACTCGGACAGCGAAATTTCAGGCTGAGAATTGTAGGCTAAAACCACAAGCATGCGCGTGGTATCCCCCTCAGTTGGCGTCACGCGATGAATCGCATTTCGACCGCGAAACAACACCAGATCGCCTGCTTCAATGCCGAGTTTATTCGGCTCAAATTGCTTGTTCAGTAGTTTTTCAACGCCTTCATAATTCATGTCGCCAGCATCTGCATCACGCAGGTTCTCAACGTATTCAAACACGCCTCCAGCCTCAGGTTTTTGTATCAGCAGGGTGATGGCAAAAGACGAGTTATCGAAATGCCAGCCCAACTCCTGGCCTTCGCTGGCGTAATGCAGGTTGATTGAAGAAAGTTTGTCAGCGTAAGCATACAGCTGTTCTTCACCCAGCACTGTGCAAAGAAACGCCTGGAAAACGGGCGCGTCATACAGCGCGCGAAGTGCCGAGTCTTGCGGGATCTCTTCATCGGTAATACAACCTTTCGAAGAGACAATCTGCCGATTTCTAGGATGCGAGTCTGGCAGTCCGGCGTCAGGTTTCAACAGATAAACATTATGATTACTGCTGGTATAATAGGCTAAATGGTGATTTTCATCCCCCTCATTCTTAATAGCTTTCAGCGCAACCGGATTAAGAAAGTCATGCAAGACCAGGACACCATTTTTATTCAGCCTCCTTTTACATTCAGCAAGAAAGTTCTTATCCACTATCGGATTAGCTGCAAAGTTTATGATCCTATCGAGTTCTTGCATTATTACCCTCATGAATGATTCAGGAAAAAAATGTTGCCTCTACTTTAACCAAGTCATAAATGACTGGGAAAGGAAAGCTGTCATAACTGAAGAGCTAACTGCGAATTTTCTTGGTCAAGACATGACTAATTCATATGCCTCAAATATGATGTTGTCATGGTTATCAATGGGCTGATTGTATTTTAATGATTCTAAATCACATGTTGGGATTTTCCTGCCGTGTTTTTGTCTTATCAGTGCTCCTGGCCAGTACTTCCGGTTTAGCGCAAGATCGGCGGCACGTGTCAGAACCCGGATTGCCTGTTTCGGTATGCGTAACATTGACCTCTTCCGCACAATCCAAAGATGATACTCAGCGTTTACAGGATAGTATCAACCACTGTCAGCCGGGAGCCGCCGTACGTCTTATAGCCGGTGCTGCGGGCACCGGCTTTGTTAGCGGGCCGCTGATCATGAAGTCCGGCGTCACACTCTGGCTCGATCGTGATGCAGTGCTGGCAGCAACGACCAATCCACTTGCCTATGACAATGATGGCCGCTGTGGCACTCTCGATCACAAAGGTAATGGCTGCCGTCCGTTAATCTTGTTCAATGGCACACGGGGCGGCGGCATTGTTGGCGAGGGTATAATCGACGGGCAGGGCGGGCAACCGATGATTGGGCATAATGAGACATGGTGGCAGCTCGCGCGTCGCGCACAAACCGAAGGCAGCAAGCAGAATATCCCGCGCCTGATCCAGATTGACCACGCTCACGACATCACGTTCTACAAGGTCACGCTGCGCAATGCGCCCAACTTCCACGTGGCGATGAATGCCGTACAAGGAGCGACGTTCTGGGGCGTACGCATCGATACGCCTGCAGGTGCGCGCAATACGGATGGTATCGACCCCGGTGCCTCGCAGGATGTCACCATTGCACACAGTTTCATCCGCACCGGCGACGATAACGTAGCAATCAAGGCTGGGAGCGCTGGAGCCACCCGATATATATCGCTGATCGATAACCATTTTTATTGGGGACATGGTCTGTCTATCGGCAGCGAGACGGTCGGCGGCGTCAGCGATGTACTGGTTCAGGGGATGACTTTGGACGGTACCACCTCCGGTCTGCGCATTAAGAGTGACGCCAGCCGCGGTGGATTAGTCAGCAATGTGAGCTTCGAGCACGTGTGTCTGCGCAACAACCGCCGTCCGATTGATTTCGATACACACTACGACGCCAAAGCGCAGGGTAGTAAGATCCCCGTTTTTCGCGACATCGTACTCCGGGACGTTATTGGTGCATCCGGCGACCTTGTACTGCGGGGTTACGATGACACACATCAGCTTGGCATCACGCTGGATGGCGTGCGCTTCGCACCGGATGCGCACTGGAAGATTGAGTTCGCCGAGACCCAAACCGGACTCGGCGGCGTGCGTACGGCGTTGCCCGGAAAATCGCAGAGTGCAGAAGTGTATGCTGGCTGTGTCGGAAGTTGGGTAACGTTTCCTGGTAGCTAATTCAATTTTTCTTTATTTTCAGGGCAGGATGAAATGAACCACTCACTAAAAATTTTTATTTGCATCGTATTTGGGTTAACCACGCTCTCCGCAGAAGCAGTTAACTGTATCGAAACTCGTGCGGGAATCGATATGGGCTCGGGTACCACCAAAATTCAGGTCGCAGAAGTGGATATTTGCCATAACCAGTTGGGTAAAGTGTTGTATGAGGATCAGCGGCCGCTGGCTTTTAACGCTGAATTGGGCAAATCAAGAAATAATCAGATTAACGAAACGATCCAGCAGGAAGCAGTGATCGCGCTGAAAGATATGGTGAATAAAGCCCGGACTTTTCACCCGCAACGTATTACCGGCGTAGCGACAGCAGTTTTCCGAACGGCGTCCAACGGTCAGCAAGTCATTGACATGTTCAACCAAAAAGCGGGGGTTCAACTGCGCATAATTTCCCAGGAACAGGAGGCCGAATTGGGGTTCCTCTCGGCTAAAGCGGCTTTGCATGACAGGAATGTCAAAAATGAGGATCTGCTAGTCTGGGATATCGGTGGCGGGTCTATGCAGATGACGGCGATGCGTGAACAAAATGGCCAGACTGTGACGGATTTTTATCTTGGCAAACTGGCCTCCGTGACACTGAAAGAATTTATTATTAGCGTGCTGAAAAATCAGGAATTGGATAAAACCGAGTCACCTAACCCGATTGGTTCGCAGCGCAATACCGTACTGCGTTACGTCAACTTTTATGCACGGACGCACGTAAGCGCCCAAATCAAGGAGGATGTACAAAAACGCCGGGTTATTGGAATTGGTGGTGTTCATGGTTATTCGGTTAAGGGGCAGATTCATCCAGCTAATAATACTTACCAACTGGCTGACGTTGAACGCGTCTCAAAAAATCAGGTCTGGAAAACTGACAACGAGATTCCAGGGCAATACCGTTCAACTGACGTGAGTAATCTTCTGCTTGTTGAAGGCTTTATGCAGGCGCTGAATATTTCGCAGGTCACTATTGTGAAAGCAAGTCTTATTCAGGGCGTTCTGGTGCAATAAATTTTATTAATAAGTGCTCACTTCCTTTATTGGTGGAGTCAGATATGGCTTCGCCAGTCCGCGGTTAAAAGCAAAGTCCTGCGATGGCAGGATTTTGTCAATCAGACTATTGTGCTGATAGTTTCTGAGGGCTGACTGGTATATATGGGAGGCACCGCATTACTCTGGGCGCTTTTCAAACGCTTTATATCCATTCCTGATGGTTGGAATGATTCCTACCATTTCGAAAGAAGGTTTGGTAGTAAGTTCTGAGTCCCTTAAGCGTTCAATCGTAAAGTAGAATGCCTCCATATCTTCAGCCTGGAACATGGCGAGTTTCTACCCAGGTAGTGATCCTTAATAGGCCCGCAAGTGGTGAGGGGGCGATGGCGAGGCAGAGAGAGAAAGAAATACCCGAAGTTAGCGGTTATACATCGCTGAGCAATCTGTCAAAGAGGTTAACTGTCACCCCAGAACCCTTTTGCAGGCTGGCGTCGCCCCCCAGCAGCAACTCTTACTTGATTCTTAGCTATCGAGCCTATGGCAACTGTCGTGGCAACCATTGAAGTTTTTTCCCGTAATAGGATCAACGAGTTAACGTTCATTCGGTGAGAAGGGCTCACTCTTGTTTCCAGATAATAGAGACTTAAAGATACTAATAATTATGAAAAAAAGTCATGGATTTCACTATCAATCCCACTCATTCTGACAAGCTTCGTGCTGTTGAACTGGCTGCTTTTCAAACATTGCGTAATGCCGGTGTGGTAACAGGGGAGGAGCCTTAAGGAATTGAGCAATTTCAGTCTTAATGGTCTGTTACTCGCGGCGTATACGCCTGATTCAGTTCCTGTAGGATTTGTAACAAGAAAAGTTGAAGGCGTAAGGCTGCACATTGCTGAAATTGATGTGCAGCCGGAATGGCAGCGCAATGGGATCGTGACACGGCTTATTCAGAGAATTCTCCTTACTGGGCAGCAACGCGGTCTGGCTGTTACCACGCTTACAACAGACAATATGGTCGCTTTTAATGCCAGATTTTAAGGTGCATTAGGATTTATTATTGTGAAAGACCACGCACGACCGCCGCATCTGGTAAACCTAATCGTTGAAGAGACCTCTAAAAATTTTATTGCGGGGCGACCTGTAGCAATGTGGGTTACCTTTTAGGACTCAGCTCGGCTTCTCGCTCATAGCTGCCGGTGAGATACCTCAGATTAACGGCTCGGGCATGTAATATAAATGCCGCTTGCGCGGCTTTTATATGCATAGATGCACAATCAATTGGATCGTAAATTCTCAATGGCACTATTATTAAGCATGAGCACCGATTTAACGCTGACGCTGATCCTTTCAATAATGGCCTGGCGGGGGCCAAGACGCCATTCTTCACTGCTGTAAAAAGCTTCCTGAGAGGATTTGAGATGGGAGAGGCTGTCATAAGCTCTGATCAGATAGTATGCGTCGTTGTCATGCGCGGATATACCAAAAGTAATAATATCCATACCCGCTGAACGGTGAAGTGGAGCACTCTCCTCCGTCATGATTTTGTGGAAGTCTTTCCCAGAGCCTGGTTTTAGGGTGTACAGCAGAAATTCTACTGTTTTCATCTTCGATATCCTTTTCATTTTTTCATCATAGCGAATTATTGAGCGTGGAACAGTTGAATTGTCAATATTGGCGGAACGTGCAGATTGATACCGATTCTTTCCTGGCCATGCCGGGTCTGAGCGTCTTGCGAGTGCCAGAAGCGGACGCATCTCGTGAATTGTCTTTTACCTGTTAATTCTTACTGAGAGCGTTTAATTTCATCCTGCTTCCCGGGATTGCATTGCTCTTTTGTACCGGGAAGATAAAAATTTCCCGAACGGTCTGGATTGGTTCCACCCGGGCACCCCGCGCGGCCGGGAGTAGATACAGTATTAGTACCGTCTGTTCCGTTTCCTCCATCAGAGAAATTACCTCCATTTCCGCCATTACCTCCATCAGCAGCATTTGCCGCAAATGCGCACACCATGTAAAAAAATGCAAGAAAACACCTGGTCATAAAAACTCCAATTTTTAAAAATCAAATGTTAAATCAAGTACCCCAACATGCATCAATTGTAGGGATTATCATAAGAGCAGGTACGCTCCTCGCTCAGTGTAATTTTAAGTTCAATACACTTGTCCATCCCATGGGAGGGGCGAATACTAATACTTCATTCAATATATTGGGTGAAGCGCAGGAGAAAGCCATCAGGATCCTGTACAAGAAATTCTCTCTGGCAGGCTGTCGTTTCTCCAATGGTGTAATGATTATCACGCAGTTCCCGGTACAACTTATAACCACTAGCGTTGACACGAGCTAAAAGGGATTTGATATCTTCTACTTCTATCTGAAAATTAACGCCGCGACCCAAAGGCCTGATTAATTCAGCCGTATTCCATCCTTCCGGAGAATATTGTTCAAGCATCAATTGCGCCTCGCCGAGACTGACATATGCAAAATCGGGCTCAGTACGTCTTATCATGATGTTGAAGCCAAGCACGTCAACATAGAATTGCAGAGATACTGTAAAATCCAAAACGGTCAGTTCGGGAACCATGCGATTCCAGTAGGGTTCTTTCCGCTCAGTCATTGCTCTTCTCCTCTTTGACTGACATAGCATACATCAGATGACTTGTAGGAGTTTATACTCAAGTTGTTATGAGTAATGCCGGTACCTCTAGTGTCAGGCATAAAGTGTGGATGTCCGAGCTGACCTTTTATGCTCTGTGAGCTTGTCCGCTCCGTCTTAGGATCGAACGTTGATATAAGCAGAGGCACACCTGAAATGGCTGCCTTTTGAGAATTAGAGAGTTAATTTCGGATATTATTTTTCATATCCGTATAAATTAATTCTACCTGATAAATACTCACCTAAATATACTTCACTGATTTTATTGAAGTTTTGCTTTGTAACTTCATTTTCTAACCATTCACTATCCTTATTAAGGATTTCGAGCAGATCATGGTTGGCTAAACCGTCCACTATAATTGGATAGCGTATATTCTCATCACCGCTTTGTATAATGGTTAACTGCCCATTTTGTTCTAGAACCACGCGTTTTAGTTGTTCTATTTCATAAATTCCATTTGCTCTTAATTTGAACATCAAATCATTTGCAGAAACACCATTCCGTAAACACTCTTTAACATTAATACTGCCATTATGTACTAAAGTAATAGGTTTTCCATCAATTATTCTTTTAACAAATCGATTGTTTTCTTTCAAAAACTTAAGAACAAAGACCAAGAAAGTCCATATAATTAGGACCAGGACAAATTGTAATACTGTTATCGATTCATTGTAAATCACGCCTCCTATAATCCCCCCCAACACATAGTTTTGAACCTGATCCATTGCGGATGAGGGGGCCAGATTTCCTTTTCCCATAAGATTTATTTGAACAATTAAACACAGTATACCCAGGCCCAACTTTATAATGATAGGTAAATAAATTATCATTTCCACACCTCAGTCTTTATGATTTCTATTTTTGGGTTTACTAACGAAACCTCTACTAAATTATATGTTTTCTGATCTGGGCTTAAGTTAACGCGATAAAAAATATCATTGATTTTAACGATAATGCCATCAGAGAGTTGTACAGAACTAGAAAATATAGTATTCACATTTACATCTTTTTCTTGTGATAACAACCTAACAAAGTTAACCATTTGTGATGATTGGGAGTGTATGTTTTGGCTATCGGTGTAATCAGCATACTGAACACCAGAAATGAAGAGCAAAAATAAGAAGGCTATGATTGTTAAGTCACGATATTTAGTTTGCAAACGATGACGCATATACAAACTAAAAACAACGATCAGGATAAATAAAGTACTAAATATAACGATGTATTTTAAATAATCATTGATGTTAGACTGCATTTGTAGATAATCTATGCTATAAAATCTCATATCTGTATAATCCTAAACCCTCAAGACCCTATTTTTATTATAGTAACACATTTACATTTTTTTTGTTCTGATGTTACCTAACAGCTAATAATCATCAGTAGTCAGCTGAAATTTTCCATTAACCTTTAAACCAACTGAAATGTTCTGCTTTCTATGACTCTAGGCACCTCGATGTAAGTAATCATTCAGAACTTCCGCTCTTAGCTCACAGCAGACCTCCAGCTCAGATAGGTCGTCCGCTTCTTGCAAAAGGGGACGTTGCGCTAATCAAGGATGAAGTGTCTGGATAGTACGTTTAGCCAGTTTCTTTTGAAGTATTATGACCATTACGGGAAATCCAGATGCGGCTAATGCACTGACAACCAACAGTCTGTTTAGATTTTGCGTTGTTATTCCCTGATCAGGAAGTAATAAGGAAGACAGAAAGAATGCGAGAGTTGTTATCAGGTACATCATTGCTGTTTGTAATGAAGAAAAACTGGCTCGTTGTTCATCCTCAGGATACTGGATAACAACCGACGAAGCGGAAACAAGTCGGCTATATGAGGCCCCAAGAAACAAAGTTATAAATAGAACTGCATTATGATAGCCCATCGCTGGAATCAGCAAGCTTGCTACAAAGAACAGAGTTGAAATTGTGGCCAACATCAGAGCAGATAAACGCGATATTAGAACTCCTGTCATTTTTGTGGACAGATAACCTGCGATCCCTCCACTTAAGAATAAGAAGGGTAATAGGTTTTTTTGTGCTCCCATATACTGCATCATTAATGGCGTCAAAATGGGAATAATCAGCATTGGGCTAAATTGTACTATTGCAGTACAAGAGGCGAAAAAAATGGTTTGAGTATCAATAGATTGATTCCTCTTCACGCTTGGTGTAACCGTATCCTTGGGGATAATAAATACTATCAACGGTAAAGACAGCAGGCAAAGTGAACTGATTAACCATAGCGCAGTATGCCAACCATAGTGCGTGCAAAAAAATAATACAGCTGGCATACCGACGATACTCACCATTGAAAACGATGCAATCACCGTTGCCAGCACTTTTCCACGTAAGTTAGCTGGGGCATAGTTTATCAAAATGCTCATACCTACCCCCATTGTCGTACCACCAACCAATCCTGCACAAAATCGCAGTGCGAGTAGAGTGTCAAAGTGAGTAGTGAGTGTGGTAAAAAATGTTAATGCTCCCAGCAGCACCATATTCCTGGCCAGGAATTGTTTTTTATTAAATCGGTCGATCATATAAAAAGCAATAATTCCGGAAAGGACAGCACCCAGTGTGTACATACCAGAAACATAGCCAGAAAATGATATGGGAACCGAAAATCCATCTGCCATAAAAGCAAAAACGGGCGTTAACGCCATGTACTCCAGCGCATTATTGAACTGGATAAAAGCCATTACAACGGCTATCCGCGTGAGTGTTTTATGATTAAACGTCTGTGTGACCAGTGGCATAGCAAGCAACCCTATGGATGAAAGATATCCGAGTTTAATTGCTATCAATAGCGTTGATTAGATGGTAAAAATGGCAATTACTTTTATCATATATGGGATAATTCATGCGCCCAGCTCTTGATTTTAATACCTTGAAAGTGTTCATTGCGGTAGTTGAAAGAGAAAGTTTTGTTGGGGCATCGAAAGTCCTTGTAATGCCGACATCAAATGTCAGTCGTTGTATTTCTCAGTTAGAAGCAAAACTGAATCTTCAGCTCATTGAGCGCAGCACGCGACACATGAAACTCACCCAGGCGGGGCACCTACTATATACACGAGCGAAGCCATTACTGGAGGCGCTTGAGCAAACTGAAACAGAATTAACATTGCGGCAAATGCAACTCAAGGGGCCATTACGCATCTGTATTCCCAATGAAATAGGTCCTGCATTGCTGGGTTCTGTTATTGCCGATTTTGCCTGTCAGTATCCGGATTTGGAGATTAGCTGTGTCACAAATTTGTCAGGCCTCGAATCACTGCGAGATGATCTGGATTTTGCTATCATTATTACTCGTGGTCGAATGGATGACAGTGACTATATAGCCCGTCATCTGGTGACTATCCCTTGTACAATTGTTGCCGCCCCCTCAGTCATTCAGCGTTATGGTACCCCTTCTCATATCCAGCAATTTGAAGAATTACCCTGCATTACAACAGTAAGTGCGCTGAAAGGTGCTCCCTGGCAGTTTGTCAATTTAAAGGGGGGATTCGAAACAATTAAGGTTAATGCGCATTATCGCGTAAACAGCGGAGAGATGGCAGGACGAGCTGCGGTATCAGGTGTCGGTTTCGCAATTCTATCGAAACAAGCCTGCCAACCCTACATCAGCGATGGACGGTTAATCGAGATTGAGTTTGAACAATCGGCAGCCCCATTGCAATTGTTCGCTCTTTATTCAGATAGGCGTTACTTGCCCGCTAAAACCAGAGCGCTTATTGATTTTATGCATCAGAAATTGAGCAATATATCCTTAGCAACCTAAAGAGGCATTGAATCGCCACAGAGAGTCCTGTGGGGATAATGAATTTCCACTCAACACAGAACGTCTGCTCCTCGTTCATAGCAAACAGTCCTTTCACATCGGTCTGCTCTGTGTCAGAAGCGGATAGTCAGGTTTCTTCAAAAGAGCAATGCTAGTAAGCTGAACTAATATTTATCAAGAAACACTCTCTACAATAAAGGGCTTAGAAATCCCCTGACCTACTTCCCGTTGATTAGCACATCCTGCTATAGAAATGGACAGAATGAAGGATTGATAAATTGATATTATATCCAACAGTTGGTTGAAAGTACTGATGCACCAGTAAGTTGCGCTGCTGATGAGTAAAAGACTTGATCGGTGCAGTCTTGCTGGATCATGTTCTTAATAAGTGATTCAGAATCAATCTTTAGACCAGCTAAATTTAGACGCGCCTTGGCAATTACTTCAGATTTAGTCAGCGGACGCTCAGAGCTACCCAAAGGTTTGAAACGCTCCTGTACCGAGCGGCTGCCATTCACATGCGTTAGCACCACGCGTGCGCCGGGCTGGCGGGCCGGGCCGGTCATTCGTGCGGTAAAATCCGGATCGAGAATGGCGGTGACTTTATCCGCCAGCGCCCGCAACACCGGGCTTTTCATGTTTTTTTCAGTGTACCAGCCGGCACCAGGTGTAAGCCCGGCCGCGACCGCAGCCATGGTCCAGGGAAGGCTGAACTGTGCGTCGGTCACGTTTTGCGGACGATAATCCATCATATCGTCAACAATGCGAGGGAAGGTATGCACCTCGACAGACTGGATATCCTCCGCCCGCCAGCCGGTTTCCTGAACGAGGGTTTCCAGCGATTCCAGCGCGCAGGCCAGCCAGCGACAGGCAGGATAGATTTTAAAACTGCCGTAATTCGCATACCAGTGGTTGCCAAGATCGTGCGTGAGTATTTCCGGGGCGAATTGGTCTGATCCGATCATGCGCCAAAAACCCTGTTCGCCGTCAAGCACGTCTAGGCTGCCACTCATACCCTGTTGCGCCATAATGACGGCTTGCACCGCTGCCTGTGCAGCTGGAGCGACGGCATCTTTTATCGATAATAAGGGCCGCTGTTGCCAGTTGTACTGATGCAAGCTGGGTAATGGCGTTAATGCCGCAGCCAGCCCGACAGCGTTATGTAACTGTTGTTCATCTAGCGCCAAAAGAAGCCCGGTAACCAGCGCTGCCCCCATTGACTGGTGCTGCGCCACGCCATATACCTGATTAAAACGTTCGACCGAAGGCTGGATGGCGTGAATAAGGCGATTATTAACTTCAAAGCCTACGGTTAAAGCGGTAATCAGCGCCTCGTGGCTAACGGGGATCGGGCTGATATCCAGCGCGGCCATCGCGGCGGCAATCAATGTCGCTCCGGGATGACCAAGCCCTTTGCCGTCAATTTCCACGCCGTCGTCGTGATCCAGACCATTTATCACCGCGGCGTTGCTAAAAGCGGCTGCCAGCGGGCTAAACCCGGTATGCCCAAATACGCTACAATCCCCGTTGCCGCCAAACAGGCGGGCAGAGTGGATAGCCGGTTTGCTGCTCTGATGCTGGCTTGCAGCCCAGCCGCAGCCGAGCCCATCCAGTAAATGCAGGCTGACTTTATGACGGATAGCTTCAGGGATCGTTTGTGCCTGTAACGTACAGGCGAATTTAACCAACTGGCGTGTGGCGGTGATATTCATCATTTTTTTCAACGCTTAAAGTAACGTGTGCGAATCCGACGTTCGGTATAGCTCGCCAGCAGCGACAGCGGCAGGATAGTGATTACAAAAAATACGGCGACAAAAGTCAGGGTTTCCAGCGGCCGGAACGTCGCAGTGCTCAGGCGTTGCGCCTGATACAGCACTTCGCCGGTGGCGATATAGCTCGCCAGGACCGAATTCTTGATCGACATTACGCACTGGCTGACAAAAGCGGGCAGGATACGCAAAAAAGCGACTGGCCCGGTTATGCGGAACAAGACTTTCAGCGGTGACATCCCGACAGAAAGCCCCGCCTCAACAAGACCGTGATCCACCGATTGCAACCCGGAACGAAATATCTCGGCAAAAAACACGCTGCCGTATAGGGAAACCGCCAGCACGCAGGTTAGGTAGGCTGACATCGTCAGGCCAAACAAAATAGGCAGGCAATAGTAAGCCCAGACGATCAACACCAGCGGTGGAATCGAACGCACCACTTCGATCAACGCCTGAGTCGGCAAGCGAATAATCGCTTTAGAAGCCCCCCGCAATGGTGCAAGCAAGGCACCGCCGATAATACTTAAGGTGATTGAGGCCAGAACGATTTTAAAGGTCGTGAAAATTCCATCCACAAGAATGGCGTGATACTGCCAGAGTATCGAGAAGTCCCAGTGATAAACCGGCATCAGAGCAGATCCTCCGCCGTCACGCCCGACAGCGCCATGAAGTGACGAATTTCGGCATTGTCCGCCTGAGTCCAGATTTCATTCGGGGTGGCTTCGCCCACCAGTTTGCCATTATCCATCAGCAACAGGCGGCTGCAAACTTGAAGCGCAAAACGCATTTCGTGAGTGACGACTATCATCGTGGTGCCGGTACCCGCTAACTCGGAGATGACTGCCAGCACTTCGCCGACAGATTCCGGGTCGAGCGCAGAAGTCGGCTCATCAAACAAAATCACCCGCGGCTCCATAGCCAGCGCACGAGCAATAGAGACGCGCTGCTGCTGACCCCCGGAAAGCTGAACCGGAAAATCAGCCGCTTTTTCCGCCAAACCCATGCGAGTGAGCAAAGTCATGGCCTTTTCCGTGGCGGCTTTTTGCGATATCCCGAGTACCTGAACCGGTCCCTCGATGATATTTTGCAAAACGCTGCGGTGTGGCCACAAATTGAAATGCTGGAAGACCATCGCCATTGATGCACGCTGACGTGCCAACGTGCGCTGCTTCACGGGCTTTCTGTCCTTTCCGAAAAAACCGATTTCTTCGTTGCCGAGCCAGATGTGCCCGCCGTCAGGCGTCTCAAGCATATTCAGGCAGCGCAGCAGGGTGGATTTCCCAGCGCCGCTGCGGCCAATAACGCCGATCACCTCCGAGGGGTGAACCTCGAAGGTGACGTCATCAATGATTTTATTGCCTGAGAAAGATTTGCTGAGTGCTTTTATTTTCAGTAACGGCAAAGAGGCCTGTTCAGTCATTAGGGTTGATTAACCGGGTGAGTGTATTTTTGCCAGATAGCTTTCAGTGTGCCGTCTTTATCCAATTGCTCCAGCCGACCGTCCAGCCAGGCTTGCAGCTTAGGACGGTTCTGACGCAGACCGATATTAGTCGCTTGCTCTTTAACCGGTTCAGGGATCACCATGGTGCCCTGATGGCGTTTCTGAATATACTGGGACATCTGGATATCATTGGTCACGATAGCATCGGCGCGGCCACTTTCCATCTGCAATTGCATGTTGTCGCTGTCCGGCACAATAATCCACTGCGCCTTGTCCAGCTGAGGTTGCAACAGCGTCACCGCCGCTGAACCATCAATGGCGGCAAGCTTGGTCTGCGGATTGTTAATCGTCGCCCAGTTCTGATACTTTTTCGTATCTTTATCTAACGTCAGGACGCCCATCTGATGAGCACCCATCGGGCGCGTAAAATCGGCAGCTTTCGCTCTTTCCGGGGTCTTGTTGAAGCCACCCAGAATATCGAAACGATGTGCCTGCAATCCAGCAACCGCGGTGCCCCATTGAGTGTCGACGTATTCAATTTTTATATCGGTATTTTTGAATATCGCCTGCGCCACGTCGGGAACCAGACCGGTCCACTGGTTGGTGAGCAGATCTTTTTGATACCACGGTGGCGCGTTAACAGCTCCAACGCGAATAACATGATCTGGCAAAATAGTATTTATCTCTTCCGCGGCTTTCGCCGGGGCTTGTGCAAGAAAAATTCCTGGTATCAGCAATAAGGCCGACATCACACGTGTTCTGAATAATTTCATTATATGCCCCCAAAAGAATATAGTTTTAAATTTTATAACCCTGGGTGCATGCATTCAAAATTCAAAAATAGCATATCTTTATATGGAAAATGGTTATGACTCCAAAGCAACTTGAAGTTTTCATCAGCGTCGTACAGCTCGGCTCTGTGACAGCGGCCGCGCAACAGCTGGCGATGTCACAGCCTTCGGTCAGTAAGATATTGTCACTTATCGAGCAGCAGATGGGGTTTAACCTGTTCGAACGGCTGAAAGGTAAAATGCAGCCGACGCCCGAGGCCAACGAGCTGTACAAAGAGGCGCTTCGGGTTTATCTCGACAGACTACGTTTTGACCGTTTTGTTGAACATATCCGCCAATACCGTGTAGGACAACTGCGAGTTTGTGCCACTCCGGCTTTAGCGTTAAACCTGTTACCTCGCGCTGTTGCACGTTTTCGTCAGACATTCTCCGACTATGGCGTTGTCGCGGATATGTGCCTGAATAACGAGATCGAAGAGGCGGTGGAAGGAGGGCGTTACGACCTTGGATTTGTGGTCAAACCCGGCGGCGAGCAGGGCGAAAACCGGTTCATGGTGAGCGAGGGGGAAATGGTGTGCGTATTGTCGGAGCAGCATCTGTTGGCAAAGCAGACTGAGGTGTGCTGGCATGACATCGAACCTCGCGAGCTGGTATTTATTACCACCGATGCCAGGCTGGTGGCGATGATTGCCGACATTGTACCCGAGTTTCATCAACGACAGGTCGCAGCCATAGAAACCAACCGCTACAGCATGGCGATTAATATGGTCAGGCATAATAACGGTGTGACTATCGTCGATCGTTTCTCAATACAGGGCTGTGATATGACAGGGTTAGCCGTGCGCCCGTTCAAACCGGCGCTGAAAGTTTCAGTTGTTGCGGTGCCCGATGGTCACGGCGTCATGTCACAACCCGGAGAGGAGTTTGTCAGAGTGATGAAAGAACTGATGAGGGAAACAGTGTTTTAGGATCACAGCCAGGCTAAGGGAACGCTGATGGGTTTTTGGCGCAAATTTGCTGTCGGGACTACCATAATGACCATCAACAGGCGCGGAGGTGCAAAACTGATTTGAGCGCTCTGTTGCATATGATGATCATTCCGTGAAAGGAAAACGTACCGAGAGCAGACATCGGAAAGTCTGCTTAATTGGATGTATGTTCAAAGAATTCTAACAGGCAGCTATGTGCCAGAAGCGGACATTAGCGATTGTAAATTGCTTCCAAATTACCGCCATGCCCTTCTCGGGGCGTTCGGTAAAACGTCATTCTGTCGAACTCAATAAAAAAGGCGGGATCACCCCGCCTCTTTTAAAAAATTGCTATCAGCTGTTAATTTTCCGCCACCACATCTGGGTGAAACCAAATGCAAAGACCGCACTCATGCCCCCACCAACCCACATTGAAACGCCACCTGTGGTAGCGAAGAAGAATACAGCCAAGCCTACCAGCAGTATTAATGCCATTAACCATGCAATAGTTGCGCAGACCTTTTGCGAGGTTGTGGCCTGTTGAGATACAGTCATCTTTACTTTCCTTACGATATGAAAAACCGTTGTACTTCTTTATTCTTCTTTTTATTAGGAATCATCCTATCTGCATAGCCGTACGGAATCCAGACGGATTTATACAATTTTATTATTCAGCAAGAGCCCTTTTTAATGAGTCCCTCGGTTGCGACACTCGGATTTATTCAAAAAATGTCACACCGATGTCCGCTCCTCGCTCATAGTGTACTAAAGCTAAAGGCTCTCCATATAATTGAACGCTTTCATCAATTCTTGTTCAGTTAGTGGTGATACCAGACCTGCCCCGGAATCTTCCTCGACTTTTATCAAAAGCTCACTGCGGGTAATTCCTAACCTGTTCGCCACATGGTTAGCGCAACTTCGTGCGTGGGATGCTCTATGTGCCAAAGGACTTGCTGTATCCAAAACTCTTGCTCTTGATGATGAATGAGACACTGATTATTCCTCTAGCAGATATTTTTGACCATTGTGACACTTTCCAAAATGTAGAATTATGGATATTGGCCTTCGACTTCTACCGGGAGATACTGTACCCGAAATTTTGTAATCCATTTGAATTTAAAAGTGATTACAACGTCTGCTCCTCGCTCGTGGCTGCCATGGGATCCTAACCTGAGGCAGATTCGTGCCAGAGTGCATACTTTTGCAAGACGCTAATTAACGTTGAGCAGTCACAGTTGAATGGTAATGTTGTGGCTTATTCCCTTTTAAAAAGGCCATCGGCATGAGCAATTTAGTAAGAAGGAATTATCCTGCGTTAGGTGAAGTAAAGGCACCTTACGTCCATTCTGTAAAGCATGGCAACACGCTTTATATTTCCGGCCTGACCGCGTTTGGCACAGCGGCACAACATGAAGGCATTGCTGGGCAGGCTGAAGAAATATTTAACCAAATCAGGAAAATTGTCAGTGTAGAAGAGATAGATTTTTCAGCACTAATGAAAGTGACTATATTCGTCACCTCTTTTGAGGAGATCAACGAGCTACGCAAAGTACTGTATCGAAATTACGGTGATCACTTGCCAGCCAGCTCGCTCGTAGAAGTCAGCCGTCTCTTCTCATCTGACCTCTCGATTGAAATTGAAGCTGTA
>NZ_JBKEZJ010000026.1:0-32603 GCF_046449555.1 Rahnella selenatireducens
ATACTTGTGGTAAGGTTCTTTCTCATTTCTATGGTCCTTTGGTGAGCTGAGGCACGTAACACCATTGTGAGTTATGAAGATAATTGCATAAGTACTACTTCATACTAATTTGTGGCATGCGCTCCGGATATCAGAAAAGGAGGGGTAGCAATTTCTGGCTTGAAAGCTAATCATCAGTCATCATCCTCAAGCCCACGAAGTCAGTGCTATATCGGTTGATAATAACTGCAAAATTCATACTTATGAGTTCATAATTAGCACTTGTGATATTTAGGTTGAATCTTGTTGTGGTAACCTGATGTCAGCCAATAAAGATAATGCTAGGAAATCTGCGGGCAGCGGCTGCAATTTTGGTTGAGAAAAAACTTCATCCTTGTGAAGTATGATTTCATAAGTATCAAAATTTAAGTTACTCATTGTTGCGTGAGTGATCATGCAATACATCTCACATCTCACATCTCACATCTCACATCTCATATCTCATATCTCATACTTAAGGTTCCATCTTACCTGCATTCGCAATTGCCAGAGGTGGATAGCTGCTTAATAAGTTGGCAGTTTGCAGATACGATAAGTGTGTTTGAGAGCAACTTTGTGCGCGGTTAGGCATTGATAAGAAGAGTATCTCTGTCCAATACGGCGATTACCAGGCTGTAGGGCAGGGGGAGAGCCAGATAACTTTTCATCATTTGAAACTTTATCTCATTACTTCATCTTCGCACTTCAGTGTCATGGTGGTGGTTAGGGTATTTCTATATTTTCCAATACTTCTGACTTGCCTAGGTTGTTTTATTACTTTCCTTCGCCTTTGTCTCTTTTGAGCGCGTCCCCTGACGGGCCAGGCTGTCGTGAACAGAGCCAGCAGGCTGGCTCTGCCCTCCGGGCTTCCATCCCTGACGCAACATCACGCTTGCAGCGGCCACGGGCCGCGCCGCTTCACTGGCCTGCGATAAGCACAAAGCCGCAGGCCGCTGATGGGCAACGACGTTTCGCTGCCGCTCACCGGCGTTGCGGTGGTATACGCTACATCCCTCTTGGGTGCTGCCTCTCCAGTTGAGTCCCTCTCGCCGGGGCTGACCAAAACACAGCCGCTGTCGCCCGTCCAGGGTAAATAAACTCCCCCAAAACTTTTCCTCGTTCCTCAGAAAACTTTCGTGTTCGCCCTGGACGTTCGCCCTCGTCGGTGTTTTTTCGCCCTTGCGGCGGAGGAACTCAACTGGAGATGTGGAAACACACAGCCAGAAATTCAGCCGGATACCACAAAACGTCAAGGTCGCGACAAAGCGAATCTAACCGAAGATATGGGCTAAAAGCCCTGAAAGATAAGGAGAGTCATCATGGCAGAACGTGGAATTAACAAAGTCATCATCGTGGGCAATCTGGGGCAGGCACCGGAGCTGCGCTACATGCCAAACGGCGGTGCGGTGGCTGGTATGACGCTGGCCACCTCTGAGCAATGGCGTGACAAAGTCACCGGCGAACAAAAAGAAAAAACCGAATGGCATCGCGTAGTGGTGTTCGGAAAGCTCGCTGAGATTGCCGGTGAATACCTGACCAAGGGCGCAAAAGTCTACATCGAGGGCCAGCTGCAGACCCGCAAATGGCAGGACGCGCAGGGCATTGACCGCTACACCACCGAAATCGTGGTGAAGGCTAACGGCACCATGCAGATGCTGGGCAGCGCAGCAGGGCAGGGTAACCGTCCGTCGGGTGACGCAGGGGGTTCACAGGCTCCGGCCAATGCCCCGTCCCATTCCGGCGAAGCCGCGGCTGACCCGAAACCGGCAAAAGCCGCGCGTGGCAAAAAAGCCACCAAAATGGCACCGGCGCAGCAACCCGCACCGCAGGGGGGAGAATTCCCGCCGGTTGATTTTGACGATGATATCCCGTTCTAGCGTGACCTTCGACATTAACCGCCCCGCATTTGCGGTGCATAACAGGGAGTACCGAATCATGGAAAACAACCATCACGTTCTGCTGCCGGACGACACATTTACCCGTAAACAGGCCGAAGCTGTCGCCGCCGCTTACGCGAATATCGCCATCGAAGACGATCAGGGCACGCATTTTAGACTTGTCGTACGTGTTGACGGGCAGATGGTGTGGCGGGCGTGGAATTTTGTGCCTGAAGCAGGGGCGGGTCTTAACAGATACATCATCAGCTGTGGTGTGAGAAAGCAGTAAAAGGTTGTGAGGTTCCGGACGTATGAGGCGTCCGGCAGACATAAATCAAAACTTACGAGGAATCAATTATGTCAGTTACCGAGTCTAAAGCAGTATCTAAAGCGAGTAAATCCACCCGCAGTCCTAAAAAAGCCGCCGTTACCGAGGCCGTAGAGCAGGCGCTGGCGAACGCACCGGTGGAAATGGTGCCGGTCAGTCAGCTGGTTCACATCGCGCAGAACGTGCGCAAACACAAGCCAGATCCGGAGAAGTTGCAGGAACTGGCGGCAAGCATCCTGTCCGTGGGTGTCCTGCAAAATCTGGTGGTGTGCCCGATGCCTGACGGCATGCTGGGTGTGGCTGCCGGTGGACGCCGCCTGAGTGCATTGCATCTGCTGCTTGAGGCCGGATCGCTTACCGCTGACTATCCGGTGCCGGTGAAAAACGTTGAGCCTGGCATGGCAATGTATGTGTCCGAAACCGAGAACAGCAAGCGTGAAAATATGCACCCCGCTGACCAGATTGCGGCCTTCGCCAAAATGAGCGAAACCGGCGACACGGCGGCGCAGATCGGCAGCGTGCTGGGGTACACCACAAAGCATGTACACAAATGCCTGCGTCTGGCAGGAATGGCTCCGGCATTGCTTGCTGAACTGGCTGAAGACAGTATCAACCTCGATCAGCTGCAGGCGCTGTCTGCCACCGAAGACCACGAACGCCAGCTGGACGTCTGGAAAAATGCTTACGGCATTTACCGCACGCCGAGAGAGCTGCGCGACGCTGCGGTAATGAAAGAAGTGGCTGCTGAAGGGAACAGTTGTCTGATGTTCGTCGGCCGTGACGCTTACGAACAGGCGGGCGGCGGGTTTACCGTAGACCTCTTTACTGACGAAGGCTTTATACGCGATACCGTTTTATTAGCCACGCTGACCCGCGAAAAACTGACCGGCATTGCGGAGTCTGTTGCGCAGGCTGAGGGCTGGTCGTGGGCTTTGGGACGCCCCGATGGCATCAGCACTTACGGGGAAGATGCGGAAAACTACCTGCTGCTCAAACAGCCTGAACCGGTGATGACCGGCGAAGAGCAAGCCCGCGTTGATGCGCTTGATAAGCAGCTGGGTGAGCTATCAGAACGCAGCGAGCAGGATCAGGCCGACTTTGAGGCGATGGATTATGCCGAAGCAAAATGTCAGGCCGAAATTAAAGAAATTGAGGGGGATGCGGCGATCCGTGCGTGGTCTGATGATGTTCGCGCAAAAGCCGGTGTGGTGGTATCGCTGTCGCGCGGTGAACTGTCCGTTCGCCGTGGCGTCATGAAGCGCTGCGACCTGCCGGAGATTGTTGGTGATACTGATAAAACCGGTGTTAATCAGCATCTGAGCAGCATCCGCACGGAAGATATTGACGCCGCGCCGGAGAAAAAATCCCTGTCAGCCGTGTTGGTGAAAAGCCTCTCCAGTGAACGTACATTAGCAGTCCAGGCCGCGCTGGCAGAACAGCCGGACAAAGCGCTGGTGATGTTCGTTCACGATTGCCTGACGTCCACTTTTGACCATCACGGTCGCTATGTACCGAAAAACTTCACGGTCACCCTGCATCCTAAAACGTCGCAGTTGCTCGCCAATGCCCCGACATCTGAAGACAGTCTGGCCATGCAGCACCTCAATGCTATTCACGCATCGTGGCAGTCCATTTTGCCGGAAGGCTGGCACGACAGCTGGGAATGGTTGCTGTCATGGGATACGCAGACGCTTATTGATGCGATGAGCTATTGCCTTGCCCGAACGCTGGACGGGGCATCAGAACGCCTGAGTCATAAAACGGGTAAAGCGGGGGAACGACTTGAGCCGGTTGAAGCAGTGCTGGGTTTCACGCTGCGCGACTGGTGGTTGCCGACTAAGGCCAATTTCTTCGGGCGTATCGGCAAAGAGCAGATTTCTGACAGCTTGTCTCAGGCTGGTCTGGAAGGGGCATCGCGTGACGCTCTCAAGATGAAAAAGGCCGAAGCTGCCGGGCTGGCTGAAGACAAAATTGTACTAACCAGCTGGGTGCCGGATTGCCTGCTACCGGTGGCAGACGAAGTGGCTCCACCGCAGGAAAGTGACGCCTTCACTGAGACAGACGCTGCAGCCTCAGACACTGAAACGCAATCCACCCATATTGCCGCCTGACAGGAGATGCCGCTCCGCAAGGGGCGGCAGTAACGACATGACCCGATGTAATGAATTATCGTTTGCCGAGTTACACGCGATGAACGGCAGTGAACTGGAGCAGTACGCAGAGCGCGGTGAGGCTTCCCGTAGCGACCTGAGCCGTGGCGTTGTCCATCAGCTGCACCTGTCCGATAACTGGCTGTGCGACATGGAGCACCGCTGTGAGTTTGGTGCCGGTGCGCCGGTAAACATCAGGCTAACCCTGAAATCTCACCCGCAGGTTGTGGTTTGCCTGACCAGCAGCAACGACGACGTGCCGTTCTGGCAGATGCATTTGCCGTTTGACGGCGGGGCATCGGTGGCGTGGCTTTGCTGCAGCGAAACGTTTGAGCCAGCGCTGATTTTTGATGCCCTTCGCACACTTGAAACGCTGGTTGCCACCGGACTGAACACCCCTGAGCAACTGGCTGCAGCGCTGCGAAAAACTGGGGGTGCAGTATGATCCCCCGTCACCTTTCCTTAGTGCCCGTGAATCCGTTTCAGGCTGCTGCGCTGCAGGCCATCATTGATGTGGAGGAGGGTCGGCACCGGCGGGGACAGTATCCTTATGCTGTAGCGTTGTTGCGGCAGCTGCGCGGCGGGGAGGCGGGGCGCATCAGTGCAGCAGACGTGCGCCGTGCGGCTTCAAACTACGATCCGAAAGACCGTGCCGGTGAACCGAAAGACCGCTATCTGGCGGCGCTCGATAAACTGATGGAAAGCCGTGGCAGCGTTTGCCCGCTGCCGCTGTCGGGCTGCGCGGCCGGACAATATTTCCCGCAAACCGGTTATCGTCTGAGTGAACGTCAGAACCGCCGATGGGATGCCAGCTACAGCCGCAGGGAAAAGTTGCAAGAAAAGGCGCGGCAGCAAAAGCGCAGGCGCTATCAGACTTCCGTGGCACAGGCTGAAATCGAGCTGGCATTTGTGACCCCAACAGGGCTGGAAGCATGGTACAAACGGCAGGAAAAGCGGGGTATTTATGACGATGACCTGACGGACATGTTAGCGGCGTGGGGCGGGCGTTTTACCCGCCAGCAGGGCGAGATATTTTACTCAGGTCAGCCGCTGCGGGCGATTCTTGATAATATAAACGATGAACTAGGAAAACGGCCAACGGCAGTGCAGTGGTTTGATGCTCTGCTATTGTCAAACAGGCTCACAGTCCGGGGTAAGAGCAGGTGTGCTGGAGATGTTAGTCTTTGTTCTGTAGTCAGGTAGACTTGTACAAAAGGAAGTTACTCTGAGAGCGAAAGAAGCCGCAATACAAGGGCGTACGAGAGATCAATTTATCATTCAGATAAAGGAAATTATCATGTTTGTATTAGTAGTTATTCTAAATTTACTCGCAGTAGTGTATTGCAGTATCCAGTTTAGTAAATCGGGTAAAAATTACTTATACATGGTTATCGCACTGCTTTTAACTGCAGCCACAATAACATTTAGATTAGTCGGCATTATTTAGCCTCACCTGTTCCTCACTTATTATCGCCGTGGCTCCCGTTGCGGCATTTTTTATCTGACACATCCCAGTTTCCGGTGGCCGTCCCCACCGGGGCGCAAACGCTAATGACGTCGTGTTGCTCCACAACATGGTGTTAACGGCACTGTCCTCTTTTCCCTTTTTATTCTATTGCCCTGATTATTTCTCAAAGTTAGCGCCAATGCCGTGCCCGCACTGTAGACGTGCCGACTCGCCTGCAAGCAACTGTCATGTGTGGTGGCTATGAGATCGAAATTAGTTGTGGGTACAACCATTCCTGGCAGTTTTGAGCGATGAACGGAGGTTTGCCTGATACAGTAACTGTTAGCTATCGTCCCGCTAACCGGCCTTATCCGGCATTGAGTTTTACACCGTTACAGAATGCGCTTCGTCAGAGATAATAAACTCAGGGCCATAGTTCACAGGGAAGTTTACTGATCTGGCAATAAAGCACACTTTATGGATCTCATGGTGAATAGCCATTGCAGCATCAATATCAGTACCGGCTACGACAGTAATTTTTGGCCTGAGTACGGCTGACAGGAAGCGGCCAGCGCCATTTTTTAACACCTCTCCTGTTGCTACCGGCGAATCCTCATAATCCATTACAGTGATGCCCGCATCTGATGCTAGATGTAAATACCACAGCATGTGACATGCAGAAAGAGAGGATATAAGCAGGTCTTCCGGATTCATTTTACCAGGGTCACCACCCAGTATCGGGTCATTAGAACAATGTATTATTTCCTTTCCAGCGATAGAAATATCCCATGTCCGGTCATATGAACGATAACCTGTTGTCCCTTTGCCCAGATTTCCTGTCCAACATATATGTGACGAATAACTGTGTTCCATAAATTTCCCGCTCCAGTTCTTAATGTCTGCTCGTTAGCAATACACTCTCAGTCGGCCAATGAAATAAATATTTATCTGCTTTTGAGATTCTTACCACTCTCTCTTCTCTACGTTTAGTCACTCTCAGATGAAGCACGACTTACCGTAAATCATTATCAAAGTGCTTATACAGATGGTATAATGGTATACCATTATGCCATCAAGTAAAGTAGGTTTTATGAGTTCGGTTATTCTTTCGACCGCGGACATGCTTGTTTTTGAGCTAAAAAATTTAATCAACAACGGTTCGCTGCAGGACGGTGATCGTCTAGTGGAAAGAGACCTCGCCAGCCAGTTTTCTGTCAGCCGCATCCCGCTGAGAGAAGCAATCCAGAAACTTGAGAGGGAAGGCTTAGTTGACGTTAACAGAAACCGCGGAGCTGTCGTCAGGACGCTTACCGTTCACGATGTTGACGAAATTTATCAACTCCGTGCTTTACTGGAAGGTGATGCTATTTTTCAGAGTCTTCAATACATGGATTCAGAAACGCTTACGCGGGCAGAGCTTGTTCACAAACTTCTTGGTAGCGTCAGCGAATCAACACAACAGGGGCAATACAACCGGGAATTTCATGAGCTGTTATACCGTAAGTGTAAAAATCAGCGCCTGCTGAAAATGATAAATGGATTACGAGCGCAGATTGAAAGATATGAACTATTGCAGCATCGGTTACTGTCTGAAACACTCAAGTTTCAGGATGAACATGAGCATATTTTAAACGCCTGCCTGCGGGGTGATCCCGCTGCTGCTCGCGACTTTACCGTTGAACATATTCTTTCTGCCGGGCTGATTCTAAAAAGCTATATGACCAATCGGTAATCCAGGGAGCTGCTGCTCGCGATAAAAATCCAAACGGCAGAGCGTTTGCAGGAGCCGCTTCTGGCACTCAGCTGCCCTAACAGTAAAGAGGGCAGTTATGAGCGAGGATCGGACATTACGGACCAGTTGAATTTGATTCAAACGGCGAGATCTTAATTACCAAGTCAACCCTAACGACCAGGCCGGTAGCATGCCTTCTAACCTCTTTTACCTCCAACTATACATTTTGATTATTCTATCCAGTGTCAGTAACCTGGAAGTGGCAACGTCGATTTGGCCGCACCGATCCGGAGTTAATTAGTCACAAAGCAGAACAGCCTGCTATGTTGCACATATTAGTGGCAGCCGAGCTTCAAGGAGTTTATATGAGCAAATCGCATGACATCGTCGTTGGGTTCCGCCGCGCGGAAGAAAATGATGTAGAATTAGTTCGTGAGATAGTACTTGAGGCCTATTCCAAATGGATTTCGGTCATTGGTCGTGAACCGACCCCGATGAAGGCCGATTTCAATAAAGTCGTCAGTGAGCATGACATTGACCTAGCCATTGTTGCAGGGGATGTCGTCGGCCTCATCGAAATATGGCTCCATGCTGATCATCTTTGGATAGAAAATGTTGCGGTACATCCCCACCGGCAAGGAATTGGAATCGGCCGGAGATTACTGTCGCATGTTGAAAGTAAAGCAGCTCAAGCTAAGATTGGGGAAATTCGCCTGCAGACGAACGAAGCATTCGAGGCCAACATTGCATTATATGCGGCGCTAGGATATGAAATCGATAGACGTGAAAAATTCATGGGTGGAAAGACTGTCTTTATGAGCAAAAAATTGTAGCGGTTACTAAAACTGCACCCGAAATAAAGATTTCTTGAATCATTTTAAGGTGCGTAACTACTCAGGCCTATCCGCTAAAGGTTCAAGGGGAAACTATGAGCGAATAGCGGACCGAAATTTTATGGCCAGCATAGTTTTGTTATATCCACACTGCCTAGGACTTCACCAGAAAAGGCGATAGAAAATTCTCTACTTCTCGTTTTCCAATTCCTAGGGTAAAGCTGACCCCTGCATTTTTTAAAATTCTGAGTCCTTCTCCGCAGTTTCTAGGATGCGGGTCTTCAATGGCTACATAGACATGGCGCGGTTTTAGCTCAGCAATTGTCAAGGCACAGGAAGGGGTTCTTCCTTGATAGGAGCAGGGTTCAAGTGTGACAAAGATTTCACATTCACCAATTGGAACCGTTAGTTTTGAAATGGCGTCAATCTCTGCATGATGATGGCCTGGAAGTTGAGTGAAGCCTTCGGAAACTACCTCCCGTTTATGTACAATCACGCATCCAACAGGTGGGTTTGGTCTGCAGCCAGGTAGCGCTTGGCGTGATTTTTCAAGCGCTAACAACATGAATTCTAAATTTTCGCTCATCCGCTTTCATGCCCTAATATGTAAATCATAGGCTTACGATTTTCAAATCATCCGGCATGAATGTCCATTATTTAAATCAATTAACTCGTACTGAACGTTTGAGACTTCCGCTTTTGGCACACTGCTGCCTGTTGCAAGGAGCGCATGTCAGCTATGAGTTCAACCGATGGATGCAACACACTAATTGGCCATTTACTTTCAAAATTAACAGATATCAAAACGCATAAAAATAATGTATATATAGACAGTATTCTTAGTTGAGGGCAATTGTTACATGAGCCGTGACAGATATAATCTATCCATAGCAGTATTCGTTTTGCTTATAAAAGGGGATGAACTCTGCATGCTCCGAAGATCTAATACGGGCTGGATGGATGGTTGCTTTAGCTTACCTGCCGGTGGCTTAGAAAAAGGTGAAACACTCTCTACCGCTGCCGTCAGAGAGCTAAAAGAAGAGACAGGGGTGCACGCAATTCCTTCAGAATTGACCCTTGCACATACCATGCATGTGTGGACGGAAAACCGTTCATGGGTAGGGCATTATTTTATCTGCCGAGAATGGGGTGGTGTACCTTTCCTTGCAGAACCTGACAAGCATGCCGAAGTAAGCTGGAAGAAAATGTCGGTTCTGCCAGAAGAAACAATACCCTATGTAAGGCAGGCTATTGAAGCCATTAATGCTGATGAGAGTTACTCAGAATACGGCTGGGACACATGTAAGTAACCTCTGCTACGTAGCAATATTTCCGCTCCTCAGTCAGTATGCGTATGCCAAAGGGATACTACGAGCGAACAGCGGACGTCACGCACCCCTGCTAACATTGGCTCTGAGCAGATATCCGACGACTTGGGGGAAACAACTATCAAAAAATGATTGGCATGCATCATGTAGGACGATAGGTTATTTCCGAGCTCAGTCCCGGAAAATAATTGCGGGTTTATGGGTAATACTGGCAAGGCCTGGATGAACGAGTGCGCCCGGGCCAGCCACATCCAGGAGGCTATCTATTAAAATAGCCGCAACCCAGCTTATTAAAATTCATTAAAACGCCTGTTAGTTATCCGGTTCTTTAAACCATACTCTGAAGTATTTAGGCTTAAGGTAGTTACTCCCCTTCGGTCCAATATTTTTTTTGCATAATCATTTCAATGCTTATTATTTAAATGCTGTCGTCTTTAGAATCGAACCAAGGATTTTAATCAGCGGTTGAACCACTGGACGTGTGGTAATGAATATCGTGAAATTTAATCATTCTCTCCACCTTTTATTATATGCTCAAGCTACATCAATTATCTCTTTAAGACGTTTGTGGACTTCACATGCAGTAAGAAAGTCGGAATGAACTTCATTCATAACCATCTCACCCCGACTGTTTTCCAATGCGATGCAGTATAAATACCTATTGGGAGCGTCCCTCCCTGTACTTACAAAGAATTTCACCACAACGATGTCTGCACCCTTACGATGCCTACTTATGGCCAACAACGTGTCACATGGCTGACCTAAACTTGGTTTAATTGAACTCGCCAATTCCGGCACTGAATGGGACGGGGCGAGTTTCATTACTAAGGATTGATGTGAAAATGCGGTAAAGCCAGCCTTCAAAGGTTCATGTTCTGAGGTCTGAGCGGGTTTATTAACTTCCATATTCCTGTCTCTCCAATATAATATTTCTTGAGTTACTTTTAATGAAGTTTAAAGTTAATTGTTTTATAGGTTATGCTCAATCGCGCCGATAGGCGATAAAAATGTTCTACGAAAAATCCTGTTTTTCAGCCACATTGTACCTCACTTAAATTATTTTAATTTAATCTTCTTGTTCACGTCTCCGGCGTGACTTTGCCTAAAGCTAACGGTCAGTAACGGTGTTTTGATCGTCTTATTCAAGGATAAGTAATATGAAGTGTTTCGTTTATGGCGGTGGAGAACTTGATTTTAGTATCAAAAAATCCCCGAGGTTTTTAGTGGGACGTGAATGCATTTTCGCGTTATGAGCAGGGGAAGGCACAGCCGCATCCGTTGATTATATAATTACTCCGTGTACTCATTCACCATCCGGAGTTATTGGATGAACTGCGAAACTGGCATAACTTGGCTGTGGTCTCGCTCCCTGACTTTTGCCGAGCTTAAAACACCCCCAGCGGGTTGCGCAGCCACTCTTTTTCATGGTCTTCGGTGACCGATGATGCCTTATCCCTAAAAACAACCACTGCCACAGCATGTCGGGTATCTGGATATGTCGCCGCCTGGACTTTGAGTCTGCTCACTGGCGGGAGAAACTCCGCCAGATTTTGCCGATGTTAACACCTTTTACGGATATGCAGCTGCTGCTGCTGCCCTATGGTTATTCTGCATTCTGCATTCTGCAGTACCTCCGTACCCGACTAACTTCTTTCATTTAACCCTTTTTCATTATCTTCCTGGTGCTATTTGCTTTGTGCTTCTTGCAGCGAAGCGTGTGACTTCCTTTTTTCTTCCTGCTGAGCTGATTGCACGGCAAAAAATTCGGAGGCCTGGCGTCACCCTGCGGGTTCGGCTGTCGTGAACAGAGCCAGCTAGCTGGCTCTGCCCTGCGGGCTTCCATCCTGACGCAACTGATGGCTTGCAACGGCCAGTGGCCGCGCCGCCTGAACTGCCGGTGATATGGCCACCGGCGCTAAAGACGCCCCGCCGTTCCGCCGTGTCGGGTGCGTGCATCCGTCCGGTTCTGCGTGTTCGACACGGCCGTGTTATCACGCACGGGGCTGTAACGTAGCACCGCCTGGTCATTCCTCAAGGGGTAAAATGTACTCCGCAAAAACTTTTCCTCGTGCCTCGTAAAACTTTTGTCTCCGCCCCTTGCTCACGCCTGCGTCGTTACTCCGTTGCCCCTGCCGCGAGATAACAGACCGTTAGATGAATTTTCACCTTAAGGAGATAACCCGGATGCACACACATAACGTCAACGTCAAAACCGCCACAAGAAAAACGCCCGAAAGATGTTCAAAAAAACTTCGTCGAATTATCGATAAAGCCCACAGCAACGTGGCCTGTGCGGAAGAAGCCCACCTGCATTATGGTGAAAAATTTACGCGTTTTGACGTCTGTAATTACTTTATTCGGGGAGCATTCGCCCAATTGAATAAGGCATTTAAAGAGTCTGAGTAATTCCGAGCAAATAGTACCCGATGGAGGGATCGTCCCGTCATCACAATCAAGGAGAAACACCATGTATCAACCTGAAATCACCACCGACTACAACAGCACTGACCGTTTCGAATGGAACGCAGCAGCAGAAGCGGCTTACTGGCAACAGTGCGAAAAAATCGCCTACACGGAGGTATCAGAAATCACCCTGACGGCGTTTATGGATGCGATCGCGCTGATGTACCCGAAGGACTGGCAGGGCGACGCGCATTGCGAATCTTTCAAACTGGCTGAGATGGTCTGCGGCGACGTGACGGATATTTATGCCAAGGTGGGGGAGCGGTATTTCACGTTCCGCGACAAGGGATCGATGCTGCATGAGGCGATTGTGAACCGCATTACTAAGGAGGTGCTAAGCAAAGAAACTATATTGCAGAAATGAAAAAAGCAGACTTTCGTCTGCCCTGTCATGCCGGTTTGCCCCTAGGAAAGTCAGACCGGCTTTCAATACTCGATTGGAGTTCATGCCATGAATACTGAAGTACGAATCATTACACCACCCGCTCAGTTTGTAAAGTCTGAGACCGCTTTTTCAACGACAGTGACGGAAAAGGTGATACCGAAGGAATTATTGTTTAAAGCCGAAACGCTGGCACCGGTGATAGCGGATGTAAAAAATAATGCGTGCGAGCTGTGGTTACTGGTGGATGAGGGCATTTATCTGACGGCTGAAAAGCCATCTTTTGTCAGGGGAAAGCGCAATATTTCTTATGCAGAAGGATTTGACCCCTATCAGAGTGACGATGCTGAGACATTTTTCAATGCTATAGACGAAGTGGTAGCAGGCGGTGATATATGGGAATGCGTGACATTGTCGCCGGATATGCATGACAGCGTGGAGTCAGGCACCGCCGATCTGGTCATGCAGGTCACCGAGAGCGGATTTGTGTACGCGGTTAAAGCGCGGGATGCGGAGGTTAACCATGCTGAATGAACAGCACACAGCAGTTGCCGATCTGGATATCAACGGACAGCATGCGGGGGAGATGATCCCTTCGGTAGCGATTGACCGGATTATTGCTTTGCGGGAAAACGGCCTGAAACAGTTTACCGATGCACTGGAATTGCTGGGCTCTGCCCGCCGGTTGTTTCTGGACGCCTGTAATGCCAAATATCTGCATGGTTACGATATCTGCGTAAAAGAAGCGATCAACTGGGAAAAACAGCCACAACGGGCACAGAATGCGATCAGAAAAACCATAGACGGCAAAATCTGGGATCGGCTGATGAATGAAACCGGCATGTATACCCTGATGAGCACGCGGCAGCGGGATGAGTGGGACAGGCAGCTATCTGGCGAAAATATGCCAGAAATTACGCTTGATACTGTACTGGCCACGTTTAACCAACTTCACGCAAGCAAAAATGATACTTTTGAGCAGGGGGTGATCGACCTGTTTAAATCGCTGTCATGGGATTACAAGACCAACAACCCGTGCAGGTTCGGCAAAAAAATCATTGTTTCCCTTTTGATGGATTCCTACAGCAGCGGCCGCATTCATTTCAGCACATTGGGCAGGTCAAAGCTGGACGATCTGACCAAAGTTTTTTACCTGCTGGAAGGGCGCAATGTTCCAGATTACAGGGTATCGGAGGGGGCGAAATTTGCGGAATATTTCGCACGTGAACGGTTTTCCGGTGAGGTCTATGAGTCCGAATATTTCTCGATGCGCTATTACCTGAAAGGAACGGCGCATATCACCTTTAAACGGCCCGAACTGGTAGACCGTATAAACGATATTGTTGCCCGCCATTATCCATCTATGCTTCCCTCAAGGTTGTAATCAAACATACTGGCGGGGGTTACTCCCGCCAAAAATGCAGCAGATGCAATTTGCATTATATCCGTCATTACGATTGAGGAGATTTCTATGAGCAGGATGCAGACCCGCGTTGAGGAAAATTTAAAACAAGAAGCAACCCAGGTCTTAAAAAAATTAGGCATCGATCCTTCCGATGCGATGCGACAGTTGTTTCAGTACGTTGTGGATAACGAGAAACTGCCATTTTCTGCTGTAACTGTGGTGGTCGCCGACAGCGATAACGGTGATGACATCATCAAAATTGCTAAAGAGCGCATGGCGCATCCTGTTGCACGTATCAGGGTAAACATCGATGAGGTTTGAGATCAGGTTTATTGCACGGGCTTATGTGGGATGGGAGAAACTTGATTGTGCCATCAGGGAATAAATCAGAAAGAAGCATAAAAAGTTGCAGGAAGACCCGAGGATCGAGGTAATTTTAAAAGGTGTTATAAAATTACGCTGAGAAAGTCCGTTTTCGGCTGGTTTATCATGTGATAGATCAGGAAATTATCATTTTTGTTATTGCTTTCGGAAAGCGTGAAAAACAGAAACATATTCTGATGCTGAAAACCGGATACCTTCATAAGTCTTTCCTGCCACCGGTAAAAACTCTCCTGGTATACTGCTGCGGCTACGCCGCTGCCGTTCTCCCGCTTTCATTTCCAGCCCCTTCGCAGACTAACCCCTTAGTTGTACCCCATCAGAAAAGTGCTACTTTTCATATACCTTCTCTTACTCATCTTTTGATTCTTCTTACTCGCCTTGCTTAAGCGTTTTTCAATAACTTTTGTCTGCCGGGCGTCACCCTACGGGTACGGCTGCGTAAACAGAGCCAGACATGCTGTCTCTGCCCCTTCGGGCTTCCATCCTGACGCAAATTCCACATAACACCTGCATGTTACCCCCTTCATGTGTAAAAGCTGATGAGCGAGTATTGTGAAGCCTGTACTGATGGATAAAAAAAAGGTAAATTAGCTCTTGAGCTAAGATAGCTTTAAGGCTAACATTGTTTCATGGAGGAACACATGTGTTCACAGTAATTTTTCATGATGAAGCTGAACTGGAATTTATAGCATTGCCTGCCACAATCAGGGCAAAGATGACCCGGTTACTGCAAAAATTAGAGGTCAACCCGCGCTTACTAAGAGAGCCGGACACAAAGCCTTTGGGAGATGGATTATTTGAGATCAGGACGATGGGAACTGATATCGCCCGTGGAGTGTGGGTATATCAGGCCGGTGAGCGGATTTTTTTACTTCGTATATTTATAAAAAAATCGGCCAAAACACCTCGTAGCGAGATAGAAACAGCACTCCGAAGACTCAAGGAGATGAATAATGAAATTTAAGACACTCGATCAAATTCATACTGAATCCATGCAAGATCCTGAGTACCGCACTGCGTATGAAGCCGAAATAGCGTTAGAACGCCTTCAACAGACATTACAGGGTTGGCGTATTGAAGCCGGTTTAACCTCTGCTCAGGTAGCGGAACGTATGGGGATTAAGCCGCCTACAATCAGCAGAATGGAAAAAAATGCTACCAAAATGAGCTATGAAACACTCATCCGATATGCGCGTGCATGTGGTATCAGCTTTAAGTTGCAACAGATCTGAACCCGCAACAATGTTTCATCGAGCTGTACTCAGTTCGGATATCTCATTAATAGACATCGATGGACATTCTCAGGGTTAGATTATGTTCGCGCTTCAGCCTGCGCGGATAAACTAAAAACGAAACGGCTGCGGCTTTGCCGCGGCTGTTTTCCAGTAAAATTCGACACGGACAGAAGTCATTTGCTTCTTCCGTCTGCCCCTTAATTCTCTTCTTATTATCGTTTCAGCTGTAGTGTTCGGGATCCCTTTGTGTTTTCCTTCTGTGCTGATTGTAGGGTAATAAATGCTGCTTGTGGACGTCGCCCCCGGGCACGGCTGTCGTTAACAGAGCCAGACAAGCTGTCTCTGCCCTCCGGGCTTCCATCCTGACGCGAAAATTCCGCTTGCAGCATCCGTAAACGGATGCGCCGCGTTGTCACGCCGTTGCCTGCGCTCCCGACAACCCGTCGGAAAACCAAAATCACGATGGGTTGCAAAGGGCAACGCCGTTACGCGCACGCGCTTACTGTCGTTGCGGCGGTAACCTGCTCATTTCCTGTTTATGCATTCACCCCTCTGAGTCCATTCGCCGGGGCTGAGACAAGCACAGTCCGCCTTGTGGTCTAGGGACGGCCAGCCTTTCGCAATAAATTTTCTCCGGCCATTTCGCAGGCTCCATTAGACCGGAAAAATTTCCCGCTCCCCCCGGACATCTGCTCCGGTCAGTGCTTTGTTTCGCCCCTGCGGCGAACGGCTCTCAAACGGGTGAAGGTAACAACCAGCCGGAGCGTTCAGCAGGTTCCCGCAAAACGTTAAAACCGCGGCCCCGTCAACTCAACGGGTGAGGGGTTAAATACACAACGAATGCCAATTATTTTCATTGCCTGAGAGGACAAACATTATGATCAGTTTTGCCAGCCGTTATCGCTTACCGTCATCTGTCCGTAAAAACCGTCCGCTGACGAATGAAGAACTTCAGTTAATTGTTCCGAGCGCCTTTTCAGCTGAAAAGCATGATTCGCGTTCAGAGCGTTATACTTATATTCCGACAATCACGTTATTGGATAAATTACGTGATGAGGGATTCCAGCCTTATTATGCAACGCAGTCCAGAACACGGATTGCAGACAAGCGGGAATTCACAAAACATTTACTACGCCTGCGCCGTCATGACCAGATTGACGGCAAGGAAGTACCGGAAATTATTTTACTAAACAGCCATGACGGCTCAAGCAGTTACAAAATGATCCCCGGAATGTTCCGGCAGATTTGTACAAATGGTCTTGTTGCCTGGAAGGATTTTGGTGAAATCAGCGTGCCCCATAAGGGCGATATTATCGGGCGGGTCATTGAAGGTGCTTACGAAGTTTTGCGGACCTTTGACAATGTCGATGAAAATATCGATAAGATGCGCAGTATTCAGCTGACTGAACCGGAGCGATTATTACTCGGGACTGCGGCACTGGAATATAAATATGAAGGGAAAACCGCCCCGATTACGGCAGAGCAGGTTATAAGGCACCGCCGCTGGGAAGATGACCGGAATGATTTATGGACAACATTTAACCGTATTCAGGAAAATGTGATGAAGGGCGGAATAAGCGGTCGTACAGAAAAAGGAAAACGGATAAGAACGCGGGAGGTGACCGGAATTGATGGTGATATTAAGCTCAATCAGGCGTTATGGAGAATGGCACAAGAGATTATTCAATTGAAATCATAATGTCCGTAGCCGCTCATTTATAACCAGTTTTGAAGATATGAGCGGCTTTAATTCATTTAAGGTATCAGCAGTTGATGCTAATATTTTTCCGTGCGCGCCTGTAAAACGCATACCGCATCGAGCGGCACGCATTTTATTCCCCGCCCGCCCCGATGGAAATAAAAGACTTTCCATCTTCCCGCTGCCCCAGGGGCGCCCTGAATAGAACAACTTACCCACATACCCACAATCAGTCATTTTAACCCTGAACAGGTTAAAATGCGCTGCGGCTATTTCACCAGACCTTGGGGAGATAAAATAACCTTGCTGGCTTCATATGGATATGTGGATAAGTCGTTGCCGATATAATACCTACTGAGGTGCTTTCTGATTTTTAATTTCCATGTAAATCTGGTGGACTTCTTTTCCGTACTTCAGTCGTTTTTCCTTCTGCTCAGGTTTTTGAGAGAAGCCTGCATTATATGCGCCGACAGACTCCCACTTTACCCCCCAGCGCTTGAAGGCTATGGCAAGATAATAAGCGCCCGTGTAAACATTCATGCACCGGTCAGAGAACAACGACTGCGGTGTTATACCAAACTGTGAGAGATGAGCAAAGTTTTGTGAGTGGATTTGCATTTCACCCACAGCGTATTTATCAGGGCTAACGATATTCATCGCATGTGAATTCATCGATGACTCCCGGAATGCAACTGCGCGCAGGAGATCTGGATCAATATGATAGTCCCTTCCTGCTGCATCAAAACAATCTGAGGCATTGGCGGCGAACGTGAACATGAAACAAAGCACGGTGACAATCCTTAGCATTATTAATTCCATTAACTCTGACCGTGCTACATCCTCACATTTTCACCAGGAAATGCCAAGTGCGGTTATTCACAAGTCCGGAAAAAGTGACAGTATAGAAATGCCTGCTCCTCTAACCAAAAGACTCACACCCCTCGCAAGATTTCATCTTGCCTGATTAATATTTTAAAACAGTTAGTTAACTTAAGATTGGTTTTTACATTTAAGATTTAGATAAAAGGTAGGCTCTAAGCATACTCTTATAATAGTCGTTAACGAATCTAGTAAGAGTACTATATATATTAAATTATTTTCTTCAGTTGTTTACATGGATTGCACTCTATGATCTAATCCATCAAATAGTCCTTCAAGAATCACGATAACGAAGGTGTTAACCGTGCTAGAGTCTATTTTAGGCTCTAGCATATCAGCTGCACATTTAAGGAATGAATATGCCAAAGATCCAAACATTTGTTAGTTCCGTTATTGAAGAAGAAATCAATAATATCGTTCTGGAGAAGAGAGCTGAAGGCGCTGATAGGTTTGAAGCTAATTTATCGAATACGACATCAATGCTGGTTGAGCTTGGTCTACGAGTATACAAACTTCAGCGAAACAGGCAGGAAGGTGGATTCAGCCAGGTTGAATTTAACAAGGTTATGCTTGAGAACATGATTAAAACCAGTCTTATATCTCAGAAACTACTCAGAATTTCTTCCAGAAGTACTGAAGTCAAAGGGATTGATGATTTTGAACTTTCTAGAATGTCTGCCCAAATTAAGAGTGGAGTGGATACAATAATGGAACAGTTTTTCCCGCAGATGTATGAGGATGAATAAGAATTTGCGCGCGAATATTCCTAGGGGAACCATCTGGTTTGATCTATAAATAAATTATATATATCGGATCTAATTCAAATAATATAGATAATAACTTTGAATTTTCAACCTTAAAGAAGGTATATTAAAGAAGTATTCCGAAACTCGTTAACGTTGGTAATAGAGACGCCCATCTCTATTACCAACTCACCACAAACATCCTGCATAAGAGGTTGCTATGGCTATAATGAATATTACTGATTCTATTTATTTCCGCAATATTTTTCCCGAACTTACCGACATACAGCGTGAGACCTTGATTCTTTTTTGTACGGGTTTCTCTCTTAAGGACATTTCTCTATATCGTAGCGTTTCAGTCCAATCGGCTACAAAGACACTCAGTGAGTGTATAAGGCGCTATGATGTACCTTCGCGCGAAGCATTAAGAAATGTCTTTCTTATTAGATTGTTAGTGGGTGGTCGCGTCTATTTAATGCCTTTGGGAAACGACTAGAACATCCCCCTGATTTGATTTGTTAGGCGCGTTCGTTCTTGGGAGCGCCTAGCATTTCCCCACTCATTCTTTTCTTCTGGCATGTAATGTCCCTCTGAAATCACGTTTTTTTGCTGACATTTCTTTACATTAAGGTTGGCGGCTTTTTTGGCAAAATCGATCTGTATCGCAGGTGGGGACTGGGTATTATTAATTCAAATTTAGGTTGATATATACAACTTTGAGTTTTTGAGATTTCGGCTTATTATTTATTCAAATCTTATTGCGAATGGAGTCGAGTAAATGAAAAAAAAGGAAATAAGACTTGTTGTCGAGTTACCATTAACTTTTGACGAATTTCTTTCTGAATCATCGGAAAGAAGTTTTCGCTCCAAAGCTAAAGAAGCGAGTATTCGATTACAAGACCATTTGAATAACTCTCTTAACTCAATTGTGCCTGACAAAACAAAGCTTGGCGGTACTGTATCCCTTACTGTCGGCATCCCTATAGATATCAATAAAAAACTTTCGATTTGCGCGATTATCAATGCCAGGGATAAGTCTAAAGAAGCTTCACTTAGAATTCAGGACCATCTGTCGAAATTTTCAGGAATTGCAAGCATTGGGAGGAGGATAAGTTAAAAACATCTGTTATCCAGTTATAACGCTATCCCTTTTTAGATAGCGTTATGACGGCGTAACATTGTTACCCGAAACCCTAATTTAAATTTTACATGGAGTAAATTATGAAATTGTCTATCAAGGCAAAGGGTATCTCTGTCTTTAAAAAAGCGAAATCAACCTTCAGCGAAATTAATCAGGCGCGCAAAGCAGCAGGTGGAATTATTCCGGCTATTGCGGCGCTGATGTTATGTTCCAATAATGCCTTTGCTGAAGATTTGATGGCCGCCGGTAAAGAAACAGTGACCGGAACCTTCGGTGCTGACTCCGCCATTGCCAAATGGATTATTTTGGCAGAGGTGATCGTCGGTATTATCACATATATCAAAACAAAGAACATGTTCATGCTGTTCGGTATTGCGGTCGTTATCGTATTTACCACTATCGGGTTCGGTCTGGCAGGTTAATTGGGATTAAATAATGAATGCGGGAAACAATCTTGATAAATACCGTTTCCCGAAAACATTGAGTGAACAGCGCCGCTTTCTCGGATTACCTTATGATGAAGCTATTCCCTCTATCCCCGTTTTAATCTGGGGGATATTGACGCAAAAAGCATTATTCGGAATGGGATTAGCGGTGCTGATTTGGTTTTGTATTCACAGTGCAAAAAGGGGGAAGGGCAGTATGTGGCTCTATAACGTTCTGTACTGGCATTTCCCCACCGTCTTATTTCGCACCGTCTTCAAGGTCATCCCCGACTCAAGTTTTCGGCAATGGATTAAGTAAATAAATCAGGGACTGTATTATGGAACTTTCGGCCCGTAATTCCTCAAATAAAATTATCGCCTGGACGATGGCGGCGCTTTTTCTGCTGCTCGTTCTCGCGCTGGTATCCGTCATTCTGCTGGTTGGGCAAAACCGGTATCTATCAGCACATCAGAAAACAACTACGGTGCCGATGGCGTTTACGGCGCCGTTCTGGACGTCGGAGTCTGAAACCAGCCCGGGCTATATGCAGATGATGGCCCTGTCGTTTCTGTCCCTGCGCCTCAACGTGTCGCCGGAAACCGTCGACGCCCAGCACGAATTCTTACTCTCCTTCGCCAGACCCGGCGCGCAGGCTGATTTCAAAGTGACGCTCGCCGGCGAAGCGCGCCGCATAAAGCAAAATGAAGTCAGCAGCGCCTTCTATCAGACGCAGATTAAGGTGTATCCGGTGGAAGGCATTGTGGATATTCGCGGCGTGCTTAATACCTGGATTGGCAACGGCAAACCTGCCTCTGAGATTAAGCATTATCAGCTCAAGCTCGACTACGCCGGCGGCGTCACCACCATTGCCGCATTCCTGGAGGCGGACGATGCGAAAAAATAAACGTTTGCTGCTCAGCCTGGTGTCCTGTGCATTCCTGTCTGCACAGGTGATGGCCGCCACCGCGCCGGTGTCCCTGAGCTTTCCGCCTCACGGCCAGTTTCAGCTGACGGTCAGCAATACCAACCCGAATCTTATCGTGATCCCGGGCGACCGTATCACTGGCATCAGCAGCGCGGCGGGCAAGCTGACCGACAAACGAAACACCCGAGACGGCGCGGTACTGTTTTCCTCAACCTCCGACAAGCCGTTCACAATCTTTATCGAAACCGAGCACGGTCAGGTCGTGTCAGTGCAGGCGACGCCCCGCGCGGGTGAAGGGCGCAGCTACCGCCTGCTGAATAGTGAACCGGTGGCACGTCCTGCGGCAAAAACGTGGGAAACCAGCCAGCCGTATGAGTCCCTGCTGGTGGAGCTCAATAAATCCATTCTTAAAAACCGCATGCCGGAAGGGTATGCACCGGCCAGCACCGAATATGACCGCCTGTCTGCGCCTGCAGCGCTGTCCATGACGGCGGAAGAAGCCTGGACGGGCAACGCACTGCGGGTTGTTCGCTACCACGTGTCTAATCCGTTTGCCTACGCCGTGGCGATGAAAGAGCAGGATTTCTGGCGAACGGGCGTTCGCGCGGTGATGTTTAGCCCGTCCGCGCTCTCGCTGCTGCCGGGCACGTCGGTGACCGTGTATATCACCCGTGCGCAGGAGGTCAGCGATGGCCAACATTAATGCGCTGGTCAAACGTAAGCAGATCGCCCTGTTTATTGCGGCAGTTCTCGGGATATCCGCCGCTGTCGGTACGGGCTGGTATGCCTCGAACCTGTCTTTGAAAAAAGAAGCCAAAACGAAAGCCGCCGCCCGTGAACCGGCGCCGGATATGACCGGCGTGGTGAACACCACCTTTGATGACAAGGTGCAGCGCAGTGCGATCACCGAATCTCAGGTCACCAGCAAGGAAGTCCGTAAAGAAATGGACGCGCTGCGCACGGAGCTGGACGCGCTGTCGCGCGACCGTAAGGGTGACCAGCAGCGCATTAACTCACTGGAAGAAGACAACAAGCTGCTGCAGACCCAGCTTGAGGCGGCTAATAACGCGCCGTCTGGCGAACCGGTACCGTCAATGACCCAGCCGCTGCCCGGCGCTGTTCCGCCGCCGACGCAGTTCTATCCGGGCGCGGGCGTAGCGCAGGCGGGGGAAACCACCTTTGCGCCTATGCCACCCAAAGCGGGCGGCATTGAAAACACGGCCTTCAGCTATGAGAGCCAGTCAAAAAAGCCCGCACTGCCTTATATCCCGTCCGGCAGCTTCACCGAGGCGCTGGTCATCGAGGGCGCTGACGCCAACGCCGCCGTCACCGGTGCGCAAAACACGGCGCCGATGCAGTTTCGCCTGACCGGAAAAACCCAAATGCCGAATGACAAAGAGTATGACCTGACGGGCTGCTTTGTGACGGCGGAAGCCTACGGCGACGTCTCCAGCGAACGCGCCGAAGTGCGCACCCGCAGCATCAGCTGCAATAAAGGAAGCGACATCATCGACCAGAAAATTCCCGGCCACGTCAGCTTTATGGGCAAAAACGGCATCAAGGGCACGGTGGTGATGCGCAACGGCAAAATCCTAGGCTGGGCGTTTGGGGCCGGATTCGTGGACGGCATTGGCAAAGGCATTTCACAGGCCTCGACGCCGCAGGTCGGATTAGGCGCAACGGCCAGTATGGGGGCCGGCGACGTGGCAGCGGCCGGTGCGGGCGGCGGCGTCAGCCAGGCGGCGAAAACCCTGTCCGATTACTACATCAAACGCGCCGAACAGTACCACCCGATCATTCCGATCGGAGCCGGTAACGAAGTCACCGTGGTGTTTCAGGACGGCTTCCAGCTGGAAACCATCGAAGAAGCGCGGCTGAAAAAAGCGCGCAAAACGCAGCTGCAGCAGGCGACCAGCAATGCCAGCGAGGCCGTCAGCACCCCGAACATGATGAACCAGCTGAAAGATTTCAAAGTGGGCGATGTGGTCCAGCCGTATACGAATAATGGAGAGTAATCATGAGTAACAATAACGCGGGAACAGCACGTTTTCTGATGCTGACGCTGGGGTTTACCGCCGCCTTTATGCATGTCTTTGGCGTCGCGTTGCTGAAATGGCAAATAAGCCATTCCTCTTTATATGCATTCACTCTTGCCCTGAGTTCTACCTCGCTATCCCGGGCGGAAGATCTTAACACGGTGTTGTATACCGTGACCTGTCTGGCCATTGGGGCATTTTTCGCGTGGGTCTTTGGCGTTGTTTTGCAGGCATGCGAGTACGCGTTGTATCTGGTTTCACGCCAAAAATGTCATGCCAACGGCACCAACGTAAAGCTCGACGTTGTGTGCGGGCGGGGAGAAAAACAATGAAACGCCTTCTTTTACTTCCCCTGGTGGGCGGCACCTTGCTGCTGACCGGCTGCGCCGGCGTCAGCGGTGACCTCGAATGTAACGCCACCACCAGCGACCGCTGCATGACGATGGGGCAGGCCAACCAGAAAGCGCGTCAGCTGTCAGGTGACGTTGCGGGAAAGCCGGATGCGGGCGCACTGCCTACGCTGGTTAACCCGCCGCCGCAGGCATCGGCCACGCCACCGGTTAAATCTTCTCCATTACCCGTCCGTCCGGCGGTGGTGAGCACTGCTCGTCCGGTGATAACAGCACCGGTGCGTTCAGCGCCCGTCAGTAAGCCCTTTGTCACCGCCGCAGCGGCCGGGTTGCCGTCCTGCCCGACAGGGCGCTGCGAGAGTCCCGGCCAGGTGCGCGCGCAACGTTCGGCTGAGGCGATTGCTCACGTCTGGATTGCGCCCTGGGTCGATACTGACGACGCCTTTCACCAGCCCGGCCGCGTGTCGTTCGTCGTAAACGATGCCCGCTGGCAGATGCCGACTTCAATTCAATAAGGATGCCTGAACATGGAACGTATCGTCGAAACCTTTAACCGTCTGATGTCGTCTTTCAGGATGCCGGACGGTGCCGCGGAGGCCAACCGCACACTGGGTGAGATGCAGTATCCGCAGTTCAGCAGCCAGCTGCCTTATCGTGATTATGATAAGGAAAGTGGCCTGTTTATGAACAAAGGGTCGCTGGGTTTTTTGCTGCAGGCCATCCCGCTTATCGGGGCGAACGAGCACATCATCGGCGTGCTCGACGACATGGTGAAAAGCAAGCTGCCGCGCAATACGCCGATCTCTTTTCACCTCGTCTCCAGCCGTGCGATCGGGGAACAGATCGACGCCGGGCTGCGGGATTTTCGGTGGACGGGCAAAGACGCCGATAAATTTAACGCCATCACCCGGGCGTTCTATCAGCGTGCGACGCAAAAGCAGTTCAACAGCCCGTCAAACCTGCCGCTGACGCTCCGCGATTACCGCCTGTATATCTCGTATGCGATGAAGACCAAAAAGCGCACGCCGGCGGCCATCACCGAGCTGACGCACCTGCTCAAGGTGCTTCGCGCCTCACTGGACTCGGCCAAAATAGCCTGTGTCCCGGCCACGCAGGACGAATTTGTTCACCTCATCAGCCAGATGGTGAACCACCGCGACGGGGAATTGTACGCTGACCCCGTGAAGGTGGACGCCTTTGACGAGCTGAACCGCGTGTGCGTTGATCGCAGTATTAACCTGAAGGTGAAGCCGGATTACCTGACGGTGTCGCTTAATCAGCCGGGCGGTAAAAAATCGCATACCCGCGTGATGAACTTCATGCTGGAGAAGAACCCGGACATCTTCTTCCTGTGGCAGGGCGGGGACAATATCTGCAACCTGCTGAGCCCGGATCTGAGTATATCGAACCCGTTCGTCATCACCTTTACGCTCGAGGCCGAAGATCAGGTCAGCACGCAGGGTGAGGCGTCGCGAAAATTTTTAGACCTGGATAAAAGGGCCAACTCGGCCTACGCCAAAATCTTCCCCGGCGTTATCAAACAGGCCAAAGAGTGGGGCGACCTGCGCGAGCGTCTGAACAGTAACCAGAGCTGTCTGGTGCGTTATTACTTCAACATCACCACCTTCTGCCCGGACAACGATGACGACGCCCTGGTCTGCGAGCAGCAGGTTATCAACACGTTCAAAAAGAATGGCCTGCAGCTGTACGCGCCGACCTATATGCAGATGCGTAACTACCTGGCCATGTTCCCGTTTATGGCGGCGGAAGGCTTATGGGACGACATGAAAGCCAGCGGCGCGACCTGCCGCACCGAAAGTACGCAGGTGGTGAACCTGATGCCACTGGTCGCCGACAACCGGCTGTGCGGCGGCGGCCTGCTGGCACCATCTTACCGCCATCAACTGGCCTTTCTGGACATCTACGGTACAGGGCTGGGCAACACCAACTACAACATGGCGGTGACCGGCACCTCGGGCGCGGGCAAAACCGGTCTGGTTCAGCCCATATTGCGCAGCGTGCTGGACTCCGGCGGCATCGTCTGGGTGTTCGACATGGGCGACGGCTATAAGTCGTTTTGCGAAAACGTCGGCGGCACCTATCTGGACGGCAGTTCGCTCAAGTTTAACCCGTTTGCCAACATCACCAATATTAACGAGTCCGGCGAACCGCGTCGAAAGTGGCTGCCCGCGTGCAGAATCACGACTGGCACCGCAATCTGGATCTTATCGCTCTCAGGCGCAAAGGTTATGTTCCCTACACGAAACGTAATAACCCAGATTTTGTCCCAAAGCCTATGCGTATCAGAGCCAGGGAAGAAATCAGACAGACACTGACAGTGCTTTCGATGGCGATGGCCGCGCATTGTGACTATAACCCCGACAGTGACTACTGCTTTGAAATCATGATGCCTTTTGAGCAAATTGCCGCTGCTGCTGGGATGCTTCATGTCTATGAAAACGGACGGAAAGCCTACGACAGTCCCCGGGAAGCGCTGTCTGTCATGGAGCAGATGGGATATGTCATTGTGGATCACGATAAGGATCCTGATGCTGGCCAGAACAAGCCGATGCGGATCTGGCTGGCCGATAAATTTTTCACGTCACGCGGGATAACTGGCGAAGAAATCCGGGAGTGGCTTGGCAAGTTTAAACTGTGGGCTCTCAAAAATGGGCTGACCGAGAGCCTGCGCAAGAAATATGAGCATCATTTATTACGACTCGAAGCCTTCGGACTGGATCTGAAGAGGAAGCATTCCTTACGCAACCGGTTAAAACAAATCAAGCGGTGGGTCGTCAGTCCCGACCTCGAAGCGCTTAAGGCGTCCTCAGTGGCAACGCTGGAAGGGAAGCTGGATGAGCTGTTGACTCAAGACAATGCGCGTATTGATCATTTGCTTGATGATAAAGACGTTCAGTTGCGGGCGCTGAGCAGAAAACGCAAACAACAGCATCCGTATTACAGAGCCTGGGTCCTGTGGTCAAACAGCGTCATGCCACATGAGGCCATGACTCTCGAAGCAGCATTCAGGCATACTCACCCGGGACTGGTGAGTTCTGACCCTGAAACGTATTACCGATTATTGCTCGAGCACGCGGATTATCGCTAACTTCCCGATTTACCCGTTTCTCCTGACTACCCTGCGCCGGCATGGGGTGCCCTCACGCCCCGATATCTCGTAATTCCTCATATTTATCGCATTTCATCTCCTGACGTCGTTTTTCTCCTAAAATTTTAGAAATTTTGTCTCAGAGGCATCGTTTTTTCTGTTTGTCTTCGGCGGAACGCTACCAAAGATGAAGTTAATTTCGTTGTCAGCGGTACTGTGGCCATTAACTTCGAACGTAATTTCTGAACAAAAGAAGCCCTTTAAAAAGGGAGTGTTTTCAGTGCGGTATTGAAACCCGCACTTCAAAACAAAATGAGTTCCACCCTTCACTTCGTTACGGGTAGCGAATCTGCAGCGCAATCATTATATAAGGCAATGTTGACAACATAAGGCTTGAAACCTTATATTTGTCTTAAGTTGATGCTGCAGTTTCAAAGGAATGACATGGCCAGAGTCGAATGGACAAAGCATGCTCTTAAACAACTGAAGAGCATCCCGGGCAACTACCGGAAAGCAATCAGTGAAAAGATCTCTATGCTGCAACGATACCCTGCCTTAGTCGCCAACCTCGATATAAAAAAGATGGCAGGTGGGGAAGGGGAGTTCAGGATGCGTATCGGAGACTACCGGGTCATTTACAGAATCGAAAACGGTGAGCCGGTTGTGATTACCATTCAGCGTATCGCAAGAAGAACATCGACAACTTACTGAGCTCATGGCTTTAGACGTAATCCAGACGGGAGTTTTCAATGAACCACATTCAATTTATCACTGATGAGCATGGTGTAAAGCAGGCTGCTGTCATTCCGATGGAGCTGTTTGAGCGTCTGATGCAACAAGCCGATCTCGATGAGCTTTATGAAGATATCAGCGTTACTCCGGGTAAGCATGATGATGTACAGATCCCAAATGAAATTGTAGAAATCATGGTGAGTAAAGATGTCACCATCCAGGGAGCCTGGCGTATTTACCGTGGACTGACTCAAAAAGACGTTGCCGAAAAACTGGGGATTAAACAGGCCGCAGTATCTCAGTTCGAGAAGTCCGAAAACCCACGAAAAGACAACATTGAGCGTTTGGCCCAGTTGTACGAATGCAAAGTGGAACAGCTCACCATGGACTGATGCCCATCAGTCCTGCTGTTAATCCAATCACTAAATTAGTTACAACATTCACGTAACTCTCTTTCACTACTCCGTGCAAATCCGAGGCTCCGAGCAACCCCTAAACCACGCACCGTGCACAGATGCAGCCCCTGAGCGGAACCCGTCCGCCCTGAAAAGCCGCGCCGCCCCGGCCGAAGGCCGGGATCAGTGCCGCTTTAATAGACGAATGTTGTAACTACTACATTCGTGTTGCTTTGAGAGGTTTCGCTTTGGTTTAGAGAACACGCTCGTAAGCGCTTTCAGCGCTAACGCGGAGATACGCCCTGGCTTCGCCAGGGCCACTCCAACCGCGTACCTAACGTTTTGTGGGGTTTTAAGTTGGTTACGTCTGGCAGGCAGAGTGGGGAATTGAGGATGCTTGGGACAAATGGTCGTCGGTGATGCTGGAATAATCAGCTCCAGATTTGCCAAAAAACTTACTGTCTACGGCATGCCCTGGCGCGTTATTTTCCTGTGCCGCTGCCAGCGCCGCATGTGCCAGAACTGCTTGCGGTGATTACGCAACCGTGACAGTTGTTCATCCGCTTATGAATGAATAGTAATATGCTGATATATAGAGTGAAATCTTGCCAGTAAGAGCGGAGTTTCTGTTCAGATTAAGCCAAAAGACTCGGGTAACTCCTTAATAAAATCGCATTTATCTCCAGAATATTCTCTTGATATATCTTGGAAGGTCTTCGTTATAACATTCCTATCGTCATCATTTAATGATTGCAACTCTGCGGCCATTTGTTCCATCATTTCTAACGCTAAATCTGGATCGAGTTGCCCCTCATCCGTGAACTCTAAAAATATAGCAAGATTAGCTATGATTTTTACTAGTTTAACACTGCTATTCTTTGACAACTTTCACCTCTATATTTTTGATTCCTAACTCATCAAGCTATTTATCAGCGCTATGGTGGGCTGAAGTGCAGAAGATCACGAGCACGCCTCGTGATCTTCTATTTCAATACTTTATTAGTTTTTAGGGAACGACATCGCAACCTTGAACTCATCGCAGGTAAACCCTTCACCAGCAGGGTTATGTGGTGTTCTGATAGTTGACCAATACCTCAACGACGGCTCTTTTTTTTCTATAGCTTGACGAACTTCAGCAGTTAAACTGCCGGACATATGAACAACTTGCTCAACTTTAGACCATCCATCAGAGACTTCTTTAACGCTATTACCCGCAGCTGTTGCAACAATCACCGCTTGGGTTATGTGAGGAGATTTAAGCATTTTATTTTCCCAATTCTATCTTATCTATTAATTTTAAGTTGTTATTGTAATCCTTAATAAACAACTGGCTCCCCCCTCCCGGCCCTAATAGAAGATTTTGTCTCACGATACCTGACGGTATGGTTATATCATTTATCACTTCATACACGGCCATTTGTGGGCGGTACCCGAATTCAGGATGTGGAGATACCTGTAAACTCTGGAAGAGTGACTCTCGGCCAAAATTAGCATTTAGTAGAGTTTGCTCAGTCGTATAGTACGCAGACTGACCGGGTATGCCTCCATAAACTTTACTGCCTGCCGGTAAGGTTGACATACTCCATTCATCTGCGGCATAGCCCCACTGTAATTGATCGGATTTTGCAGAATGTATGGAAAAATTAGACGACTCACGAGCCTTTTGACTGGCCGCAATATTTTCTTTGACCCTGCCCGACATCGACATTTCTGTACTGGCAGTGGTCGTCTTCATACCATACACCGCACCACCAATTGCCGCAGTGGTATGTACTCCAGCCATCGTGTAGTAAAGAGCTTTAGCTGCCTCGGGGCTGATTTCATGCGTGGTCGCGAGCAGCTTTATGTCGGCATCACGCTTAGCTTTAGCATCTGCCGTCGCGTAATGCCACATCAAATCGTCGACTTGCTCCGCGCCATCCCTGTACACGCTGCGCATTTTGCCAATATACTCACCGTCGAGCAATTCGTCATAACTGTCCGCCATTGCCGCCAGATCCTGACGTAGACCTTTACACTGGTCAGAAGACAGATTCTGACAGGCCGCATCTATCGCAATATCAAAAGCCTTATCTTTCGCGTTGAGGTCGTTGATGAGTTTTTCGGCTTGCTCTTTCTTTTCACCTTCTAAATTTGGCAGCGACCACTTCGCATTCTGCCGTTTTTGCTCGTCTTCGGCATGCTGCGCATTATTCTCAACCGTCGTCTTACCCGCTTGCGCGCCTGCAACCGCATCAGCAGTGCTGTCACCCGTCAGACCACCTGCAAGGCCCGCAGCTAATGTGGCTAACGCACTCACCGTTTGCTTCTCGGTCTCTGACAGCTCGCTGACAGGTTTGCCGTAAGCATTAAGCGCTATCATCCCCATCATTTCTGCCGTCGCGGCCCCCGCAGCACCCACCAGCGCGTTATTTCCCTGTGCCGCTGCCAGCGCCGCATTCACTGCGGCATGTGCCAGAACTTTACCTGCATCGTCAAGGCCACTGCTACCGATAATGTTCGCAATATAAGGGGCAGCTCCCCCTGCGGCAGCTTTGGCGATATCGCCGCCCGCCAGGCCCTGCACCGCAGCGGTAGCTGCCTGGAGCGCCTGCTGAACCTTACCGCCCGTTCCGAATCCGCTGTCGGTGAAGGCCTGATTATAGAAATTCTGGTAAGCCTGACTGCTGATATCGTCGGTGGTGGGCTCTTTGCCCGGATTTGCTTTCCGCCACTCTGCTTCCGCCGTTTTCAGCTGGTCCGGTGAGACATCCTTCATTTTCTCATTTGCGGCTTTCGTCGCGATTATCTGCCCCTGTGTCCGCGCAATATCCATTGTCTGATTGCCAATTTCTCCAATCAGCTGCGCCTCTTTCAGCCGGTTCTGCTCCTTCTCTTTATCAAAGATAGGGGAGAGGGTCTGGTTGGCGTGCTCGACGTCGCGGCTCAGGTCACCCACGTCTTGCTTCTGATTGTCCTTATCGCGGATTGTTATCGTGCCTTCACTTACCGCTGATTTCGTTGTTGAGCTATCGCTTCCGCTGCCGTTAACGCCCACCAGCAGGCCGTTGGCCATATTCCCCACGAACTGCCCGCCGATGTTGCCACCCGAGCTAATTCCCACGCTTTGGTGTTCGACTTCATATTCGGCGCTGTTATGGATATCGCTGAAGCCTAACGTGCCGGTGTCGAGAGTGTTCAGGCTGGCATCCGCTGTCGAGCCGATAACCGCACCGTTGAGCTGCGTATATTCCCCGACGGTGATATCAAACCGCCCTTACCGGCAAAGATACCCGTCTGCTCCTGCACGCTCTCGTACGTGCTGTGCATTTTGTCCCGGCTCAGGTTAAGCGAACCGCTGCCGCCGCTCATGCTCACACTGCCGCCCGCGCTGGCGTTCTGCTGCTTCGAATCGTGCGAAATATTGTCGGCGCCACTGTCTTCAAAGGTTGCTGGATAGCTGTATTTACGACAGATACGGTAAAACTGCGCCATCATCCGGTGGTTGAAGATATCCAGAAACGCTTCCATGGCGTCATGCCTATCACGTCGTTGAGTGATGTCATCGATCTAGCTGGTCGGCAGTGGTGAATCGATGCCGTAAAACCCCATAAAAGAGGTGCGCACCTCGTTCCAGGTCCATTTTTTAATTAATATCAAAAAACCAACAGATTAAACCAGTAGGGATGCCTAACAGGCTAATTTTCAATATTGTAACTATTTCTGTACTACCAAAAGGAAAGGGTTTCTCAAAATCCCAAATTAACCAACCTTTGAGCAAATAAGAGAAGAAACCTAAAATAATCAAGATAGTACTGGTTATTAAACACACTGCAAATACCTTCCAAAGTGGTCTATTAGGATTATTTATAGGCATCATTTCCTCCTTGAGGCATTTTTTAACCCATCACCAACCACACCGGAAGTTAATGAATTCCCTGCATTACCGATTGTTGATAGTGCCTATGGCGAGAAGTTAATTAAGCGTTGATTGTGCCAACTACAAGCAAAAAATCTAAACCAGCATCCGCAAAATCTTTCAGCAACTCGTCACGGTGGATATCCATTTAGCTGATTAGGCTTGGCGGCTCATCCCTGCGCAGTTCTTCGCCTTGAACTAACCACAGCGGTAAGTAGGTTTTTTTGGGCCTTCTCGTATTCTTCTTCTTGTGACATTCTCCAGGCTTTGTTCTCTATGATGTCACTCAGTGCATTATTCTCAACGTATAGGAACCCCAGCCAGCAAACTAGGGTTCAGAATTCAGTTCAAAATATCCGCTGACACATTACCAGTATCAAAAAATTCTTTAAATGTCTTAACGACAAGGTCAAAATCAATTGTTAGTTGGTTTTCAAGCCAGTAATCCCCATAAATTTGGATTTTTTTATTTTTACCAGATTTTGATTTATTCCAATAGGAACGGACTGTTAAATCAGATTCCGAACACTCTAGTAACGTTATGAGATAGAAACCATCCTCGGTAGACACATCTAGATTCATTGGTCCAATATCAGGTTCAGGTAAGATACGGAGCCTTACACCACCAGAACATCCTTTTAATTTCATTAGAAATTCTTCTACATCACTCCACTTGGGATCACGAACC
>NZ_JBKEZJ010000027.1:0-32102 GCF_046449555.1 Rahnella selenatireducens
AACCTATATCAGGACTGGTCACTGCCACTTAGCGGATTAGTGTTGGTTTACGCTGGTTTGCAAGGGCTGTAACGGGCGAACCTGCACCTGTTTGATCATATTGTCCTGCACATCGAGAATTTCGACTTCGTAATCTTCAATGCGCAAGCTGGTACCGATAGTCGGGATATCTTCCAGCACTTCCAGAAGCATGCCGTTGATGGTTCGCGGCCCGTCGGCAGGCAGATGCCAGTTAAACGCTTTGTTCAGCTCACGGACGTTCGCGCTGCCTTCAATCAGTACAGAGCCGTCACTTTGGGGTGTGACTTCTTCAGCCAGCGTAGGCGACATCGACGTTGTGAAATCACCGACGATTTCTTCAAGAATATCTTCGACGGTCACCAGACCCTGAATATCACCATATTCATCGACCACAATGCCCACTTTCTTTTTATTGCGCTGGAATTTTACCAACTGAATGTTCAGCGGCGTACCTTCCGGAATGTAGTAAATCTCGTCCGCAGCGCGCAGCAGGTTTTCTTTGGTGAATTCTTTCTTCTCGGTCATCAAGCGATACGCTTCGCGTAAACGCAGCATGCCGATCGCATCATCAAGCGAGTCGCGGTACAGCACAATACGGCCGTGCGGTGAGTGCGTGAGCTGGCGGATGATGGACTTCCAGTCGTCGTTAATGTCGATGCCGACGATTTCATTGCGCGGCACCATGATGTCATCAACGGACACTTTTTCGAGGTCCAGAACTGAAAGCAGCATGTCCTGATTGCGGCGTGAGATTTGCGAGCGCGATTCATTCACGATAGTACGCAGCTCTTCTTTGCTCACAGCATCACTCAGGCTGGCCGTGGTTTTGATACCAAACATACGCATCAGCAGACGCGAGAGGCTGTTCAGGATCCACACCAGTGGCATCATGATTTTTTGCAGAGGGCGCAACAAAATGCTGCTCGGAAAAGCAATGCGTTCAGGATTGAGCGCTGCGAAGGTTTTCGGCAAAACTTCGGCAAACAGCAGAACCACGAAAGTTAGCACGCCGGTCGCAATCGCTACGCCGGCATCGCCATACAGACGGATACCCACAATGGTTGCCAGAGCGGAAGCAAGAATATTGACCAGGTTGTTGCCGATGAGCACGAGGCTGATCAGCTGGTCAGGGCGTTTTAACAGCTTTTCGACGCGACGCGCCGCACGGTTACCCTGTTTGGCCAGGTGACGTAACCGGTAACGGTTGAGTGTCATCATACCGGTTTCGGAGGCTGAAAAATAAGCCGAAACCACCACCATGATGATCAATGTGATGATCAGGGTTGTTGTCGAGACGTGCTCCAACGGGTATTCCTTTTGATTAGTGAACCATGATTTGCTGGATCAGGCGGCTGCCGAAATAGGCAAGTGTCAGTAAGATGGCGCCTGCCATGCTGAACCATACCACGCGGCGGCCACGCCAGCCTTCGTGATAATGACCCCACAGCAGGACGATATAAACGAACCACGCCAGTATCGATAAGACGGCCTTGTCGATATTCTCCGGGCTGAACAGGTTGTTCAGATACAACAATCCGGTGCATAGCGTCAGCGTCAGTAAAATGACGCCAATTTGGGTGATGTGAAATAATTTACGTTCGATGGTCATCAGCGGAGGCATATCCGCCGTGAACGTCAGTCGTTTGTTCTTCAGCTGATAATCGAGCCACGCCAGCTGAAGCGCGTACAATGCGGCAATCATCAGCGTGGCGTAAGAGAACAGTGCCAGGCCAATGTGCACCAGCAAGCCTTTACTTTCTTCCAGATGCGTGATGAATTCGCCCGGAAGGAAAGTGACAAACGCCAGGTTGATCAGCGAAAAGCTGTAAACAATTGGCAAAATAAACCAGCCGCGATTACGCGACGCGACAATGGTCATCACGGTGCCGATGATTAAACTCACGACCGAACCGATGTTCACCAGACTCAGGTTCTGCCCGGTGCTGACGTCGAAGATGCGTTCCTGCAATGCGACAGCGTGGCAAACCAGTGCCACGACAACAGAAACCAACGCTAACCGCCGGTATGCGCTGTTCTTCCGGATAATGCTCGGAATGATCAGTGCAAGGCTGAGCAGATAGGCCAACATGGCGACGAGAGCAAAAACTGACATAGCGTTTCGGTAGCATCGAAAAGTGAATGAGAACCGCAGTATAACGTTACCCGCGTCACGCTCCAACCTATCTGAGATGCCAAAGCAGAGATCGTCCGCGCTTCGTGTTATAATCCCGCAATTACGTCGCAAAAGCGGCCTGTCATTACGTTGAGCAAGAGACGATGTTTGAGAATTTAAGCGATCGATTGTCGCGCACACTGCGCAATATCAGCGGCCGCGGGCGGCTGACCGAAGAAAATATCAAAGAGACATTACGTGAAGTGCGTATGGCGTTACTGGAAGCGGACGTTGCGCTGCCGGTCGTTCGCGACTTCATCAACCGGGTGAAAGAGAGCGCTGTTGGCCATGAGGTCAATAAGAGTCTGACGCCGGGTCAGGAATTCGTCAAAATTGTCCAGAAAGAACTGGAAACCGCGATGGGCGAGGCTAATACCGAGCTCAACTTAGCGGCGCAGCCACCGGCTGTCGTTCTTATGGCGGGTTTACAAGGTGCCGGTAAAACCACCAGCGTCGGTAAACTGGCGAAATTCCTGAAAGAAAAGAAAAAGAAAAAAGTGCTGGTGGTCTCCGCCGACGTTTATCGCCCTGCGGCGATCAAACAGCTGGAAACCCTGGCGCAGCAAGTTGAAGTGGATTTCTTCGCATCCGATGCACAGGAAAAGCCGGTGGATATCGTCACCCGCGCCCTGCAGCAGGCAAAACTGAAATTCTACGATGTTCTGATTGTCGATACCGCCGGACGTTTACACGTCGACGAAGCGATGATGGACGAAATCAAGCAGGTTCACGCCGCGATTAATCCGGTAGAAACGCTGTTTGTGGTCGATGCCATGACCGGCCAGGATGCGGCGAATACCGCTAAAGCGTTTAACGAAGCGCTGCCACTGACCGGTGTGATCCTGACGAAAGTCGACGGTGACGCCCGTGGCGGTGCTGCGCTGTCGATTCGCCACATCACCGGAAAACCGATTAAATTCCTGGGTATGGGTGAAAAAACCGATGCGCTGGAGCCGTTCCACCCTGATCGTATCGCGTCCCGCATTTTGGGCATGGGCGACGTGCTTTCTCTTATCGAAGATATTGAGAGCAAAGTTGACCGGGCACAGGCTGAGAAACTGGCCAACAAGCTTAAGAAAGGCGATGGCTTTGACCTGACCGACTTCCTCGAGCAGCTCAAGCAAATGCGTAATATGGGCGGCATGGCGAGCATGATGAGCAAATTGCCGGGCGTGGGTCAGTTGCCTGACAACGTCAAATCTCAGATGGATGACAAGGTTCTGGTGCGTATGGAAGCGATCATCAACTCGATGACGATGAAAGAACGCGCTAAACCAGAAATTATTAAAGGTTCCCGCAAGCGCCGTATCGCGCTGGGTTCCGGCATGCAGGTGCAGGACGTTAACCGCTTACTCAAGCAGTTCGACGATATGCAGCGCATGATGAAGAAAATGAAGAATGGCGGCATGGCGAAAATGATGCGTGGCATGAAGGGTATGATGCCACCAGGTTTCCCGGGCCGTTAATCGACATCACTGTCTATATATCAGCCACATAGGCGGCTCATGCAAAATGCGGTCTGGGCTCTTTACGCTTTAGATTGCTTTTTGCGCCAAAATGAGTAAAATTTTCGGGCTTTTTATATTGCAACCAGACCCCGTTCCCCGATGGGGTCTGGTTGTTTTATTAACTAAAGAGGATGTTATGGTAACAATTCGTTTAGCACGTGGCGGCGCAAAAAAGCGTCCGTTTTATCAAGTAGTAGTGACCGACAGCCGCAACGCTCGTGACGGTCGTTTCATCGAACGCGTAGGTTTCTTCAACCCATTGGCTTCTGGCCAGGCTGAAGCACTGCGTCTGGACCTGGATCGTATTACCCATTGGGTAGAACTGGGTGCAACCGTTTCTGATCGCGTTTCTTCGCTGATCAAAGACGCTAAGAAAGCAGCTTAATCTGTCGCGGTGGTGGCAATGAGCAAGCAATCCAATCCAGTGGTACCCGCTGAGCCGTTAGTACTCGGCAAAATGGGTTCAACATACGGCATTCGTGGTTGGCTCAGAGTGTTTTCATCCACCGAAGACGCTGAAAGCATCTTCGAATACCAGCCCTGGTTTATCCAGCGTGCCGGTAAGTGGCAAGTTGTCGAGCTGGAAGGCTGGAAACGCCACACTCAGGACCTGATTATCAAAGTCAAAGGCGTTGATGACAGGGATGCAGCGAATCTTCTGACCAATTGTGAAATTGTCGTTGATTCAAAGCAGCTACCTCCACTGGAAGACGGTGACTATTACTGGAAAGACCTTTTTGGTTGCCAGGTAGTGACAACTTCCGGTTACGAACTGGGCAAAATCATCGATATGATGGAAACCGGTTCTAACGATGTGATGGTAGTCAAAGCCAACCTGAAAGATGCCTTCGGACTCAAGGAGCGGTTGATTCCGTTCCTCGATGGGCAGGTTATCAAGAAAGTCGATCTCACTACTCGCACTGTTGAAGTAGATTGGGATCCTGGTTTTTGACCTCCGTAACGTTTACTGATGTAAACAACGATGGGTTGAGCGATAAAGCATTCGAAAGGGGTAGGCTATGTGGATTGGTATAATTAGCCTGTTTCCTGAGATGTTTCGCGCAATCACCGATTACGGGGTAACTGGCCGGGCAGTTAAAAATGGCCTGTTGAGCGTAAATTGCTGGAGTCCTCGTGACTTCGCATACGACCGACATCGTACCGTGGACGAGCGCCCTTACGGCGGTGGTCCCGGCATGCTGATGATGGTGCAACCTTTACGGGAAGCTATTCATGCAGCAAAAGCAGCGGCAGGCGAAGGTGTGAAAGTGATTTATCTTTCACCTCAGGGACGCAAACTGGATCAAACCGGTGTGTGTGAACTGGCGGCCCATCAGAAAATTATTCTGGTTTGTGGTCGCTATGAAGGGATTGATGAGCGCGTAATCAAAACCGAAATTGATGAAGAATGGTCAATTGGCGATTATGTTCTCAGCGGTGGAGAGTTACCGGCAATGACTCTGATTGATTCAGTTTCCCGCTTTATACCGGGCGTTCTGGGTCGTCAGGCCTCAGCAGAAGAAGATTCTTTCGCTGACGGATTGCTCGATTGCCCCCACTATACCCGCCCTGAAGTGTTGGAAGGCATGGAAGTTCCGCCAGTTTTACTGTCGGGAAACCACGCTGATATACGTCGCTGGCGCCTGAAACAGTCGCTGGGTCGAACCTGGCTTAGAAGACCTGAACTTCTGGAAAACCTAGCTCTGACTGACGAGCAAGAGGTGTTGCTGAGAGAGTTCCAAAAGGAACATCGACTCAGTCAACAAAACTATGAAGGGAACGCTTAAGCGTTACGCTAAGCCCTCCCGATATATCAGTTTACCTAGGGTAAGAGACATATTATGAGCAATATCATTAAACAAATCGAACAAGAGCAGATGAAGCAAGACGTACCTGCATTCCGTCCAGGTGATTCCCTGGAAATTAAGGTATGGGTCGTTGAAGGTTCTAAAAAGCGTCTGCAGGCATTCGAGGGCGTGGTTATCGCTATTCGTAACCGCGGTCTGCACTCTGCATTCACTGTTCGCAAAATTTCTAACGGCGAAGGTGTTGAGCGTGTATTCCAGACTCACTCCCCAGTAATCGACAGCATTACTGTTAAACGTCGTGGTGCCGTTCGTAAAGCTAAACTGTACTACCTGCGTGAGCGTACTGGTAAGTCAGCTCGTATCAAAGAGCGTCTTAACTAAGGTATCGCTAACGCGACATCGACTAGTTAATAGAGAACAAGGGGTTAGCCATCGGCTAACCCCTTTTTTTTGTGTTCAGTGGTGGCAAAATAGCGGCAAATTGACTACGCAGCAGGGCGCTGGCTGCCGGGTTTTGAGATGACCCGGGCGACGGATTCGTGGGTGGCAAACGTGCAGCTGCATTCAATATTCTGGCACTGATGATAACGTTCTTTGGTTGATTCACTCAGATAGCGGCTTGAACGGGTATGAGCGACTTTTCCACAAAGCGGGCAATGCATCATAAAAACCTCCGGCATGACAGGTAAGCGATGGAGTCATTATGAAATTCATAACTCGCAAAAGCAAGTTATAATTGTGGTATTGAAGATTCGTAAGTGATATTTGCAATATAAAGTTTCAAATCCAATGTCGTGGTAAACCCTTTTGCATTGATTTCATGTTTTGCCGAGTTAATGACCCAATTTTCATTATCAATAACCTCCTTAAAACCTTGTACATTGACCGGCGTTTGCGCGCTCAGGTCTGCCCGCCCCAATGCCAGCTGGATAGTGAAGGAAGACGAGTCGTTCTGGATTTGATTAAACACAGAATCAGCCGCCCGTTTTGCCGTTTCCTCATCAGGAAAAATTTTACTCAGTTGAAGAGGGTTTTCATTTTTACCTGCGATATAGCTTGTGTCTGCATCCCCTTTGTTCTGGCCGGCGGTTCGTTTAAGATCGACGTTGCGGGTGGTCGCCGTTTTGACATCATGCCATTGCGCTTTCACACCGCCATACGCCAGTTGATCCACCAGTTTAAAGGCGTATATATCCCCATCACTGCGCTCGATGGTTCTCCACGGTAACGCCTGACCGGACGCGGTACGTCCTACGCTGGCTTTGTAGAAAATGATCGAACCGTTTTTGACTGTTACCTGAGCACCGTAGCTTTGCGCCAGCCGAGTCAGGAAATAGCTGTCGGCTTCGTTCGTCTGATCGATGTGCGAGATCTTGATGCTATCCAGCTCCGCCGGGATCACCGGAAGGGTGAGTTTATTCCGCGCAGAAATGATACGAACGATCGCGCCCAGCGTGTAATCGTCATACGATTGGCTGAGTTTGGTATCAAAGGAACCACTCAGGTCTGCGCTGCGGGCAGTGACGGTGATGATGTCCGGTGCGCCGGAATACGTCACCGTGTCGACGATAAAATAGCCGCAGTCATATAACGCAAGCTTCGACCACCCGAGATGCAAATGCAAAACGGTTCCCCGGGCAGGCATCTGCAACCGACCATCGCTGTCGTCGAAGGTCAGGTTCAGAGTATCCGCTACAAAACCGCTGTTATCCGTCACCGATAAATTGATGATACGGCTGGAAATATTCTCTTCCAGGACTTTGTTTTTTACCGTCAGGGTAAACGCTGGCGCAATGCGCGCGCCAGCCGGTAAATGATAATCGGTAATCATAGTCAGGCTCCGTGCACGAAGTTGCTCACTGCTGAACTGGCTTTGTTAAAAAGCCCTTCAGCCTGAGCCAGCAGATCGCCAAACATGGCCACCTGAGATTCATCGACGCGTTTTAAATTGACCGAAAAACTGATGCTCCGTGCCTGGCCGTTCGAATTAATCTCTGTGTTATCGTGTGTCATGCTCTCAATGACAAACATGCCGTAGAGGGTCCCGCTGCCTTCGATCAATGGCCACGCCCGTCCAGACTCGGCCATACCTTCTAAAACTTGCAAATAGCTTATTCCACCGGTGACTTCGGGCAAAAGCAGTCCGCTGAGTTTCATCGACTCCTTCCCCGGCCCCAGAAACTGGGAAACCGGACGTTGACCAATACGGGTGTTTTCCTGCCAGTTGTAATTTACCGCCCGGCTAAGCGTCTGATAGGGAAGAGTGTTTAGTTTAAAAACAAACAAACCCAGTGACATCATCATCCGTAAAACCCTCCGTTAGTAAACTGGCTGTATCCGGCGTTAGTGGCGTTCCATTCCCGCTCGTTCATGGTGTTTGCGATAAGCTCGCGAATTTGATTCTGATCGGTGTCCGGCGTGGCGGTAAAACTGACATTGACGGTGGTTGCGCGGTTGTCGGTCAGATTATTCGCCACGCTGTTTTTTGCCGGCTGATACATACCCAGAACACCGCCCGTAGGGGAGATGCTCTCCACCGGCGGCGTTGAAATATCCGGCGCTGCGCCAGGTTCGTCGCCGCCGAAAATGGAATCCCACCCTTTTTTAGCCCAGCTAAAGATTTCGCCGATCTGCGAAACCGCCTTGTTCAGCGTGACAAAAACTTCACCGATGGCGATGCCGACTTCTTTGCCTATATTGGTGAAGAGGCTCAGTTCGTCCTGACTGAATTTTATCGGTTCGAACAAATCCGTGATCCAGCCCCGCGCGCTTTTGAAAGGTGCAAATGCTTCACTGACCGGCCCCATCATGGAACTGAAGCCTTCAATTATGCCGCCAACAACGGCACTGATCGGCTCCCAGAGTTTCACGACAGCAATGCCAATACCGGCTATCATCGCGATGACGGGCAGAAGTGGAAGCCCGATGGCGGCGAAAGCCGCGGCAATCGCGCCGCCCGTGCCGGTAAAAATGGTGCCTAACAGACCGGCACCGGCGATCAGCATGTTCACACCGCTCAGAACAGGCGCAATGACCATGCCCATCGAGCCCAATCCGCCGATAATCCCGGTGATGCCTAATGCCAGCCCGAGCAGTGAACTCACCAGCTGCGGATTATCGGTGATCCAGGTATTCAGCGTGTTTAGCCATTCGGCTGCCGTCTGCGTCAGCTCGCGCAGCGCAGAATTCTGACCTTCGAACAGGTTGATGCGCAGTGTATCCCAGCCTGCGAACAGCTTTTTGACGTCGCCATCCAGATTGTCGCCTTTCACCGTCACGTCCATTTTTGCCTCAGGCGTGGCGCCATTCAGTTCACCAGGCGTTTGTGCCAGAACCTGATCGACATTCATGCCTTTTACGGCCAGGTCTTTTTGTTTCGCCACGACTTCAGAAGGCGCATGGCCGGAAGCCGCCATGGAAAGCCCCTGCTGGCGCAGCGCAGCAATGCGCGGGTCGCCGTTTTTCAGCCGGAGCAAAGACTGAACCTCGGAAAGCCCCGCCTCAAAATCTGCGCCGGGTTTGAGAACGCTTTTAGCCAGCTCGAGTTTCGGCTGTGCAAAAGCGAGAGCCGACGAAGCCGCACTCTTGAGTTGCCCGGTTTGCTGGTCACGCTGCTTATATTGCTGCCCGATTTCCAGCCCTTTTTGTTCGACTCGTACCCGGAGTGACTCCCTGGACTGTTCTTTTGCGGCTGTTTTTACGCCGCGATAGGCCTGTTTTTCGGCCGTTTTATCCGGCGAGAAAACCGACTGGCGCAGTGATAAAGAGGCATCAGTAATATCTTGCGACATTGTGGTGAATAAATTCTTGTCGGGCACTGTTGTATAGGTCTGCCAGATATTGGCCGTCGCCTTGCGCAGCGACGCCAGTTCGTCGTTCATTTTCCCCAGCGTCGTGGGTAATTGTTCGAGATTACTCATCAGTTTTTACTCCGCTGCGTTGCAAAGCCTTATGCCGCCAGTTCAGGAGCTCCGTCAGCGACATGCCGCCCATTTCGGACGGCGGCCAGTGGAAGATCACCGCGATGTCTGCCATCAGATCATCTACGGTGAGGCGGGGCGCGATTTTTACGCCTCCGGTTTCGGTGATAAAAAACCAATCACCTTGCCTGCCAGCGCAATCAGGTCTGGCAATTCAAGGCGCGCGCACTCTTCTTTGGTCAGATTGGGCATCGTGATGCGCGGCAAAATAGTGATTAACGCGTCAACATCCGCATTGGCCAGCGCTGCAAGACCGATGCCGCGCAGGCTCCCCGCGGTCGGTTTAGTGACCTGGATTTCGGTGATTTCGGTTTCACCGCGTTTTAGCGGAACATCCAAAATGACGGTGTTGTTTTCAGTCTGGCTCATGAGTTTTCCTGTTGAAGGAGAGGAAGCCGGCAAGGTTCTGCCGGCTCAGGGAAGGGATTACAGGCCGAGCGCGGTGCGGTGTTCCGCCAGACGGTCAACGCCATTGACGATTTCCACCATATTGACGGTGTCGATCTCAATCAGCTCTTTGCCGTCGATGGTCAGCTTGAAGTAAGTACACTGCGTGGTGACTTTGGTTTCCGTGTCTTCGCCTTGTTTGTATTCGCCAAAATCAAATTCCTTGTGGCGGCCGCGCATCATCACTTCCACCGCCGAAACGTCACCGGTATCGTCGCGTTGCAGGGAACCGGCAAAACGTAGCGGGATATCCGACGTACTGCCCCATTGCTGTAATACCAGTTCATCCAGGCCTCCGATAGACCATTCCAGCGTTAGCGCATCGTCGTCCAGACCGAAGTCCACGGCGACCGAACCGCTCATGCCGCCGCCGCGATAGTTCTCCAGCTTGCGGGTCAGTTTCGGCAGGGTCAGGGAAGAGACCAGGCCCAGATAGCTGTTCCCGTCGTTGAACAGGTTCAGGTATTTCAATTTCTTAGGAAGTGCCATGAGTTATTGTCTCCTTAGCTGTTTACGGACGCGGCGAAATTCACCAGATATGAGTCGGTGATGCGCTGGCGCAGGGTCAGATCTTCCAGTGGAGGAACCGGGGTGTAGTCGTAATCGATATACAATTTGCCGGCTTTCAGGGTTTCAGCGGTGTTCGCCGTTTCGTCGTACCAGCAGTCGCCGTCGATGATGTAACCCGCTGATTTCATCTCACGCATTTTGGCTTTGATGCCATCGATCATGTCGCGGACCAGCGTCGGGGTCATCGGTTTATCGACTGCCCACATGTGCGCTTCAGCCAGGGTATCGGCCAGAACCTGCGCGGTGCGGGTGTAGTTTTCGAACAGGAACAGGGTGTCATCGCTACAGGTACGGTTGCCCCAGAAACGGAAGCCGTCTTTGCGCACCAGCGTGGTGACGCAGGCTTCGTTAAGCAGATCGGCGTCAGTGCCGGTAGCCTGTAAATCCCAGAAGACGCTGGCAGAAAGCCCGGTAACCCCGTTGACGCCCACGTTGGATAACGTTTTGTGCCAGCCGGTTTCCTGGTCAATTTTGGCGCGCAGGCCCAGGGCTCTGGCGGTGGCATAAGCAACGTCTGGCTGGCTGGTGGTATTCCAGTTAACGAAATCAGGCCAGATCAGCATCAGCTCGCGCTGGCTGAAGTTGTCGCGATACTTGATGGCATCGGAAATGGTTTTTGCGCCATACACGCCGACATAGCCGAAAGCGCGCAGTTGCTGGCAAACGCCCGCCAGCGCCGTCGCGACAGCCTGATTATCCAGCCCAGGAACACCGAGAATACGCGGTTTCACGCCCAGTTCAGCCTGTGCAGAAAGCAGCGCTTTCATGCCGGTGTAACGGCCGTTGGCATCAGAACCGCCGATAATATTGGTGGTGGTTGCTGCTTCATCTTCGCCGGTGGCAACGCGAACCACGACGGTAACTGGTTTACATTGATCGGCAATCGCCAGCAATGCAGCACGCAGCGTACCGGAAGTGCCCGCTTTGCCGCTGGCGGCGAGAACGTCGCTGATCAGAACCGGCGTGTTGAGGGGAAATACAGTGGCATCCGCATCTTCTGCGGTACACACCATGCCGATAATTGCTGTTGAAACGGTAGAAATAACGCGTGTACCGTCGTTAATTTCGACGACGCGTACGCCGTGATGATAATCAGCCATCAGGTCGACTCTCTCTGTTGTGGGTGGTGAAGCAAGGATGCCGGTTCACAAAAGAAAGCGCATTCGATGGCAGGCGTGGGAGAAATGGCACAACAGAGCAGGGGGAACGGGGCTGAAGGAAGGTAATAAAAAAGCCCCCGAAGGGGCTGAGATCAGGCCGGTATTTCAGGCCAGGTGATGTCGGGGGCGGTGGATGTATCAATCCTACTTACCAAAATCCGATAAATTATCCAGTTTGATAAGGTGCTGAGCTCATCCTCATCTGCCATTAAGAGTTCTTTTGCATCTTGTAATGGCATAATTATATTAGTGGCCTGATTTAATAATTGTTTCTTTTTTTCGTCAGCAATTTCTTTGCTCTCAGCTTTAGAGTAAATTCGGTTAACAATTTTTTCACCATCGAATGTCCAGCATCCACCAGTTACCGGTAGAGTGAAATCATCAGGTACAGAATCTAACTCCGCAATATTAAATGACTGCGGCCAAAGAGCGCTTACATCATAGCTTGCTGAAATAATAAGTCCGTTAGGTTCCTCATATACTATTTTTATAGAATTCTCTAAGAATTTTTTTTGTAACTGATACCAGTCATTGCCAAAACTATCGCCAATAAAATTAACTGCGTGAGTTGTGGCTAATATTTTTTCTTCATCGGTAAGGTTATTTCGTAATGTGAAAGGACCATATTTGCTGATTTTCATGCGTACCCCACTGTATACCAAGCGCCACCGACTGCCTTTTGGAGAGGGCGAAGTCGGATCCAATAGTTAGAGCTGCCTGCATCTTTGAAAGAGGTCATAACTCCGCCACCCATTCTTTCGTTGTTACTACGCTCCTGGAATTCAGAGGAAGCTGCGAGCCGAATATCTGAAACAAAGCTACCATATACCCAGTTACGAACATTATTTTCGGCAATGTTAGCCAAGTTTTGAGCATCGTTATGAAGATTGGTATTATTGGTGGAGAGCCAATTGTTTAGATACCCATTCCATAGAGAACCATAAATATTTCCGTCGGTATAATGAATCGCCGGGCCTAACTGGAGATATACATCGGGACCATTAAGATGTAGTGACCCACCATTACGGAATGCATAATAGGCATCTGAACCACCAGAGGACACATGAATTCCTAAGGCGGCAAACTGGCCAACTGTTTCTTCAAAATAAGTATCGGCAAACTGCCCCCCATTTCCTTGAATACGAAATCCATTCGTTGTATTCGTACTAGCGTTTACAGAATAAAATCCATTTTTCGTCACTAAACCCTTTCCATTTAGAGTCAGGTCATTAGAAATAACTAATGAGTTTATTGTATCACCACTCACGTTTACGAATCGGCTATCTGATTCCGTTGTGTTATAAGCTCCTAAGTCACCAGCAGCCAAAGTTAAATCAGCGTTTAAAGCTTTACCGTTTATTTTACGAGTGACAGGGACGCGGCCGTTGGCATTATCATTTGCAGATTTCGCCAGGTCATAAGACGTTTTCACCGCTTTAGGTGTTGCTGCCAGAACTTCGCTGGCGCTGTCGACCGCACTGCTGAGCTGAACGAAACCTTTATCCGTTAACGTTCCGTCCGGGTGTCGCCGTGAGGTTTCGTGTTCGGCCAGCAGGTTGTTGACGTATTCTTCGGTGGCGATGACCAGCGTGTCGTCGATCGTCAGGGTTACCGCATCGGTGTCAGTTACCGTTATCACCATGCGTAATGTCTGGGTGCGGCCGGAGCCTTCCTCGAGCGTCGGTTTGTAGCTGTCCGCCATATTGCTGACGGCGATCAGCTCTCCTTCGGATGAAAACAGGCCCATCTCGCGCATCCAGAAGCCGCCGACACTGGCGGGAATAATCGCCTCGGCGACGATCCAGTTAGCATTTTTGTTGTCGGTCTTGATGGAGTTGAGTGGCAGACGATAGGTTTCATGCACCAGTGTCGTCTGGGTTGCGGAAGGCGTCGTTGCGCTGCCATTGCCATCGCCCACGGCAAACTGGGTAATATTGACGTCTTTTCCGCTCGCGATCGCCGACGCAATCCGCGCCTGTCCGAGAGCGGTGACGACTGATTTAAATTTGCTCATAAGATTCCTTATCAGTTCGGGTAAACGGTGAGTATTTCTGCGTCATAGGCGGCTGTTCCCAGGTAAATGGTGCCGGGAACATCTTGCGTAATGGTCAGGCCAATCAGATGGCGGCTGGCGGGTTTGGCGTCATCAATCAGTCTTTCCATTTCTTCATACATGGCCTCATCAATGCCGGATTCCAGAACGCCGATATCGAGCTTAAACGTGCCCGGCGGATCATCGGTCTGCCACCATTCGCTGACATTAATGACGTAACCGAGCGGCTCAACCACGCGCTTTATCGCGCTGATTGTGCCTTTGTGCTGATGGATGAACCACGCTGACTGAATGACACTGCGTTTGGTCGCCGCTGGCCATTCGCTGTCCCAGCGGTCAACGGAAAGTGCCCAGGCCAGGTAAGGCAGAAATTGGGTCGGGCAGGTCTGCGGGTTCCACAACGTTTTCAGGGGAACGCGGATCTGCGCCAGTTCAGCACAGGCTTGCGCAGCGGCCAGTTCCAGCGGTGAAGATCCGCTGGGAAGTAACCTTTCACTCATCGGAACCTCCGACCGTGATGGAATAGCGGTTGCAATAAGACGCCTGCGTTTTATCGAGCACGATATCTGCAACCGGTTGGGCGAGCTCGACGCGCTGAACACCTTCAACGTGTAAAGCGGCATAAATAGCGGATAAGCGGATATCGCGGCCTAAACGGTGCTGATCGCTGATATAGGATTTCAGTTTTTCTTCCGCTGCCAGGGTAATCGGTTCTGATTCAGGGCCCGGATAGAGGAACAGTATTGCGTCGATTTCATAAGGGACGACGCTGGCGGATTGCACCAGAACACGATCTGCAATCGGCCGCACATTTTCGTCGTTGAGCGCAATGCGGACTCTGGACAGCAAGTCTTCAGGGGCAATGCCATCCGCCTCTCTCGACAACACCGAAATCGTCACATTGGCAGGAGACGGGCTGATGACCGAAATGTCGGCGACGCGACCGTCTGCGGAAAGTCCGTGATACTCGTAGGAACCGGCCGGGCCTGCGACGCTCATTCCTTCGAATGCCTGCGGAATGCGGCTGCGGAAATCTGCATCATTTTCCATTACCGCCGCCGTTGGCGGGAGCGTCGTATTATCTGCCGGGGTCAGAACCAGTCGCTGGACACCGTTATTCGCCGCCAGCTGATCCAAATCACTGCCCGTGGCATAGGCCACCATGACCGCCCGGGCGGCTTCGTTTACCCGCTGGCGCAGGATCAGTTCGCGGTAGGCATTCTCCTGTAGGAGTTTGACCAGCGGCTCGGATTCCAGCGTCAGCGTACGGCTGATGGCTTCCTGCTGATCGGCGGGATACAGCGAAATCAGCGTGGTTTTTCGTTCTTCAAACAGGCTTTCATAATCCAGTTTTTCGACCACATCGGGGGCCGGTAACTGGCTCAAATCGATCGTTGCCATAGTGTCAGCTCACAGGAATATTGAGAGAAAAATCGGATGCCGTATCGTGACGGCTTCCGGTCAGTTCTACGACCATTTTGCCGGTGTAACCGGTGTCAAAAGTTATGGCCGTGAGTGAAATACGCGGTTCCCAGTGCAGCAAAGCGGTGTAGCAGATCGCCATCATTTGCAGGCGCAGTGCGTCGTTTTGCGGCTGATCAATGAGCGATGAAAGCAGTGAACCGTAGTTCCGGCGCATCACTCTGGAACCGGCGGGTGTGTTCAAAATGTCGCTAACGGACTGGCGGATATGATCGAAATCTTCTATCGCCGTGCCGCTGTTTTTGTTCATCCCCAGGTACTTTGGATTACTCATTGCGGGCCTCCGGTTTGACCGCCGCCAGTCTGTACGCCGCTGTGGCGATGGGTATGTACCACGATGCCGTTGGACGTCAGGCTTCCGCCGCTGTGGGTTAAATTGCCGGTCAGCGTGCCGCCTTGTTTAACTTCAAGAGAGGCGGTGGTCAGTTTGCGGGTGCAGACGACTTCCGGCGTATCCAGCGTGATGCGAGTGCTGGCGGTGCAGCGGATTTCCGGCGCGGTGACATCAACCTGCTCCGACGCGTCCACCACAGCCGTTTTGATACCGCTGACTTTCAGGGCGCCGTTCGCCGGTTCGTACTCAAAAGTCGCGCCGTCCGGGAAGGCCAGATGCAGGGCATCAGCCGAAGCCGACGGCGCCGGTGAGGTATTGGAAAATACGGCCGGTAAGACGAACGCAGTATTCAGCTCGCCGCCCATCGACAGCAGTAAAACCTGTTCGCCGGGAGAGGGTGCCCACCAGCTCCGGGTGCGGCCCGCGCGGTGAGTCATCCACGGCAGCCACGCCGTCACATTGCTTCCGGTGGTGACGCGGCAACGGGCATTCGGTAAATCCAGTTCTGACACCGTTCCGATGCGCACCAGATTGCCAATCAGACGCATGATGTCGTTGAGTTGAAAGTTTGTATTCATGGGATAAAGGATGCCGTTTCACAGGGTTGGGCGACAACTGATGGCCGTCTGTCAGCGGATGGCACAACAGTTGTCATCGGGTTACTCGGTCCAGCTGCTGATCAGTTCTCCGTTGAGGTATACCTGGCGCGGCAGGGCAACGTTATCCGGCAGCGGCGGTTCCGGCAGGTGAGTGATCGTCCGGACGCTATTTTCGTCATCGACCTGAACCCGTTCGGTGAGTTGCAGCGTAAATAAAAGCGCCTGGCCCGGCGGCACAAAAGTGAAGTCAGTCAGCCGGTGTGTGACATTACCGAGAATCTCCGGCTGATTGACCCGAAGCCAGTCGAGGATGGCGACCACCATCTGGTCTGTCAGACTTTCATCGGGCGCATTGTCGTTGCTGACGCTTAAAGTCAGCGTGTAACGGTATTCGAAGGACAATGAAGTGGCCGATGTGGCGACGATATTTCCTGCGCCGGTGGTCATCACCAGCTTTTCAGGCGCTGATTGGAAAAAGGGGATTTGCTCAATCAGCTGTTGTTTTAGCTGCAGTGGTTTTTGCATGTTGTGCCTCCTGACACTTTTTGATGGTCTCAATCTGCAGGCCGCAGCTCAGCAGGGCGGATTCCAGCTGGAGAATATCGGCGCTCAGCGCCGCGTTAGTGCGCGGGTGGCTGGGCGGAATCGGGCAGGATCTGACCGCCGGACAGCCAACGTAAATAATCGCTGGCGGAGCTGAAGGCCGGGCGGTCGTGCAGCCGGCTAACGTCAGCAGGCAAATCAGCGTCAGCCCACTGGCGCGATTGCGGATTGTCATGAAGGCTCCTTTGTCGTTCCTGTTCCCGGGACTGCATCACCAGCGCGGCGGTGCTCAGGTCTTGACGTAACGCCAGTTCGGCTTCCGCTCGTTGCTGCATTTGCTGATTCAGCTCGGTAATCAGTTGATCGCGCTGGTGTATTTGCGCGGTCAGCGCGTTGTGCTGCTGAACGGCATTGTTGAGGTCGTGCTGTAGTGAACGGTTGGAAAGCAGCAGGATGACGATTAACAGGGCCATTCCTGCCATAAGTGCCAGCAATGCTTTCATTCAATTCCCTTCATGCAAACGGTGAATTCGGCGTTTCTTCGGCGTTCCAGCCCGCTGCTGCGCTGGCCTTTCACATAAACCCAGCGAGGAAGTTGTCCGCAGGCCTGCCGCCATTGGTGTTTGTTGATGAAATACGCCAGCGTGGATTTGCAAGCCGTGCCGGTGCCGACGTTAAAACTAAATGACACTACGGCATCAAAGACCGGCTGCGGCATGTCGGCGGGCATGCACTTTTTGACGGCGTGCTCGGTTTGCTGAATATCCTGCAGCAGGTTTTCAGCCGCCTGATGCTCGCTGATCGGTTTTCCTGGAACCACGCCTGCCGTATGGCCAATGCCGCTGGTCCAGACGCCTGCGCTGCACTGATAGGGTTGCAGCTTGCAACCTTCAAAGTCAGTAATCAGTAGCAACCCTTCTTCCGAGACCTGCAGAGAGTCATAACCGGGCAGCGCCGCCATCAGCGCCAGAACCACGGCAGCGCTGCACCGCTTAAGAGTTGAGGTCTTCATAGGTTTTCGGGTTCAGGTTGCTGCGCGCCAGAAGCTGTAAACTTTTTCGCCGGTAGTACCAGTTGACAAGGAAAGTCCCGACGCCCACGAAGGAGCCAACTAAAAAGGCCACATCCTGTGATGTCAGGCCCGCCAGCCAGGTCAGCGACGTGGCAATGAAATAGGCGCAGGCCGAGCTGATGCGTTCAGTATTCAGTCCCATAACTTGATCGCTTCCTGAACCGGTTGTTCAGCGATATCAGGCATTTCAACGGCGGTGCCGTGAGGCAATAGCGGGCCTAAGTCCGCAATGCCTTTATTGGCGGCGTACACTTTTTCCACGACAACCGCGGTGCGGCCGTAATAACGCCAGCACATGGAATCGAGGGTATCGCCCTGTTCTGCATAGAGTTTCATCGGTTTTCTCCGCAAGTGAGTGAAATCGTCAGGAGGTGAAATCAGTCTGCGGAATATGGCCGGAGGCAGCAATCTGAGAGGGTTGTTAAACGTATGGCACAACAGGGAATGTAGAAAGGGGAAATGGCGGGGCGCTTAGTCCGAACAGGAGCCGGAAGAATAAGCGCCACAATAGAGAAGTACCGCCGCTGAACAGGTTTTCAGTGAGCTTCGTCAGCGCTCCCGTTGTAACAGAGAGCGTCCTGATCCTCACCGGTCAGAGCCTGGCCAGCCAGCTCTGAAATCAGTGACATCACAACAAGAAATTCTTTTGGATTGCATTGCGCTGTCTGCGAAATGTCTGCGATCAATTGTATCCTGGACAACGTTAGCTGTTGTTTAGTCAGGTTTTCCATTTTCTCCCCTCGCCAGATACTGTGTTTATATACAGTATTCTTTAATTGATCTAATACGTCAACACTCAGAGCATTTTAAAAAATATAATTCATTGAATTAATGCGGAAATTTTTATTGGCGTGGTTTTTGTATGGATTTCAGCGATCACGACAGGGATTCCGATCCACAGTTATTGACAGAACTCCAAGGTGAGCGGAAGACCGGGATTTCTGCGCTAGATTGACGTTGACGAACAATGCGCCATTGCTCGGTATGTGTGAGAAATATTTCCGACTCGCCGATATGCGGCGCATAAATGCCGATGACTTTTTGTCGCGGTTCATCGTAAGCGTTGAGCTGTTCACTGATTTTGCGGGCAACGCGTACGGTCTGATCTTTTCGCCGGACATGGATGCCGCCCTGCGCCTGAATATAACGGGAAAAACTTCCCTGATCTGCCGAGCTGCGAACTTCTTCAACGCGTTGGTCAAACCTGCTGGCGAGGCTCTGATTTCGTATGCGACGGCATTCGCGCCACGCACCGACAGAAGGGATGCCAATGGCGTGAAACTGCGGGATCCGCCAGGTCGATGCCCAGGCGGTGACGGCGGTGGCGACATCGGTCAGCAACCGGCCAGAATCATGATCGGTTTCGCCTTCGAGCGCGTAGCCATCGATATTTTTAGCGACATATTTGGCGATGTACCCGGCAGCGCCTCCGCGGTTGAGCGGTTTGCAGTGAAAGCGGGATTCCGCTGCACCGGGTTCGTCGGGATCGTCTTCAAGCGCGTAACGGCGCATCACGTCGACCACTTTTTGCTGCTGTTCAGGCGGCGTGAACAACATCATATGCCAGTGCGGCGTACCGTCGTGATGGGGCTCAACGACGCGAACGCCGTAAACTTTCAGGCCTTTATCTTTAAACGTGGTGCGGATTTTTGCCCAGACGGCGACCAGGTATCTCTGCGCATTTTTAGGTGTAAAAGCGTACTGATTCCATTTGGGATTGAACGTCGGGGGTGAATGCGGCCCGTAAGTTTTCATCGGATGGTATTTTGACGGCGTCGTCAGCGTGATAAACAATCCCCGATCCTGTTGCTGATCGGCGACATCTTCCACGCCGGCAATCAGCGTCATCAATTCCATGCGCCGCAGTTTAGGGTTCGAAACGCTGGCTAAAACGGTTTCCAGCAGGCTCAGTCTGTCACCGGATTCGACGTTTTCCAGCTCACACTGCTTCAGGTAATTGAGCGTGGAGAGGCGGCGGGAAACCACGTCACGGATGGCATTTTTGCTGGCATAAGGCGAAGTAGACCGGTTTACATAACCGCAGGCGATCATCAGCGCCTCGCGCCACAGACGTTGCTGCGAACGCAGTTGCCTTTCCCACCATTCACCGCTGACCAGCCGGGAAATGCTGGCGACCGCCGCCTGCGCGGTCATCCGGCCTTTTTGCCATGCATTCCAGTACAGTGGCTGAATGCGAACGGAACGCGCCATCGCCGCCAGATGCCCGAAAATCTCACGCTGCGTGCAGTCTTGCAGTAAAACGTCCGGTTCAGGCACCTGTTCCAGCCAGCGTTCGCAATGATGTTCGTAAGCATCCTGCATATGAATGGCCAGAATGTTTGCCAGCCGTTTCAGCGCGTCATTATTAAGATCGGGCAGGCGGTTGAAGGTTTCCTCTTCTGCCAGCAGTTTTTCCGAATACTGGCGGTAAAGCCTGTGGCGCGCGCTGACCCGCTGGATGCGTGGCCATAATCGTTGTACAAACACGGTCATCAGGAAATGAAATGCCGGACGCACGCCCTTTGTCTCCAGTAAAAACTGATACCGCTGATGCAGGGGGGCGCGCAGGCAGCGTGGAAGGGCGGCAATCTCAGAAAGTGCTGCCTGCTGGCGCTGACAAAAATCACGGCTCAGCGGTTTTTCCAACGGGCTGCTTATTGCCGGGGGCGGCGCATTCCACCACCAAGGACCAGCTTCATTTTTTCCGGTCAGGGGAGCGAATGCAGAAGATGTTGTTATCTCCGGTAGATTAATTTTCATAAACTATTTCCCCCAAACGGTTTTGCAGAAAAAAGGCAGCAACACGCCTTCCCGGAAAAGGAATATTTCCAGAATGAATTTATTAAAAACTGAAAAATAAAAGTTACTTATACGGGGCGGTAATTCATTTTCCTGAGCTCATTAATCTCCTGACACCCAATACAACGCTGAACGCCCGGAATAATCTTTCTGCGCTTTTCCGGAATGACACACTCGCAATCCTCACAGAAGTATGCAGACGGGGTGCGCGTCGTGCGGGTTGCACGGGCGATTTGTTCCTGTAAAACAGTTAACTGATATTCCTGGGATTCATCCATCCAGTCAGCCATCAGCAAAATTCTCCTGTATATCGCGCGGTAAAATGGCGCAGGGATAATATGGCCTGAGCAATTTTTAATTGCTCCTCGGGTTTTAATTCTGAATACGTTAATAAGGTATGACGGCGCTTAAGTCCGGCATGGAAACATAATGTGGTTTTCAATTTGTCCGAAGTCTGATCAAAAATTGTTTCCAGTTTATTTTTACTGTCAGAAAAATAGGTTTCCTTTAAATGCGCGATCTGGCGCAAGCCCGTCAGCCGCTGCTGCTCTGTGCCTAAAAACATAACTCCTCCTCATGGCCCCATTCCGTGGGCAGGAGATCCTCCTCAGTTTGCCGCCTGTTGCTTCAGGAACGCATTGCGGATTCTCCACTGCGCCGTAAATTTGGTATCATGGCTTTCTATTGGTACATTACATAATCAATCTAAGCTTGCATTTGCAAGTTGTCAATATGATATTTACAGGTCCAGGGGTTTTCGCCAGATGCAATTAGATGAACTCGAAGGTGGAAAAGCCGTTCTGACGCGTATGCTTCAGGCTTACGGCTTTAGCATGCAGAAAGAACTTGGTGATCTGTATGGGTTATCCTCTGGAACGATAAGTACCTGGGTAAGAAGAGATTATTTCCCAGGTGATGTGGTTGTCGCCTGTGCGCTGGATACCGGTGTTTCACTGCGCTGGCTTGCAACGGGCAAAGGGAATATGCAGGATGTGCCGTCCGCAGGATCATCCGCTTCTGCAAGTGTGCTTCAGCTTAAAAAGTTGAGATTACGAGGTGGCGCGTTAGAAGAGGAAGGCCTGTGGGTAGCTGATCCTTCTCTACTGGACGGTTCTCTTGCTGAACCGGCTTACATCGTTAAAGGCAATCACTCTTGGATCATCGATTTAGGCAGCACGATTCCGGGCAACGGGCGCTGGCTTTTGAATATCGATGGTGATGTGGATGTCTATGACGTGGCGCGTATCCCTGGAAATCGCATCAAAGTGACGCGGCAGGATAGCCATTTCGAATGCGGCGTCGAAGAAGTCACGGCGTTAGGGCAGGTCTTTATTACCCTGGATCGCAATCTGTAATTCTTCACCCTCAGCAATCCGTCCGGCTGCTGAGGGGAATCCCTCAAAGTTATCCTCTCCTTCTTGACTCTTGAAATCTGACCTTCCCTTATCCCTTCGGACTGTGTGTAATTTCCACGGTACAGAATTCTCAGCACTGAAAGAATTAATGGAAACTTAACTTTCCATTTTTGATTTAATGGCCGGTAATGGTAACTTTAAGTTTACAACTAAGGCTTGATAAGTTTACGTGCTGTGTTAATGTTGTCCGCAGATGCCTCAATGGCCACCCATTTTCCTGACAAGCGGAACACCATCATGCAAAAAGACGCCCTGAATAATGTTCACATCACTGCCGAACAAATCCTGATCACACCTGAAGAACTGAAAAATCGCTTTCCTCTGAGCGTCAGCGACGAAAACAGCATTTCCGAAGCACGTAAAACCATCGCTGATATTGTGCACGGTCGTGATCCTCGTCTGCTGGTGGTCTGTGGTCCTTGCTCAATTCATGACGTTGATGCGGCACTGGATTATGCTCGCCATCTCAAAACGCTGGCAGCGGAACTGAGCGATCGTCTGTACATCGTGATGCGCGTTTACTTCGAAAAGCCACGTACAACGGTGGGCTGGAAAGGTTTGATCAACGATCCGCACATGGATGGCACGTTTGATGTTGAAGGCGGTTTGCACATTGCACGTGACTTGCTGTTGCAACTGGTCGGCATGGGATTACCGCTGGCGACCGAAGCGCTGGATCCCAACAGCCCGCAATACTTAGGCGATCTGTTCAGCTGGTCTGCAATTGGTGCGCGTACGACGGAATCGCAGACTCACCGTGAAATGGCGTCAGGTTTGTCCATGCCGGTGGGTTTCAAAAACGGTACTGACGGCAGTCTGGGCACGGCAATCAATGCCATGCGTGCGGCGGAAATGGCACACCGTTTTGTCGGCATCAATCAGGCCGGGCAGGTTTGTCTGTTGCAGACCCAGGGTAACCCGGACGGCCACGTGATTTTACGCGGCGGCAAAACACCAAATTACAGCGTGCAGGACGTTCAGGCGTGTGAAAAACAGATGAGCGACGCGGGACTCCATCCTTCCTTGATGATAGATTGCAGTCACGGTAACTCAAACAAAGACTATCGTCGCCAGCCCGTTGTGGCTCAGTCCGTGATTGATCAGATTAAGGCCGGCAACCGCTCAATTACGGGCCTGATGCTGGAAAGCCATCTGAACGAAGGTAGCCAGTCTTCTGAACAACCGCGTTCAGAAATGAAATACGGTGTGTCGGTAACCGATGCCTGTATCAATTGGGAAACCACGGAAAACCTGTTACGGACCATGCATCAGGAACTGGGTGACGCACTGGCGGCACGAATCGCAGGAGAGTAAGTTTTTATGGTGGCAGAACTTAACGCGTTGCGCGATCAGATCGACGACGTCGATAAAGCGTTGTTAGATCTCTTATCACGGCGTCTGGCGCTGGTGGCAGAAGTCGGGGAAGTCAAAAGCCGTTATGGTTTGCCGATTTATGTGCCTGAACGGGAAGCCGCAATGCTGGCCTCCCGCCGTCAGGAAGCGCAGAACCTCGGGGTTCCGCCGGATCTGATTGAAGATGTATTGCGCCGCGTAATGCGTGAGTCCTACTCAAGCGAAAATGATAAAGGCTTCAAAACCTTGCATCCGGCGCTGCGTCCGGTAGTGATTATCGGCGGAAACGGGCAGATGGGGCGTTTGTTTACCCGTCTGCTGGAGTTGTCCGGTTATCAGGTCAAGGTTCTGGAGCAGGAAGACTGGCCACAGGCGGAAACGTTACTGGCGGATGCAGGAATGGTGATCGTCAGCGTGCCGATTCATCTGACCGAAGAGGTGATTGCCCGTCTGCCAAAACTGTCTGATGACTGTATTTTGGTGGATCTGGCGTCGGTGAAAAACCGCCCGCTTCAGGCGATGCTGGCAGTACACGAAGGCCCGGTGCTTGGTCTGCATCCGATGTTTGGTCCGGATGTCAGCAGTCTGGCAAAACAGGTTGTGGTGTATTGCGATGGCCGCGAACCGCAGGCGTACCAGTGGTTACTGGAGCAGTTGCAGGTGTGGGGCGCGCGGTTGCATAAAATCAGTGCGGTTGAACACGATCAGAACATGGCCTTTATTCAGGCGCTGCGCCACTTCGCGACATTCGCGTACGGCTTACATCTGTCTGAAGAGAATGTTCAGATTGAGCAATTGCTGGCGCTGTCTTCGCCGATTTATCGCCTCGAACTTGCGATGGTCGGGCGACTGTTTGCGCAGGATCCTCAGCTTTATGCAGACATCATTATGTCCTCCGAAAGCAATCTGGCACTGATCAAGCGTTACTATCAGCGTTTTGGTGATGCGCTGGCGCTGCTGGAAAGCGGTGATAAAGACGCGTTTATCAGTAAATTCAGAAAGGTTGAGCACTGGTTCGGCGATTATGCGCCACGCTTCCTGAAGGAAAGCGGTGCGTTATTGCGACAGGCGAACGACAACCGTAAGTAACGGCTGGTTCAGTTAAAAAGTAGGGCGCCGCATCATGATGCAGCGCCCTTTTATTTTGTCTGGAAAAGGCTGTTATAAATCGACAGACACGACGTTTTCGCTGGGATAACAACCTAGCACTTTCAGGGAACGCGTGATTGGCGCCAGATCCTTGAGCGCTTTTTTCATCTCTTCCGAACGCAGGTTGGCCTGCACGTCGATATAAAACATCTCTTCCCACGGATTGCCGTTAATCGGGCGAGATTCCAGTTTCGTCATGATGATGCCCTGATCGCGCAGCACCAGCAGCGCATTCACCAGCGCGCCGGCCTGCTGACCGGTCGCCATGATCAGCGTGGTTTTGGCAGGAACCTGATCCGTCACTTCAATTGCTTTACGCGCCAGAATAATGAAACGGGTGATGTTTTCCTTCTGGTTTGCCAGATTGTGTTCAAGCACTTGCAGTTTATACAGCGCGCCACCGGCTTCGCTGCCGAGTGCGGCAATGTGCGGGGAGTTTGCGGCGGCCACTTTTTCCATGGCAGCGGCGGTGCTTTCGCAGTATTCAATTTTCCAGTGCGGGAAGCGGTTGATGAACTGGCTGCATTGCTGGAACGGCTGCGGGTGGCTGTAAACCGTCTGGATCTGCGAAAGGTCCGTATCGGTCGCGACCAGAACGCAGTGATCGATAGGGTTGGTCAGTTCGCCGACAATCGACAGGCTGGTGTGTTGCAGCAAATCGTAAACGTCATTGATTGAGCCGGAACTGGTGTTTTCGATAGGCAACACTGCGTAATCTGCCTGACCGGTTTCCACCTGCGAGAAGATATCTTGGAATTTCTGGCAGCCACATTCGATGAACTGGTCGAAATGGCGGGCAGCAAACTGACGAGCGGCGAGGTGAGAATAGGAGCCTTTCGGGCCAAGAAACGCGATACGTGCGGAGTCGGAACTGGTTTTGTTCAGATGCTGCTGAAGAAGTGCCTGCTGTGTCAGAACGGAATCTTCGATAATAAGCTGATAAACGCGAGTGATGTAATGTCCGTCCAGCCCTTGTTTTTTTCCTTCCTGAATCAGTGCATTAATCAGTTCTATCTCGCGCTCTTTATCGCGAATAGGGCGGTGAGAGTGCATTTTGGATTGCGCGACTTCAATCGCCATCGAACGTCGTTCTGCCAGCAGGGCCAGCAGTTTCAGATCTAATGCACTGATGCGCTCGCGCAGTGCCAGTAATGAATTCTCAGTCATGTTATTACCCTTTTTGATGTTCTTTCTTTCAGCAAAATTGTGTGAAACGCAGGTATAAAAAAAGCCCCCTTTTCAGGAGGCTTTGTTGTTCGTCTTCGCATTCATTCTTTCGCGACGAAACGCCTCCCATTCAGGGGAAGGTAAAAAAGAATGCGAAGAAAAACAGACGGGTATTCATGTAGGTGTTGTTTCCATAGAGTTGAACTGAGTCTTAAAGTAACCGCTGGGTTTTCCCTGTGTCAATAAGGATTTCTTTCAGGTACAAAAAACGCGCTCCTGAGAGCGCGTTGTGAACTGCCTTTCGGATAACCCGGCTATTCCTCTTCTTCCTGCACCGGTTCCAGATTGAGTTCTTTGACGCCGGATTCTGCACGGCGGGCTTCACCCTTATGCTGCGCTTTGTTGAGCTGACGCTCAAGTTTTGTGGTCATGTCGTTAAGGGCAGCATACATATCATCATGCGTGGCACTGGCAACCAGTGTGCCATTTGGTGTGCTGATGGTCGCATCGGCGACAAATCCCTGAGGTCCTTTCGACAGGATTACGTGCGGGTTAATGAGCTGAGTTTGCCATTTATCCAGTTTTTTCAGACGTCCTTCGATGTGTTCACGAATCGCGGGAGTGATGTCCATTTGTTTACTGGTAATGTTAACTGTCATATGACTTACCTCTCTTTTTCCGTCTCCGATGAATCCAACATACCAGCCTTTTTTGTGAAATGCGTGCCCAAATCCACGGTTTTTTGTCACTTTTTGTCAACTATGAAGATTTTGTGACCCCGGGTAATTTATGGCGGGAAAGGTCTTGAGACTTGCTGCCGGAGCAGGCATGATTGATGGGATCAGTTCGCTATTGTTTCGGTTTTTCCTGTATTTCGCCGCGCGTTTTTTATCCTTTCTGTTTCCACTCCCCAAAAAGAGCCAAAAAAAAACGGCAGCCTCAGCTACCGTTTGTGTACGGACATGTAAAATTACGCTGCGCTATTGGCGGCAATAATTTTCGCGACTTTGTCAGCCTGGTTGTTCAGCTGCAGTTCGCGGTAGGCACTTTCCATCAACGGCAGCGCGTCGCGCGTTGCTTTCGTATCCGGATAATCTTTCAGCATTTGCTCTACACGGTTAACGACAGCGACGTAAGCGCCACGTTTAGTGTAGTATTGCACCACTGACAGCTCGTATTTCGCTAAACGATCTTTCAGGAATACCAAACGTTTCGTCGCATCAGTTGCGTACTGGCTGTTTGGATATGAGTGGATCAGCTGGCTGAAATCACGGAATGCTGCACGTGCATGCTGTGGATCGCGGTCTGAACGATCAACACCGAAAAATCCTTGCAGTGCACTGTCATCCAACGCCATATCCGTCAAACCACGCATGTACATGACGTAGTCGATATTGGGATGGGTTGGGTTCAGGCGCATAAAGCGATCAATAGAAGCCTGAGCCATTGGCAAGTCAGCAGACTTGTAATAGGCATAAATCAGATCTAACTGAACTTGCTGCGAGTAAGGCCCAAACGGATAGCGGTTATCCAGCGCTTCTAATTGCGCAATCGCGCCTTTAAAGTTACCGTCCTGCAGCTTTTGCTGGGCAGTCGCATAAAGGACGTTAGGCGGATTATCGGGAACCGTTTCTTTGGAACTGGAGCAACCGACCAGCGCCAGGCTCAACGTGGCTGCTGCCACCAGATATTTCACACGCGTCATGACGTTTTGATTATCCTCAGGTGTTATTCTGGGAGACTGTCCGTTAAGCTCCCGACAAAGACCAGCTACAATAGCACATTATTTTAAACGGCATCGCCGTGAAAACCCAACGTTAACCAAGAAGCTGCATATGGCACAACAAGTACAACTCACCGCAACGGTGGCCGAATCTCAACTCGGTCAACGGTTAGATCAGGCTTTGGCCGAATTGTTCCCTGATTATTCAAGATCTCGCATAAAAGATTGGATCCTTGAAGACAGGGTCACGGTCAATGGCAAAAAAGTGACCAAACCAAAAGAAAAAGTGTTGGGTGGCGAGGCTATCGCAATCGATGCGCAAATTGAAGAAGAAGCGCGTTGGCTGCCACAAAATATCGCTTTAGATATCGTGTATGAAGATACTGATATTTTAGTCATCAATAAACCCCGCGATTTGGTTGTTCATCCGGGTGCAGGGAATCCGGATGGAACAGTGCTAAATGCATTGCTTCATTATTACCCTGCAATCATCGACGTTCCGCGCTGTGGCATCGTTCACCGTCTCGATAAAGATACCACCGGTCTGATGGTGGTCGCGAAGTCGGTTCCGGCACAAACGCATCTGGTGACGGCACTTCAGGCTCGCGAAATCACCCGCGAGTATGAAGCCGTCGCGATTGGTACAATGACGGCAGGCGGCACAGTGAATGAGCCGATTGCGCGCCATTCCACCAAGCGTACGCATATGGCAGTCCATCCGACAGGCAAACCGGCCACTACGCACTATCGCATCATGGAGCATTTCCGTGCTCATACGCGTCTGCGTCTGCGTCTGGAGTCCGGACGTACACACCAGATCCGCGTACATATGGCTCACATCAACCATCCTTTGTTAGGCGATCAGCTCTATGGTGGTCGTCCGCGCCTGCCAAAAGGTGCCTCCGAGTCGTTCATTAGTATGCTGCGCGGATTCGATCGTCAGGCTCTTCACGCGACTATGCTGCGTCTTTATCATCCGGTCACCGGTATCCAGATGGAATGGCATGCGCCGCTTCCTCAGGATATGGTCGATCTGATTAATGCGCTGAAAGCCGATACTGAAGAGTTCAAGGATCAGATGAACTGGTAATGAGTACGTTTATCCAGCCTCAATGGCCGCAACCGGCATCGGTGCGGTCATGTTCAACAACCCGTCAGGGAGGCATCAGTTTGCCTCCTTACGGCTCGCTCAATCTCGGCGGACATGTCGGAGATAATCCTGAACATGTTGCGGCGAATCGTCAGCGTCTGGTTGAACTCGGTGGATTGCCGTCTGCGCCACATTGGCTGGAGCAGGTTCATGGCACCGATGTTGTTAACCTGACGCATCAAACGCCTTCGCTTCCTGCTTTAGTTGCCGATGCGGCTTATACCTGTGAGCAGGGTGTAGTGTGCGCCGCAATGACCGCTGACTGCCTGCCGGTTCTTTTCTGTAATGAGGCCGGTGGTGAAGTAGCCGCTGCGCATGCGGGCTGGCGTGGATTGTGTGCCGGTGTGCTGGAAAATACGGTATCCCGTTTTGCATCATCTCCTGACAAGATAATGGCGTGGCTCGGGCCGGCTATCGGGCCGTCGCAGTTTGAAGTTGGGGGCGAAGTCCGTGAAGCATTTATGGCTTTTGACTCCGTATCATCGGCTGCATTTGTACCTGCGGGTGAGAAATTTATGGCGGATATTTACCTGCTTGCCCGGCTACGGCTACAGGCGGCAGGCGTCACGGCTATTTATGGTGGCGAGTATTGTACCCTGTCTGACTGTACCCAATTTTACTCTTACCGGCGTGACGGAATGACCGGGCGACTGGCAAGTTTAATTTGGCTGATATAACCTGTCGAATCAAGACGATCCATCGCGCATAGCAGCTGTCCTCCGAATATACTGCCAAGATAACCTTGAAAACGTGAGGGTTGACCTCATCTAATCTCCAGTAGCAATTCTGTTCAGTATTGGAGGTATTATGCGTCTGGATCGTCTTACCAGCAAATTCCAGCTTGCCCTCGCGGATGCTCAGTCTCTCGCGCTCGGGCGTGACAATCAATTTATCGAACCCGTCCATCTCATGAGTGCTTTGCTCACTCAGGAAGGCGGAACCGTGCGTCCTTTATTAACAGCAGCCGGGGTTGATACCCAGAAACTGCGCACGGATGTTGATCAGGCTTTGGGGCGTCTGCCGCAAGTTGAAGGTACCGGTGGTGATGTTCAACCATCCCATGAACTGGTACGTGTTTTAAATCTTTGTGACAAATTGGCGCAACAACGCGCTGATACCTTTATTTCCTCAGAACTCTTCGTTCTGGCCGTCATGAAAGACCGTGGCTCTTTGACTGATATGTTGAAAGCCTGCGGCGCATCGGCCGAGAAGATTACTGCGGCTATCGATCAAATGCGTGGAGGTGAGAAAGTGGATGATCAGAATGCCGAAGACCAACGTCAGGCATTGAAGAAATTCACTATCGATCTGACCGAGCGTGCCGAACAGGGCAAACTGGACCCGGTCATCGGTCGTGATGAAGAAATTCGCCGGACTATTCAGGTATTGCAACGTCGTACCAAAAATAACCCGGTGCTGATTGGTGAGCCTGGTGTCGGTAAAACCGCTATTGCGGAAGGCCTGGCACAGCGCATCATTAATGGTGAAGTCCCGGAAGGGTTGAAAAACAAACGCGTGTTGTCCCTGGATATGGGCGCGTTAGTCGCCGGGGCGAAATATCGCGGTGAATTTGAAGAACGTCTGAAAGGCCTGTTGAGCGATCTGGCAAAACAGGAAGGGAACGTCATTCTGTTCATCGACGAATTGCACACAATGGTCGGTGCAGGTAAAGCGGACGGCGCGATGGATGCCGGTAATATGCTGAAACCGGCGCTTGCGCGTGGTGAACTTCATTGCGTGGGCGCAACGACGTTAAATGAGTATCGCCAGTTCATTGAAAAGGATGCGGCGTTAGAGCGTCGTTTCCAGAAAGTGTTTGTGGCCGAACCTTCAGTCGAAGATACCATTGCAATTTTGCGTGGGCTGAAAGAACGCTACGAGCTGCATCACCATGTGCAAATTACCGATCCGGCGATCGTTGCGGCGGCAACCTTGTCACACCGCTACATCTCGGATCGTCAGTTGCCGGATAAAGCAATTGACCTGATAGATGAAGCGGCGTCCAGCATTCGTATGCAGATGGACTCTAAACCTGAGTCTCTGGATCGTCTCGACCGCCGTATCATCCAGCTTAAACTGGAACAGCAGGCGCTGAAGAAAGAGTCTGACGATGCCAGTGTTAAACGCCTTGAAATGCTGGAAACCGAATTGAGCCAGAAAGAGCGCGAATATTCTGAGCTTGAAGAAGAATGGAAAGCTGAAAAAGCGTCACTGACCGGTACGCAGAATATTAAAGCCGAACTTGAGCAGGCCAAGATTACGCTTGAGCAGGCTCGACGTGTAGGTGACCTGGGCCGGATGTCAGAATTGCAGTACGGGAAAATTCCTGAACTGGAAAAACAGCTGGCTGCGGCGACCCAGGCCGAAGGTAAAACCATGAAGCTGCTGCGCAACCGCGTAACAGATGTGGAAATCGCCGACGTACTGGCGCGCTGGACCGGGATTCCGGTAGCACGCATGCTGGAAAGTGAACGTGAAAAACTGCTGCGGATGGAAGAAGAGCTGCATAACCGGGTGATCGGTCAGAACGAAGCAGTGGAAGCGGTATCGAATGCTATCCGTCGTAGCCGTGCCGGGTTGTCAGATCCCAACCGTCCGATCGGGTCATTCCTGTTCCTCGGGCCGACCGGTGTTGGTAAAACGGAACTGTGTAAGGCGCTGGCGACATTCCTGTTTAACAGTGATGACGCGATGGTCCGTATCGATATGTCAGAGTTTATGGAGAAGCACTCGGTTTCACGTCTGGTTGGTGCGCCTCCGGGCTATGTCGGTTATGAAGAAGGTGGCTACCTGACGGAAGCTGTTCGTCGCCGTCCTTATTCCGTCATCTTATTAGATGAAGTGGAAAAGGCGCACCCTGATGTCTTCAACATCTTATTGCAGGTGTTGGACGATGGTCGTCTGACCGACGGGCAGGGCAGAACGGTCGACTTCCGTAATACGGTAGTTATCATGACTTCTAACCTGGGCTCCGACATTATCCAGCAGCATTTTGGCGAAGCCAGCTATGCGCAGATGAAAGAATCCGTCATGGAAGTGGTGACACACAGCTTCCGTCCGGAATTCATCAACCGTATAGATGAAGTTGTTGTGTTCCATCCACTGGGTCATGCGCATATCAAGAATATCGCTAAGATTCAGCTGGAGCGTTTGTATAAACGTCTGGAAGAACACGGCTATTCAGCAACGCTGACCGATGCCGCGCTTGAACTGCTTGGCAATACTGGGTTTGACCCTGTTTATGGTGCGCGTCCATTGAAACGTGCCATCCAGCAGGAGATTGAAAACCCGCTGGCACAGCAAATTTTGTCAGGTAAGCTGATTCCAGGTAAGCCAATTACTGTTGATGTGGAAAATGATCACATTGTCGCAAGACAGTAATCAGTAGGTAAAAAGCCAAAAACGGGCTCCAAAGCGATTTGGAGCCCGTTTTTTATTCACTCATTGAGCGTAATTGACACATTCGATGTTTTTCTGAACGGTTGATAAAATAATTGAAATTAGGGGTTGCGGCCTGCTGAGAACTCCCTATAATGCCGCTCCATCGACAGGGAGCAACGTGAACAACATCACGGAGTGACCGGGTCGGAAAGATT
>NZ_JBKEZJ010000028.1:0-30816 GCF_046449555.1 Rahnella selenatireducens
GTTTGATTAGACCATTACAAAACTATCTATCACCTGAGTGAACAGAACGGTCAGGATTATGAGCGCCAGCACGTAGCCCACAGCCAGCAGAAACTGCACAAGCCATCTCATAACGAGTCAGCCATAGAGCCACTTTCCCGCCCGTGCAGATTCAGCCAACATTCCGAGCGTCAGTGGTTGTGGTTCATCCTGATCATTTCCACTGGTACACAGCGCAAAGAGAATAAAGGTCTCTATAGGCCAATACTTATAGAAATCAAAGTCAGCAGGGTCAACACCAAAATGTTCAAAATACTCATCCATGATTTCCGCACCTGTTTCACTCGCCCATACATAGCGACCAGTTGAAAGGCTGGTGTCTATCGTGACCGGAATCTGTTTCTTTGAGAATAGAACAGGCTTATTGAACCGTTGGCTGTACCACTCTATGACATCCTCGTTACTTACCACAGTTTGTCATTACCCCGCGCTATGGTGTTGTACTTGTTCGTTGCCTTATACGCTATCGCAGAGACATCAGCAGCAATGATGACAATCCCTAGAATCGGAATCCACCGACCAACGAAAGCACCCAGATTTGTCACATAGGAGAACTTCAGCCTTTTAATGCTTCCAGATGTCAGTGTGGGTAATCGTCTGGTTTTTATGTCCAGAAGATGACGCAACTGTTTACTGAGGGGCGAAGTCCCCTTTGTTGCAGTTCCTGGCTTTGTGCGTGTGTCTATCGTTGGCTGTCCAGCAGAATCAGGCCAATTGTCAGAAAGTCATCAACACCGAAATGTTCAGCGGTTGTATCCAAGAAAATCCAAAACAACAACTCACCTGATGACAGATTGGAGAATCCCCGATAGAAATACGTTCCGTTTAGTTCTTCAACCGTATCCATGTTTCACCTATCCGGTTACACGCTCATTCCATGCATCACTGTACTGAATGTTTCCGTCAAGGTAATGCCACGTGATTTTGTCATAACGTACCTGAACCTGTTCAAGGTGTCCCACGTTTATCACGGTTTTGGTGTCGTGCATCATCGGGGTTACTGAGACAATTTTGACGCCCTCAAGCATCATGTTGTAATACTCGACTTCCTGCCCTGCGTCATTGATGCGATACCATTTGAACTCCGCTGATTTCAGGCTCTGACCAGTCGCAACCGCTTTAAACAAATACGGGGATGAACTATCAAATTCCTTCTCAAAAATTAGCGCACCATGAACACGTGTACCGGTCAGTTTTCCGGTGTTGCCATCTGTGGGAATGTAGAGGTTGTGGCTGAATGAGGTGATTTCTATCGAGTGTTCGCGCTTTACTACATCAACCGAACCTTTGATAAGTGCGCCGCCATCATCTTTAAGCCATAGGTAAGCAGGAATTGCCATTTTTCAAATCTCCTTATTGAAAGTGTGAGTATTAAAACCGCAACAGCATCACACCACAAGAAAATTCATAAATTTGGCTTATTGAAAGATTATGTTTCGGGTAACAAAAAGGCGACTTTCGCCGCCCTGTCAATCACTCGTCAAAATTCACAGAACCATCAGGTTGCACGATGTACTTCTTCCCAGTGGTTCGGTGTGGGTCACGCCCACTGATACTGATGCCAATCGGAGAATCTTTCTCTCTCTCAAATTCTGCCTTCTGTGCAACAAGTTTCTTCTGGTACTGCTCATCGAGCATTTGTTTGGCTCTGGCTGGGGTATTCTTGTTCTCTTCAAATTGCGCGTAATACTCGTATTCTTCACTCATGTTCAGTCTTCCGTGTTTGGGTAATCAGGTTCTTCAGCTTCGGGATACTCGTTATAGCTGGGTTGTGTAATTTCTCGACGTTCACCGCCTCTATAGATGGTGACAACTGGCTGACCAAAAATTGCTATGTCATCAATCGCAGTATCAGCGTTTGTTGCATGTGCGAGAGTTAATGCATGGTCAGTTTTCCCCGATAAATCAAAACCTTTGATTACATTCCCGTTAACTAAATTTACATCAACCATCTTGTCACGACCGTTAACAATTATGCTTGAAACCATTTTCTTAATGATTAGATGAGCTTCAGTTCTGCCTGACGTTGTTTCTAAATCCAATTTGGACAAGTCCATGTCAACGGCACTGTCTACTCTTGATTTCTCACGTTTTAATGCGAAGGAAAGTGAATCCTTTTCCTTCTGTTTTTCTGCAAGAGCATTTCTTATCTGGATGATGTTAGGTAATTCAAGGAGAGTATCTGTCAGCTTCGTTAGCTCAGAATCAACAACATCAATTTTACGTTGCAAATCTTCCATCTTATGAACGTCAACATTACTGTCGTATAGCTGTGTTATTTTACTGAAAAGTCTGGTGCAAAGTTCTGTGTCTAACAATTTTCGTGAAACACTTCCATAATCACAACGCCCCTCTGACATCCCATTGCATCGGTAAGTGCCTTGGTAAACAGGTTTGCGTATTCCTGATGGAATCATTACCAAGCCGCACCGACAGCGAACAAGTGTTCTAAGTATGTTTGCGTAAAGCCAGTGCTCACCTGATGAAACTTTACCTTTCCCACTATCTGCTAATAGTTGTTGTACTGCGTGGAAGGTTTGGTCATCAATTATACGAGGATAATAATCCGGTATTTCTTCACGAAGAATTGTTTTACGGTCTGGTGAATACTTTGCAGGAAGATAGCCAATGACTGCACGTGAAATAAGAAGACACTTAATACTTTGAGCAGACCAGTTACCCCCATTCGGTTTAAGCGTTTTTGATACTCTGACTTTTCTGTCATTTACAGTTGGGTAATCATGTTCATTTAGCCATTTGCAGATAGCAAACATTGAATGACCAGCAAGGCGCATTTCAAAAATTTTTCTGACAATTTCAGCTTTAGATTCGTTTATAAAAAATTGTTTTCGGTCGTCACTAAGCTCAAGCCATCCTGACATTTGCTTACCAATTGGCAAACCTGTCTCTCTGGCTTGTTTAATTTTCCTTTCCCAGACTTCAGACACGCGCTTTTGTTTAAGCAAAGATTCATCATGCGCACGCTCAGCAATAATGATGTGCTTAATTAATTTCACAGGATCGGTCAGTGAAGATTTATCGTATAACTCACTATCCCCAAGAGTCATGACACCGACTCCTTTTCTAAGCATTTTCTTAACGTCTTCAATTGCTGTGTCAATGTCTGCGCGGGAAATCCTGTCAAAGTTCTCTACAATGATTAATGAGCCACCGGGTATCACCTTCGACATTACATTGTCGAACATACGTCTGAATGCAGCACCTTCGGCTTTGTGTTTTTGGTGAAACCCTGACTTGCCCTTGTCCACATAACGATGCTCTGGTGTCATGTAGTAATCATCTTGATGATTAGCATAAAAGCTATCTATCAAATCCTGCTGCCGCCGCAGACTGTCACCAGAATCTTGCTTCTTGGTTGACCAGCGGATAAACGAGACTAACAATTTCATTGTGTGGGCTGCCTGAAATACGAGATTAGGAGGATAATACATGTCAGAAGAAAAACGTGGTAGGACAAGAATACTGGTTCTCTATCATTCCATGTATGGTCATATTGAAACGATGGCGCAGAGTGTTGCAGAAGGCGCCCGCAGCGTTCCCGGTGTTGAAGTCACGGTAAAACGCGTCCCGGAAACCATTCCTGAAGAGGCATTTAAAGCCGCAGGCGGGAAAACCGGCCAGACAGCAGACGTCGCGTCACCGGCAGAACTTGCCGATTACGACGCCATCATCCTCGGCACACCAACTCGTTTCGGGAATATGTCCAGCCAAATGCGCACCTTCCTCGACCAGACCGGCGGCTTATGGGCCAAAGGCGCACTGGCAGGTAAAGTTGCCAGCGTATTTAGCTCAACCGGTACCGGCGGCGGTCAGGAAATGACGATTACCTCAACCTGGACCACCCTCGCCCACCACGGCATGATCATTGTTCCCATCGGTTACACCACCCCTGAATTATTCGACATTTCCCAGGTTCGCGGCGGCACACCTTACGGCGCAACCACCCTCGCAGGCGGCGACGGTTCACGTCAGCCAAGTGCGGAAGAGCTGCGAATTGCCGTGCATCAGGGCAAACACGTTGCCACTATTACTCAGAAGCTGTTCAGCTAACGCGTAACCTCAGCAAAAGGCGCAAATTTTTGCGCCTTAAATTCCCATCACGAGTAAGTCCAGTGCAGCAATAACGTCATTGCGATAGATACCCGCATTGATCACTGGCTCATGTCTCAACTCAGAATTGCTGATACTGGTCAGTAAATTCGTCATTAATACAAACTGCTGATCTTCAACGCTGACCAATGGATGCAAATGACGGATTGGTCTTAAATTTTCCACAGGAGTCAGTGGGATCACCACTCTTTCATTCAGCCTTTCAAAAAGCGGGTTCTGAATGTCCATGAAATAGGGATAGCGACTTTTAGCTTCTCCCCGATTTTCGTACACATCAAACTGTGCCATTACAGTACGCCCCGGCCTGTGGAAAAAAGTCCTGCGTCTTCTGTAAACGCATTACAGGAATCCATAGCCTGTTGGTTTTCTTCTAAAAATAGCTTCCTTTTCTTTTCTTTCACGGCTTCTCCTAATGCTTTATCGAATGTTGCTGAGAGGTTAATGCCGAACGCTTTCGCCTGTTCAAGTAAATCGGCACTCAGCGTGACATTGGTTCGCTTTTTTGTTCCAGAAACAGAAGACATATCACACTCACCATACACATTAATCATGCGCATAATCGTGTCACATAAATCCGTCATGTTCTATCCCCTATCTCCAAATAAACCCCAAAAAAAACGGCCCTTGCGGACCGTTTTGTCTTGAGCGGAGATTACGCCCGTTTCAGTTATTTACCACGCGATGCAATGATGTTTTCTGCAACATTGCGCGGTGCCTCGGCATAGTGATTGAACTCCATGCTGTAGGTTGCACGTCCTTGCGACATCGACCGCAAAACGGTGGAGTAGCCAAACATCTCGGATAACGGCACTTCGGCTTTGATGATTTTACCGCCGCCGCCCGCAATCTCTTCCATGCCCTGAACCGTACCGCGACGGGAGGACAAATCGCCCATCACGCCACCGGCGTACTCTTCCGGGGTTTCCACTTCCACTTTCATCATCGGTTCGAGGATCACCGGATCCGCGCGCTTGGCTGCTTCTTTGAAACCAAAGATCGCCGCCATTTTGAACGCCATTTCCGAGGAGTCGACCTCGTGGTAGGAACCGAACGTCAGCGTGACTTTCACATCCACCACCGGATAACCGGCCAGAATGCCGTTGTTCAGCGCTTCCGTAACCCCTTTTTCGACCGCAGGAATGTAGTCGCGCGGCACAACGCCGCCTTTGGTGGCATCGACAAACGCAAAGCCGGTGCCCGCTGGCAACGGTTCGAGCGTGAAGACCACGTGGCCGTACTGGCCTTTACCGCCGGACTGGCGCACAAATTTCCCTTCGACATCCTGAACGGTTTTACGCACGGTTTCGCGGTACGTGACCTGCGGTTTACCGATGTTGGCTTCCACGCCAAACTCACGTTTCATACGATCCACGATGATTTCAAGATGCAACTCGCCCATCCCGGAAATTATGGTCTGGCCGGATTCCTCATCGGTGCGGATGCGGAACGACGGGTCTTCCGACGCCAGCCGCGACAGCGCGATCCCCATTTTTTCCTGGTCGGCTTTGGTCTTCGGTTCAATCGCCTGCGAAATCACCGGATCCGGGAACTCCATGCGCACCAGCGTAATAATATCGCTCGGGTCGCACAGCGTTTCACCGGTGGTGACATCTTTCAGGCCGACACAGGCCGCGATATCACCGGCGCGGATTTCATCTATTTCGATGCGATCGTTGGCGTGCATCTGCACGATACGCCCGATACGTTCTTTCTTACCGCGCACCGGGTTGTAGACGCTGTCGCCTTTTTTCAGCACGCCGGAATAAACGCGGACAAACGTCAGCTGGCCGACATACGGGTCGGTCATCAGTTTGAACGCCAGCGCCGAGAATTTCTCGTTATCGTCGGAATGACGGAACACCTCGTTGCCGTCTTCGTCCGTACCGGCCACCGGCGGAATATCCAGCGGCGACGGCATCAGTTCGACCACGGCGTCGAGCATGCGCTGAACCCCTTTATTCTTGAACGCACTGCCGCACAGCATCGGCTGGATTTCACCGGCGATGGTGCGCACACGCAGACCCAGGGTAATTTCGTCCTCGGTCAGCGTGCCTTCTTCGAGATATTTATCCATCAGCTCATCGTTGGCTTCCGCCGCCGCTGAGACCATTTTTTCGCGCCATTCTTCCGCCAGCGCCTGTAAATTTGCCGGGATCGCTTCATAAGTAAACGTCATGCCCTGCGTGTCGTCATCCCACAGGATGGCGCGCATTTTGCGCAGATCCACCACGCCGGTGAAATGCTCTTCACTGCCAATCGGGATCACAATCGGCACCGGATTGGCTTTCAGGCGGTCCACCATCATCTGACGAACGCGGAAGAAATCTGCACCCTGACGGTCCATTTTGTTAACGAAAGCCAGACGCGGCACGTTGTATTTATTCGCCTGACGCCAGACGGTTTCAGACTGCGGCTGCACGCCACCCACGGCGTCGTACACCATTACCGCACCGTCGAGCACACGCATGGAACGTTCCACTTCAATGGTGAAATCCACGTGCCCCGGGGTGTCGATAATATTAATGCGATGCTCATCGAACGAGTGATCCATCCCGCGCCAGAAACAGGTGACCGCCGCAGACGTAATGGTAATGCCGCGTTCCTGTTCCTGAGCCATCCAGTCTGTGGTCGCACCGCCGTCATGCACTTCTCCCAGCTTATGGTTCATGCCGGTATAGAAAAGAATACGCTCGGTGGTGGTGGTTTTACCTGCGTCGATGTGTGCTGAGATACCGATATTGCGGTAGCGCTCGATTGGCGTTTTGCGAGCCATATAACGTCCTTACTGGTTGATGGCTAAGTTGGCGGAGAGTGATTTCACATCCCGTCACAAAGTTGAGTTAAGAAATAAAGTGAAGACTAAAATTCTTAATGCGAAGAGCATACTACAATTGTACGTGTATAATCGTACAATTATTTTATTCTATTGATGAAATCGGTAAGAGGCCGTCGCGTTGTACAGCAGCAGACGGATACGCTATATTGCGCGGCCGCGATAATGTGCTTAACACATTTACCCAAAATAATTCGGGTTGCAGGAAGGCGACAAACGAAAGAATCCCGATGAGCTTACTCAGGTAAGTGATTCGGGTGAATGAGAGCCGCCAACGCATCTGCAACCTGAAGTATGACGGGTAAAACTGAGGATGATCCGATGATAGCCAACCACCCCGAACGCGAGCAGATTCGTCTCGAAAATGTGCTGACTGCGCTGGGAAATCCGCTACGTCTGGCGGTGATCCGCACCTTAGCGAAAGGCGGCGAACACCCGTGCGGCACCCTGTTGCAGGGCTTATCGAAATCGACGCTAACCCACCACTGGCGCGTGTTGCGTGACAGCGGCGTGATCTGGCAGCGCCCGGACGGACGCGCTAATTTACTTTCTCTGCGCCGTGAAGATCTGGACGCCCGCTTCCCCGGCCTGCTCGATTGCCTGCTCAGCGCCATCGAATCCGACGGCATCACCGTCGAATCCACGCAAAAACACATCTCCGAGCAACATCTTTAATCCCCGGCCAGCTGCTTTCTGACCAGCTGACAAAACGTACTTATTATAGACGATGCATGGCTGTCTTCCCGCCGTGCGAGATATAACGGCGCGCTGAGCCGCGTGCTGCCATCAAGTGGCAAAAACACCACGCCGTCGCCGCCGAGCCGCGTCATTGACGCCGGAACAATCGAAACGCCCAGACCCGCACCGACAAGACTTAGGCATGACGTCAGCCGCGGCGCTTCCTGCACAATATGCGGGCTGAATCCGGCGCGGACATATGCCGCGAGTATCGCATCGTACAACCCCTGCCCGGCACGCCGTCGGTAAAGCACAAAGGGTTCGTTGCTCAGTTCTTCAAGTTTCAGCGGCTGACCGGACACCCGCGCCGCCAGCCGATGTCCGGCGGGAACGGCGACCCACATCGGCTCTTCCAGCACTTTTTCCATCTCCAGTTCCGGCATGTCTTTGACCGGCATGCGCACAAACGCCACGTCAAGCTGCCCGGCCACCACGGCTTCCAGCAACTCACCGCTGCCGCTTTCCTCAAGCTGCGTGCTGACGGACGGATAAATCTCGCGATAACGACGCAACAGCGCGGGGACAAACGTATGCAGCGCCGCCGAGCTGGTGAACCCAATGCGGATGCGCCCCTGCTCGCCCTGTGCCGCACGACGCATCGCCGCATTCAGTTGCTCCGCCCGCGCCAGCACCGCGCGCGCTTCCTGCAACAACACCTCACCGGCTTCGGTCGGGATCACCCCGCGCGGTAAACGCTGTAATAAAGGCACGCCAAAATCCTGCTCCAGCGCCTGCAACAGGCGCGTCAGCGGCGGCTGCTGAATAAACAACAACTCAGCAGCACGGGTAATACTGCCGCTTTCCACCACGGTGACAAAGGCGTTAAGCCGTTTCAGTTCGATCATTGCCATACCCTCCGGGTATCTGTTGGCGCTATTAAAGGCATTAGACATCATGTCATGACAGCGTGCATGATCCGTAACGAAATTTACGCCTCTGGCGGCTTTGAATTACATTTGAGGGAGAGTGTCGAGATGGCCGATTACACGCAGGAAAAAATCATGCTCAGTACCGAAGACCAGACCGCGCCTGCACCCGATTGCGGGCAACTTTTCATGGGCTTTTTCGTTCTGGGCCTGACAGGTTTTGGTGGCGTATTGCCGATGGCGCGGCACATGCTGGTGGATAAACGCCGCTGGCTGACCGCCGCACAGTTTACCGAACTGCTCGGGCTGTGCCAGTTTTTGCCCGGCGGCAATATCATCAATTTATCGGTCGCATTAGGGATGGAATTTCGCGGGCTGCGCGGTGCGCTTTCCGCCATTCTCGGGCTGATCCTCGCGCCGACGATTTGCGTTGTGCTGCTCGGTTTAGTCTATGCGCGTTATCAAAATGAACCGCTGGTAGAACATCTGTTCGCCGGTATGGCCGCGGCGGCGGCGGGATTGCTGCTCTCCACGGGCCTCAAAATGCTTGCGCCGCTGTGGGGAAAATGGCTACAGCTGGCGCTGGTCGCCGCGGGCGTCATCGCCATTGCCGCGTTCCGTATCCCGATGCTACCGGTCATGCTGGTTCTGGCACCGGTCAGCATTTTTATCTGTGCGCGGAGTAAATTCTGATGGCCGTTTTACTCTCACTCGCCCTGTTGTTTACCGAACTTTCCCTGCTGGCGTTTGGCGGCGGAAATACCATTCTCCCCGAGATGCAGCGCGCGGTGGTGGATGTGCATCACTGGATGAGCGCGCAGGAATTCAGCGCCCTGTTTGCACTGGCGCAGGCCGCGCCGGGCCCGAATATGATGATCGTGCCGCTGATTGGCTGGCAGGTCGCGGGGTGGTCAGGATTACTGGTTTCGTCGCTGGCAAAATTCGGCCCGTCCTCCATCGTGACAATTATCGTCATGGGCGGCTGGAAACGTTACAAAGACAGACCGTGGCGGCAGCTGATCCAGCGCGGCCTGGTGCCGGTCACCGTGGGGCTGGTAGTCTCGAGCGGATTGTTAATCGCCAGGGCATCCGCCACCACAATGACCCTCGCCGGTGTAATTGCCGTGTGTACGCTGATGGCCCTGAATAAACGTATCCACCCGCTGTGGGTGCTGGCGGTCGGCGCGGTATTGGGGATGGCGCTGGGTTGATAATTTGTGTGGGGCGCAATGCCCCATGATATCTGTGGATTTTTATTTGCGAACCCGGTCGCAATATCCAGCTCATAAATAGGTTATTGATTAAAGATTGAGTATCTATATATATCAATCATTAAGGATGATAATGAAGATCAAACCTCTGAGCCTTGCTGTTTCTGCCCTGCTGCTGACCTCCCCGTCTGTTTTTGCCGCTGACACTCAGCCTGAACTCAGCCAACGTGAAACGACGTTGCTGAACGTTGACGGGCTGAAATTCAAAGATCTCAACCATTCGGGAAAACTTGAACCTTATGAAGACTGGCGACTGACGCCCGAAGCGCGAGCGGCAGATCTGGTCAGGCGCATGACGCTGGAAGAAAAAGCAGGCGTGATGATGCACGGCTCTGCCCCGACGGCCAACAGCCCGGTGGGTGCCGGAACGCATTACGATACTGACGCGGCGAAAAAAATGATCGCCGGTGCCAAAGTCAACAGCCTCATCACCCGTCTTTCAGCGGAAGATCCGGCGGTTATGGCCGAAGAAAACAACAAACTTCAGCAAATTGCCGAAGGGACGCGGCTGGGGATCCCGGTGACCATCAGCAGCGATCCGCGTAATTCCTTTGAATATCTGATTGGCGCGAGCACCTCTTCCGGCAAATTTACGCAATGGCCCGAAACGCTCGGGCTGGCGGCGATTAATGATGAAAAAGTCACCCGCCGTTATGCCGATATTGTTCGTCAGGAATACCTGGCAGTCGGTATCCGCGAAGCCCTTTCACCGCAGGCCGATCTGGCCACCGAGCCACGCTGGGCACGCATCAGCGGAACCTTTGGCGAAGATCCGGCGCGCGTGCATAACATGGTGCGCGGTTACATCGAAGGCATGCAAAACGGGGCCGACGGGCTGAACAGCGGCAGCGTCATTTCGGTGGTAAAACACTGGGTCGGCTACGGTGCGGCGGAAAACGGCTACGACAGCCACAACGTGTATGGCAAAAACGCCGTCTTCCCCGGCAACAATCTGAAAGAACATATCTATCCGTTTACCGGCGCGTTTGAAGCCAACGTCGCCAGCGTCATGCCCACCTACTCCATCCTTAAAAATGCCATGTTCGAAGGCAAACCGCTGGAACAGGTCGGTGCCGGGTTCAGCCATCAGTTGCTGAACGATATTTTACGCGGGCAATACGGCTTTAAAGGCGTGATCCTCAGCGACTGGCTGATCACCAATGATTGCAGCGATGAATGCCTGAACGGCGCGCCGGAAGGAAAAGAACCGGTGCCGGGCGGCATGTCGTGGGGCGTGGAAAACCTGACGCCGCAGGAGCGATTCGTCAAAGCGGTGAAAGCCGGTGTCGATCAGTTTGGTGGCGTGACCGATTCGCAACTGCTGGTGAACGCGGTTAATGAAAAACAACTGACAGAGCAACGCCTGGACGGATCCGTCACCCGTATTCTGGTGCAGAAATTCCAGACCGGCCTGTTTGAAAATCCGTATGTGGATGCACAGAAAGCGGTGCAAACCGTGGGCCGCGAGAGCTGGCAGAAAGAAGCGAATGCGGCGCAAGGCCATTCGCTGGTTCTGCTGCAAAACAAAGATGAGATTTTGCCGCTGAAAAAAGGCAAGAAAATCTGGCTGTACGGCATCGAACCGAAAGCCGCGCAGGCGGCCGGTTTCACGGTTGTCGATGCGCCGGAAAAAGCTGATGTGGCGCTGATCCGCGCACAGGCGCCTTATGAACAGCCGCATCAGCAGTGGTTCTTCGGCAAACGCCATCATGAAGGTTCACTGGCGTTCACCGAAAGCAACGCCGATTATCAGGCCATCGTGAAAGCCAGCAAATCCGTCCCGACCATCGTGACGGTTTATCTGGATCGCCCGGCAATTCTCACCAACGTGGTCGATAAAGCCAAAGCGGTGCTTGGCAATTTTGGCGTCAGTGATACCGTGCTGTTTACCCGCCTCACCGGCACGGAAGCCTATACCGGAAAACTGCCTTTCGAGCTGCCTTCTTCTATGGAAGCGGTATTGAAACAGAAGTCGGATATGCCGCACGACAGCGAGTCACCGTTGTTTGAGATTGGTTTCGGGATGGCGCGGTAATATTCTTTCTGAACCCCTGCCGTCCCGGCCTTTGCCGTGGACGGTTCTTTCGAAAATTTGCCCAAACCTCTCTGAATCTGCCGCTATTTGTAACAGAAACCGGTCCGCAAAATCCCCTTTCAGCCCGTTAAACAATCAAAAAACCCATTCATTTCATGCGGATAAAATGTCGCCACTTCACACTTTTTGCAGAAAGTTCACTTGAATTTGTAAAATAATAATGATAACAATTATCATTAAGTTTAACATTCGTCTCGTTTCTGTTAATCCCTGTCATTTTCTGTACAGGCGCTTTAGTACGGAACGTTGTTGGCTTTTGGGTCTATACACACGCATCAATACACTCGCATCAATTAATTACTCGATTATTTATCGGGTTATTTATAGGGACTATGAATATGTTGTTGGCTTTCCCCCTCAAACGCTCGGTGCTTCTGTGCGCTATGGCGCTGTCTGTTCCGGCAGCTTCTCTTGCAGCCGAAGATACCGTCGTTGTCAAAGCCGCGCCTGCTGATACCGCAGATGCTCCGACGCAGGGTTACAGTGCGAAAACCAGTAAAAGCGCGACCAAAACGGATCAGCCGTTAATCACCACCGGTCAGGCGGTTTCTGTGGTCACGCGTCAGCAAATGACTGACCAGAACGCCACGACCGTCAATGCGGCACTGAACTATACGCCGGGCGTTTTCACCAACTTTGCCGGTGGCGCAACGCGTTATGACACCATCTCCCTGCGCGGTTTCCACGGCGGTGACGTCAACAACACATTCCTTGATGGCCTGCGTATTCTGAGCGACGGCGCAACTTACAACTCCATTCAGGTTGATCCGTGGTTCCTTGAGCGTATTGATGTGGTCAAAGGCCCGTCTTCTGCGCTTTACGGCCAGAGCATTCCCGGCGGTGTCGTGGTGGAATCCACCAAACGTCCGCAATTTGCTGAAGAAGGTCACGTCCAGCTTTCCGGCGGGACGCAAAACACCAAAGGCGGTGCGTTCGATTACACCAATGCGCTCAGCGATACGCTGGCATTCCGTCTGACCGGTATGACCCGCAGCAGCGACACCCAGTACGATCATCAGCGCGAAGAACGTTATGCGATCTCCCCGCAACTGCTGTGGACGCCGGATGAAAACACCTCACTGTTGCTGCGCGCGTATCTGCAAAAAGATCCGTCCGGCGGTTATCACGCCGCAGTTCCGGCCGACGGCAGCCTGTACGGCCAGAAACTGAGCCGTGGTTTCTTTGACGGTGAAAGCACCCGCAACCAGTTCAAACGCTGGGAGCAAATCTACAGCTACGAATTCCAGCACACGTTTAACGATGTCTGGTCATTCCGCCAGAACACCAACTACACCCATTCCAATACCGAACTGGATCAGGTGTATCAGGCAGGCTGGAACGCCGATCGCACGCTGATGAACCGTTACTATTCCGGTGAGAAATCGTCCCTCGATACGTTTGCTATCGATAACCAGCTGGAAGCTGATTTCGCCACCGGCGAAGTCGCGCACAAGGTGGTGCTGGGCTTTGATTATTCTCACTTCATCAACGACGTGAAATCCGACGGTGCAACGGCTGAGACGCTTAACCCGTACACCGGTGTGGGCGGCGATGCGCTGAATTACTACAGCCATTCGCGCGGCAAAAACCGTTACGAGCAGATGGGAACTTATCTGCAGGACGAAATGAGCTGGAACAAGTGGTTCCTGACGTTGTCCGGCCGTTATGACACCCTGAAAACCTCGAGCCGCAGCTACGAAAGTATTTACGCGCAAACCTCCAACAGCGAACGTAAAGACGAACACTTCAGCAGCCGAGCTTCTCTGCTGTATGCATTCGACAGCGGGATTTCTCCGTACGTTAGCTACAGCCAGGCGATGACGCCGTCTGCCCTGCCGGGCCCGGACGGCACGCTGCTGAAACCGATGCAAAGTGAGCAATACGAAGCGGGGATCAAATACCAGCCGGTCGGTACATCCGATATGTACACCGCGGCGCTGTATGACCTGACGCAAAAAGACGTGGGTAACCGCGTAGTTGTGGGCAGCTACTACGAGCCGGCGGGTAAAATCCGTTCACAGGGTCTGGAACTGGAAGCGAAGAAACAGGTCACCGAGCGTTTCAACGTGATGGCGGGTTATACCTACAATAAAGTGCGAATCCGCGACGCGGCGCAGAACAACGGCAACACACCTTACGTGACACCAAAACAGATGGCTTCCATCTGGGGTCAGTACAAATCACCAATCGGTGTGGATGTGGGCGCAGGCGTTCGTTATATCGGCACGCAGTGGGCGGATAACGAAAACACCCTGCATATGCCTTCCGCAACGCTGGTTGATGCGTCAGTGCGTATGAATCTGGTGCAGTTCAATCCGCAGCTGAAAGGCGCGTATGTCCAGCTGAACGCCAACAACCTGTTCGACAAGAAATACGTCGCGGCCTGTTACGGCACCAGCTATTGCTACTGGGGTCAGGAACGTACCGTGGTCGCCACTGTAGGTTATGATTTCTGATTGTCTCCTTCTCACTCTCACGAGGGGAAGGCCGGGATGGGGTGTGGGTTTAATGCAAACTTGACAAGGAGATTGCCATTAATACCCCACCCCAACCCTCCCCTTCGCAGGGGAGGGAGAAACCCTGAATTTTCAGGGCTTTTTCTTTTCTATTGCGCTGGTATGTTCTGGGCAGGTAAATGCAGCCGTGCTTTCAGATTTTCCTTTGCACTGTGCAGCAAAGCGTCCGAGGCCTGCCGGTCAGGTTCGCATCGCGCCAGCGATAAACTGCCCATCAGCTCCGAACTGACTGACACCGCCGTCGCCTGCGGATCTTCCACACCCATTTCTGTCAGCTGGCGGATAATCATGCTGCGAATTCTTTCAATCCCGCGCGCAAATTCAGCCTGACAAGGCACGGTCATGCGCGGTGCTTCAGAAGCCAGCGCCGACACCGGACAACCCTGCGAACGGTTATCGCGATGCCACGGCGACAGATAAAAATCGATGTATCCCGCCAATTGCTGCGACGCGCTCAACCCCTGATTATCTTTGTCCCAGCGCTGCATCACCTGATTAAACATCTGCTGAATGGCGGCTTCGATCAGGGCGTCTTTCGAGGCAAAATGCGCATAAAATCCGCCATGCGTCAGCCCGGCTTTGCTCATCACGCCCGCCACACTGACCTGCAACGGCCCTTTGGCGCGGATGGCTTTCCCCGCTTCCTTCACAATCCGCTCGCGGATTTTCGACTTATGTTCACTTTCGTAGCGCATAGTAAGACCCTGATAATCGAATAGATTGCCGCCTCAGTTTACCTGACCGGTTCCGTAAGCGAAACGCGCGCATCGACAGATAACCCCGGCCTCAGCGCGCTGGCTTCCGGCTGACCGGGATCAAGACGAATACGCACCGGCACGCGCTGGACAATCTTAGTGAAATTGCCGGTGCCGGGTTCAAACGGCAGCAACGCAAACGTTGAGCCGGAACCGGGCGCGAGGCTGTCCACCTCCCCGCGGAACGTCACGCCGGGCAACGCATCTACCTGCACATCAGCTTTCTGGCCGGGCTGCATTCTGCCGGTCTGCGTTTCTTTAAAATTGGCGGTGACGTAAATCCCTTCATCAGGCACCAGCGCCATCAGCCGCTGCCCGGGCGTCACGTAATCGCCGACCTGTACCTGACGGTTTCCGACCACGCCATCCACCGCCGCAAAAATTGTCGTGTGGTTGAGATCCTGCTGCGCCAGATCTTCTGCCGACTGCGCTTTTACCACCGCCGCATTCGCCAGCGCCAGCGCCGCTTCAATTTCAGCCCGCTGCGCGTGCGTCACCGCCGCCTGATTTTGTGCAACATTCAGCATGGCAGCCGCATGTGCCGAGGTCTGTTCCGCCGTCACCGCCACGGTTTTATAGCGATCCGCATCATTCCGGGACGTGGCGCCGCTAACCGCCAGCGACTGATAGCGTTGCTGCTCGGCCTCGGCGTGCTGTTGTTCGGCTTTCGAGGATCGGATGGCGGTTCGCGCCGCATCGATTTGCGTCAGCGCCAGCTGTTCCTGCGCCTGCTGGCTGAGCAACGCCGCCTGCTGCTGTGCGACCTGAGCGCGGGCATCGTCGAGATCACCCCGAGCGGCGGCCAGACGTGCCGTAAATTCCTCGCTGTCGATAATCACCAGTTTATCGCCCGCATGAACCCGCTGGTTATGCCGCACCAGCACTTGCGACACAAAGCCTTTTACTTTTGGCGCAACGGTGGTGGCGTCGGCCGTCAGATACGCATCGTCGGTAGACTCAGAAGATGGTGCCGCCAGCAACCAGGCGGCACCGCCGAGTGCCACGGCCAGCGCGACCACACTGACTACCCAGATCCGTTTTGATCGCTTATTCACTTTTGACTGCGGGGCCGCAAGCCCGCCATCTGCTGTTGCTTCGCTCATTTTTTCTCGCACCTCATTGCATGATGGTTATCATATTAATATGATGATCATCATGTAAACAAGTCCCAGGATCTCACAAAAATGTCAGCCACCCTGAATCACCCCGCCGCGATCTCGCCAGCGGATTACCCGACATCACGCAAGTATCTGATTTTCAGCATTATGGCGTTCGGCATGTTTCTGGCGCTGATCGACATCCAGATCGTCGCCGCCTCGCTCAATGATGTTCAGGCAGGGCTTTCCGCCGGGCCAGACGAAATCAGCTGGGTGCAAACCTCCTACCTGATTGCCGAACTGGTGATGATCCCGTTCTCGGCATTTCTGGCGCAGGCGCTCTCGACCCGCTGGCTGTTCAGCGCGTCCGCCGCCCTGTTTACCCTCAGCAGTATCGGCTGCGGATTGTCCTGGAATATCGAGTCGATGATCGTCTTTCGCGCATTGCAGGGCTTTACCGGCGGCGCGATGGTGCCGACGGTTTTCGCGACCGGCTTCGCGATGTTTCAGGGTAAACAGCAGGCGATTATTCCGGCGATCCTCGGGATGGTCAGCGTGCTGGCACCGACGCTTGGGCCGACCGTGGGCGGTGTGGTAACACAGGTTCTCGACTGGCGCTGGATCTTCTTTATCAACATATTACCCGGCGTGCTGGTGGCGACCGGCGCGGTAATGTTTATCCACGTCGATAAAGCGGATTTTTCGATGCTCAAACGTATCGACTGGGTGCATTTATTTTCGATGGCCGTGGCACTCGGCTGCCTGGAATATGTGCTCGAAGAAGGCCCGCGTAAAAACTGGTTCAGCGATCCGCAGATCCAGATTTCCGCCTGGTTTTCGCTGGTGGCCTTTGTTCTGTTTCTCGAGCGTTCCTTTTATTCCAAAAACCCGATTGTGCGCCTGACGCCCTTTCGCGATCCGACCTTTACCTTTGCTTGTTTATTCAATCTGGTCGTCGGTTTTGGTTTGTACGCCTCGACCTATCTGACGCCGGTTTTCCTCGGCCGTATCCGTGATTTCAACAGTCTGGAAATTGGCACGACGGTCTTTGTCGTCGGCGTCGGGCAGTTTTTCAGCACGATTATCGCCGCACGCCTGATCAATCGTGTCGATCGCCGGATATTAATCACCGTGGGATTATCCGGTTTCGCGCTGAGCTTATGGCTGACGACCGCCGTCACGCCTTACTGGGGGGCTGAACAGTTTTTCTGGCCGCAGGTAGTGCGCGGGTTATTCATCATGTTGTGCATCGTGCCGAGCGTAAATATGGCGCTGACCGCCTTTCAGGGGCCGGAACTGCGCTATGCGTCGGGCTTGTTTAACCTGATGCGAAATCTCGGCGGCGCTGTCGGTATTGCGACGGTGAATACCTGGTTGCAAGACTGGACGCGCGTTCACGCGGCACGTTTCGGCGAAAGCTTAGGACAATACGGCGACCACGCGCAGGACGTGATTGGATCGCTGGCGCAAAAGATCAGCCACCTGACGCCGGACGCGGCACACGCTTTGCTGATGGCCAAAGGGCTGTTCGGCGCAAAAGTGGCGGCGCAATCCCTGACGCTGGCTTTTAACGATATCTTCCAGGTCATGGCGTGGATGTTCATTGCCGCGCTGGTCATGGTGCCGTTTTGCCGTAAATGAGGGCGGAAATGTAAAGGAATTGTGCAGCCGTCCTCATAAAATGCGTATGCGGAAGGGAACTTTTCGAACAAGATGAGAAAGCTTTGGCCTGTTTGAAATAAATCCTTATAATTAGCGGCCCTGAAATGCGATTCGTTACAGTTACTGAGTCCCTTTCAAGAGCTATGTGCAAGTACACTATTCCTCCGGGCGGAAACTTCCGCATCGGGGGGAAATCAACATCCTGACAACAACTGCCAGTGTGGCATTAACGACCAACGAAAATATGAAAATGAGCATTCGCGCAATCCTTACCCTGGTTTTGGCAGTTGCTGCATATAGCCAGGCGTCATTTGCTGTGGTCTACCCTCTTCCGGCGAACAATGGTCGTCTGGTCGGTGAAAACATCACGGTTACCGTTCCACAGGGCAGCAGCCTGCCTCTGGAACATTTTGCAGCGCAATACCAGATGGGTTTGAGCAACATGCTTGAAGCCAACCCTGGCGTTGACCCGTTCCTGCCAACTCCGGGCACCGTGCTGACGATCCCTCAGCAGCTGATCCTGCCGGAAACGCCACACGAAGGCATCGTCATTAACAGTGCTGAAATGCGTCTGTATTACTACCCGAAAGGCACCAATACCGTCGTCGTTCTGCCAATCGGTATCGGCGAGCTGGGCAAAGACACCCCGATGAACTGGGTGACGACTGTTCAGCGTAAAAAAGCGGGCCCGACCTGGACCCCGACTGCAAAAATGCATCAGGAATATGCCGCCCGCGGTGAATTCCTGCCAGCCGTCTTCCCTGCCGGCCCGGATAACCCGATGGGTCTGTACGCGCTGTACGTTGGCCGTCTGTATGCGGTTCACGGCACCAACGCCAACTTCGGTATCGGCCTGCGTGTAAGCCACGGTTGTGTGCGTCTGCGTGACGCAGACATCAAATGGCTGTACGACAATGTGCCGCAAGACACCCGCGTTCAGTTCATCAACGAGCCGGTGAAAGCCACCGTTGAGCCGGACGGAAAACGTTATATTGAGATCCACAATCCGCTGTCTTCCAACCAGGAAGAGTTTGATTCCCAGCAGCCGATTCCGATCACGCTGACCGGCAGCGCAAACACCGTTGCATCGTCTCCAACTGTTAACCAGACTGTGGTTCAGCGCGCAATCGAGATGCGTGCAGGTATGCCGGTGCAGATCAACTAACATTGATTGGTTCTTGATTTAGAATGCCCCGAAACAGTTTCGGGGCTTTTTTTTGAGATTTTTTTAGGACTTGCCGTCCTAAGACCTGCGTGTAGGGGCTTGAGCGGGAAAGTTGCGGTTTTTCAATAACTGAGTTCACTTTACGCGCTGCGCCGAAACCGCCAAAGAGGAAGGAGAGCGCCTCCCTCCTCGATCTCCCATGCTTTTTCTCAACCCGCGCTACCGCTGGCTGGCACTGTTTCAGCTGCCGCAGCTATTGCCCAGAAAACTTGCCGCTGCGCGGTTCCCTTACTCGTTTTCGAGCGGCTGGTTTGCTCTTCCCCCTGCGAAGTGGACGGTCGGGAGGAGGTTTAGCAAGCAACAGAGTCGCTAAAAACAACACCCCATCCCGGCCTTCCCCTCGAGATCATCCGAGCTACTAGTCACCTGCCTAAACTGTCATTAAAACGTCATAACTCTGACTTAACCTGCCGGTAACAAAATACAACAATCTGTGTTTTTTTATTTCTGACGGTTTATCAAAAGGAGTTTTGACCATGCAACAACCTCTCTCTCTGCTTGCCCGAGCACTCTCTGCCGCCCTGCTGGTTTCCGCATCCGCCAGCGCTTTCGCCGCCCAGCCGGACGCCCTGACAGACCGCGCAGCAAAAGGCGTGCTGACTGAACCGGGCGGCGCACGTCGTCTGAGCGGTGATCAGACGGCTGCGCTGAAAGCTTCGCTTTCGGATAAAACGGTGAAGAACGTAATCCTGCTGATTGGCGACGGAATGGGAGATTCAGAAATCACCTCCGCACGAAATTATGCCGAAGGCGCAGGCGGTTATTTCAAAGGCATCGATGCCCTGCCGCTCACCGGTCAGTACACGCATTATTCTCTGGATAAAAAGACACACAAACCAAGTTATGTGACAGATTCCGCCGCATCAGCCACCGCCTGGACGACCGGCGTAAAAAGCTATAACGGCGCGATCGGCGTGGACGTAAGCGGTAAAGATCACCAGACCATTCTCGAGATCGCCAAAGCCGCAGGCAAAGCGACCGGCAACGTCTCGACGGCAGAATTGCAGGACGCTACGCCAGCCGCCCAAATTGCGCATGTCACGTCCCGTAAATGCTACGGTCCGGAAGAAACGGCCGAAAAATGCGCCAGCAACGCGCTGGAAAATGGCGGACGCGGTTCCATCACTGAACAGTTACTGCAGGCCCGTGCCGACGTCTCGCTGGGCGGCGGCAAAAAATCCTTCAGTCAGCTGGCGAAAGCCGGAGAATTCAGCGGTAAATCCCTTAAAGACCAGGCGCTGGCACAGGGTTACGTGTGGGTAGAAAACGCCGGCCAGCTCAGCGCCATCACCCAGGCCGACCAGAATAAACCGCTGCTGGGCTTATTCGCCGACGGCAATATGCCGGTACGCTGGCAGGGCCCGAAAGCCACCTATCACGGCAACATCGATAAACCGGCCGTCACCTGCGAAACCAATCCGCAGCGCACCGCAGAGATCCCGACGCTTGCCGCGATGACCGAAAAAGCGATCGACCTGTTGAAAACCAATCAGAACGGTTTCTTCCTGCAAGTGGAAGGCGCGTCGATTGATAAGCAAGATCACGCCGCCAATCCGTGCGGTCAGTTTGGTGAAACGGTAGATCTGGATGAAGCGGTGCAGAAAGCTCTCGAATTTGCCCGTCAGGATGGCAATACGCTGGTGATTGTGACCGCCGACCATGCGCATTCCAGCCAGATTATTGAAGCCGACGCCAAAGCACCCGGCCTCACGCAAACGCTGACCACTAAAGATGGCGCGCCGATGACCATCAGCTACGGGAATTCCGAGGATGACTCGCAGGGTCACACCGGGACTCAGTTGCGGATCGCCGCGTTCGGGCCACACGCCGCGAACGTCGTCGGGCTGACCGACCAGACGGATTTGTTCTATACCATGCGGGAAGCCATGAATATTAAGTAAGCAGGAGGCGGCTGGTTTCTCACTTGCAGTGAGACGCTGTCGGCAGACTGAGAAAGTTTCGGTTTCTCAGTCGCCGTGAGGGCTGGATCGAGAATATTTCGGTTTTTCAATCACAGCTATCGCTCAGCGGCTGGCGCCGAAACCGACCAGAGAGGGGCCGTCCTGACCCTGTCTGGGTCGGTTTCGGCGAAGCGAGTTAAGTGAACGCGGTTATTGAGAAACCGAAACTTTCTCGACCTCTTATTAAAACCACCTTCAGGTCGTAACTGTTATACCTAATTATCACAACACTGTTCCTGTTATACCCACTGCCCTTCATGGTTAAATCCCCTTTCATCATCTGCTTTAAAATAGGTCCTCTCATGTTGGGTTTAGATGCCTTCGAACTGGCTCGTATACAGTTCGCCTTCACCGTTTCTTTCCATATTATTTTTCCTGCTATCACCATCGGGCTGGCCAGTTTTCTGGCAGTGCTTGAAGGGATGTGGCTCAAAACCAAAAAAGAGGAATATCGCGACCTCTATCATTTCTGGTCAAAAATCTTTGCCGTGAATTTCGGCATGGGCGTGGTTTCCGGGCTGGTGATGGCGTATCAGTTCGGGACTAACTGGAGCTTTTTCTCGTCATTTGCAGGCAGTATCACCGGTCCGCTGCTGACTTACGAAGTACTGACCGCCTTTTTCCTCGAAGCGGGTTTTCTGGGCGTAATGCTGTTCGGCTGGAACCGAGTCGGCCCCGGTCTGCACTATTTCGCCACCTGTATGGTCGCACTCGGCACGCTGATGTCCACGTTCTGGATCCTCGCATCTAACAGCTGGATGCAGACGCCGCAGGGCTTTGAAATCGTCAACAATCAGGTGGTGCCGGTGGACTGGCTGAAAGTCATTTTCAACCCGTCGTTCCCCTACCGTTTGCTGCACATGACCACCGCCGCGTTCCTGTCGTCGGCATTTTTCGTCGGCGCGTCTGCCGCCTGGCATCTGCTTAAAGGGCGCAATACCCCGGCGATGCGCACCATGTTGTCGATGGCAATGTGGATGGCGCTGATCGTTTCTCCGGTTCAGGCGCTGATTGGCGATGCCCACGGACTGAACACGCTGAAATATCAGCCCGCGAAAATCGCCGCAATCGAAGGCCACTGGGAGAATAAAAACAGCGAACCGACGCCGCTGATTCTGTTCGGCTATCCGGATATGGAACGCGAGGAAACCCGTTATTCACTGGAAATCCCCTATCTCGGCAGCCTGATCCTCACGCACAGCCTGACGCAGCAAATTCCGGCGCTGAAATCATTCCCGAAAGAAGACCGGCCTAACTCGACCATCATTTTCTACAGTTTCCGCATTATGGCCGGGCTCGGCATGCTGATGATCGTGCTGGGATTGTGGAGCCTCTGGCTGCGCTGGCGCGGCAATCTCTACGAGAACAAAGCGTTTCTGCGGTTTACGTTGCTGATGGGGCCATCAGGTTTACTGGCCTTGCTGGCGGGATGGTTTACCACTGAAATTGGCCGCCAGCCGTGGGTGGTTTATGGCCTGCTGCGCACGAAAGACGCTGTTTCCAGCCACGGCGAGATGCAGATGAGCATCAGCCTGCTGCTGTTCGTGGTGATTTATTCCTCGGTGTTTGGCGTCGGTTATCTCTACATGATGAAGCTTATCCGCAAAGGGCCGCAGCCGCATGAGGGTCAGAATCAGGATCACGGCGGACCGGGGCAACATCGCACACCGGCGCGTCCGCTGTCGGCTGTTAAAGAACCGCTGAACGACGAAGGAGTCTGAAATGGGTATCGATCTTCCGCTGATTTGGTTTTTGATCATCGTCTTTGGCGTGATGATGTACGTGGTGATGGACGGCTTTGATCTGGGCATCGGCCTGCTTTTTCCGCTGGTGAGAGCAGAACATGAACGCGATGTGATGATGAACACCGTCGCGCCTGTCTGGGACGGCAACGAAACCTGGCTGGTGCTGGGCGGCGCGGCGCTGTTTGGCGCGTTTCCGCTGGCGTATTCCGTGGTGCTCGACGCGCTGACTATCCCGCTCACATTAATGCTGTTCGGCCTGATTTTCCGCGGCGTGGCCTTTGAGTTTCGCTTCAAGGCCAGTCCGGCAAAGCGTCATGTCTGGGACAAATCGTTTATCGCCGGTTCAGTGCTGGCAACGTTTTGTCAGGGCGTGGTGCTCGGCGCGGTCGTCGGCGGCATTCCGGTGGTTAACCGCGCCTATGCCGGTGGCGCGCTGGACTGGCTGACGCCGTTCAATCTGTTCTGCGGCTTCGGGTTGGTCGTGACCTACGCCCTGCTCGGCTGTACGTGGCTGATTATGAAAACCGAAGGCCGCCTGCAGGAAAGCATGCACCGCTGCGCAAAACCGCTGCTTTTCATCTTTCTGACCGTGCTGGTGATCATCAGCATCTGGACGCCGCTGACGCACGCCGCCATCGCCGCACGCTGGTTCAGTATGCCGAATCTGTTCTGGTTCCTGCCGGTTCCGGTGCTGGTGTTGCTGGTGGCGTTCTGGATGTTGCGCGCGGTAAACCGTCAGGCGCACCACTCCCCGTTCCTGCTGACCCTGGCGCTGATTTTCCTCGGGTACACCGGCCTTGGGATCAGCATCTGGCCGAACATTATTCCGCCGTCCGTTTCCATCTGGGAGGCGTCCGCCCCGCCGCAAAGTCAGGGATTCATGCTGGTCGGCGCGCTGTTTATTATTCCGATTATTCTGGTTTATACCTTCTGGAGTTATTACGTGTTCAGAGGGAAAGTGACGCCTGAACAGGGCTATCACTGAGATGCGGAGGAGTAAATGAAGAAGCTCATCAGGGAAATGGATGATGAAACCGTTATCCGTCAGCCTTTCTGGAAACGTGTCGGCTGGATGGCCACCATCTGGCTGGGCAGCGTGCTGGCACTGTTTGTTGTCGCCTCAGTATTTAAATTGCTGATGGCCGCAGCGGGAATGCGTACGCACTAATTTATTGATATTTATTAACACCAAACAAAAAAACCTCCGTCAAATTTGGCGGAGGTTTTTTATTATTTATAACGATAGCTTATAACGACAGCCAGTCAGCGCAGCAGGTTATCCAGACGATCGTCGTCGATGCCGTCCGGCTCAAGATGCGCCGTCACATCGGCAAACTTGAACAATTTGCCCACCGCCATTTCAGCCGCGTCGCCGATATCGTGCCCGATATCCACGCTCAGGTTGCCGTCAACTTCCACATGGAATTCCACAAAAACGCGGTCGCCGCCGTTACGGGTGCGGATATCATGCACGCCTTTCACGCCGGTCACGCTCAGCACGGCTTCTCTGACGCGTTTACGGTCATCGGCGCTCAGTTCACGGTCCAGCAACTGCGTCAGCGCATCCGCGGCCATGCCGCGGGCATTCCAGATCATATAGAAAGAAATCAGCAACGCGCCGATGGAATCAGAACGCGTCCAGCCAAAATAGCGTTCGAAAATCAGCGCCAGCAGCACGGCGATATTCACCGCGACGTCGGTGATGTAATGCGCACGGTCGGCGGCAATCGCCGTGGAACCGGTACGCTTCACCACGTAAGTTTGCATCAGCACCAGGCCGGTCGCCGCCACACAGCTGATGATAATGACCCAGATCCCCAGCCCGAGTTGCGCCAGCGGCGCCGGGTTAATAATGCGTCCGATGGATTCCCCGCCGAGCACCAGCCCCGCCGCGCCCAGCAACAACGCCTGGACAAAAGCGGCGACGGCTTCAGCTTTGCCGTGACCGTAGCGGTGGCCTTTGTCAGCAGGACGCAGGGCGTAACGCACGCCAATCAGCGTCACCATAGACGCAAGTACATCGACCAGACCGTCAGCTGCCGACGTCAGCAAAGCAATCGAGCCCGTCGCCACCCACGCCCAGACTTTGATGCACACCAGCACCAGCGCCACGCAGACAGAAACCAGAGAAGCGATACGCGTCAGCCCTTTATAGGAAGGGGCCGGGCGACTCATGAATGGCTCCGGACAAGCCGGTTTTTTTGAGAATTATTCACAGGAATTCCTGAAGCAGAGAATCAACTAATTTTGATAAATACAAATACCAGTCAGGCATTATAACCCATTTTCCGGTTTTTAAGACCTTCCCTATGGTTTGGATCTTCGTGCCCTGACTAAGGTTTATTGACCTAAATTTACTTGCATTTACATCAATACAATCTAGCTTAAAACAAGATTTCTTTGTTCCGGCGCACGGTCGCCGATAACCAGAAGAGCACTATGACAAACGATAACAATGCAAAACCTTCCGCGTCAGATGACGCACGCTCCGAACAGTCAGAACTCGACTCCAGCCAGGTTAAATCAGGAGAAGGACACACTCAGGACAAGAAAGCCTCCGGCAAAGACACCGCAGAACCCGACGAAAAACGTAAAGGCCCCGGCAAAAAACCGCTAATTATTCTCGGTATTGTCGTGGGCGTGATGGTGGTCGTGGCGCTGGTCTGGTGGCTGATGACCAAAGATCAGATCAGCACTGACGATGCTTTTACCGAAGGCGACGCTGTGACCATCGCGCCGAAAATCGCCGGTTATGTCACTAATCTGGCGGTGAAAGATAACCAGTTTGTACATAAAGGCGATCTGCTGGTCGAAATCGATCCGCGTGATGCCACCGCGCAGCGCGATGCCGCGCAGGCGCAGCTTGGGCTGGCGGTTGCACAGCTTCATCAGGCGCAGGTTCAGTATGATCTGGCGAAAGTGCAGTATCCGGCGCAACTGGCGCAGGCGAAAGCCCAGCAGACGCGTGCGGAAGCTAACTTACTTAACGCCACGGCAGATTTCCGTCGTCAGCGCGGTGTCGATCCGCGGGCGACCACACAACAAAATATCGACACGTCCAACGCGCAGGTGCGTTCCGCCGCCGCCGATCTGGAGAATGCCAAAGCGCAGGTGCAGGTCGCCGCGCAGGTTCAGCTTAATATTCGTCAGGCCGAAACCAACGTTGAAGCCCGTCAGCAACAGGTTGAACAGGCCAAAGCGCAGCTCGAAAATGCCACACTGAATCTCTCGTATGCGCAGGTTCGCGCACCGTTCGACGGCTACGTCACCAAGCGTAATGTGCAGCAAGGTACGCTGGTGCAGGCCGGTTCGTCTCTGTTCTCGGTGGTGTCGAAAGAGATCTGGATCGCCGCCAACTACAAAGAATCGCAGCTTGAGCGCATGCGTCCGGGCAACAAAGTCGAAATCACCGTCGATGCGTTCCCGGACATCAAACTTCACGGTCACGTCGACAGTATTCAGCAAGGTACCGGCTCGCGCTTCTCGGCCTTCCCGGCGGAAAATGCCACCGGTAACTATGTGAAAATTGTGCAGCGCGTGCCGGTCAAAATCGTCATCGACAGCGGGCTGGATGAAAATCATCATCTGCCGCTCGGCCTGTCTGTTGAACCGACGGTGACCGTCGAATGAATGATGATCGCAGCTACTGGAAACCCAAGGCCAACCCGTGGGCAGTTGCCGCCGTCGTAACCATTGCGGTGTTCATGGAAATCCTGGATACCACCATCGTTAACGTGGCGCTGCCGCACGTCGCCGGTTCGCTGTCCTCCAGTTATGACGAATCGACCTGGGTTTTAACGTCATATCTGGTGGCCAACGGCATTGTGTTGCCGATTTCCGCGTTTCTCAGCCGCGTGATGGGCCGCAAAACCTACTTTCTGATCTGTATCGCAATGTTTACCGTTTGCTCTTTCCTGTGCGGTATCGCCACTGAGCTGTGGCAGATGATTTTGTTCCGCGTGTTACAGGGGTTCTTCGGCGGCGGTTTACAGCCGATCCAGCAATCGGTGCTGCTGGATTATTTCAAGCCGGAAGACCGCGGCAAGGCGTTTGGCCTTTCATCGATTGCCATCATCGTGGCACCCGTCGTCGGGCCGACGCTCGGCGGTTACATCACCGATAATTTCAGCTGGCGCTGGGTGTTTCTCATCAACATTCCGGTAGGGATTATTGCCCTGCTGGCGATTTATCAGTTGCTGGAAGATCCGCCGTGGGAGCGTAAAGCCAAAGGCAAACTCAGTATTGACTACATCGGTATCGGGCTGATTGCGCTCGGACTGGGCTGTTTGCAGGTCATGATGGACCGCGGCGAGGACGACGACTGGTTTAAATCAGGCTTCATCGTCACCTTTGCGGTGCTGGCGGCAACCGGGATTGTCGGCGCGATTTACTGGCTGCTTTATGCCAAAAAACCGGTGGTCGACCTGCGCTGTATGAAGGATAAAAACTTCGCCGTCGCCGGTTTACTGATGGCCGGTATGGCGATGATTTTGTACGGCAGCTCGGTGGTCATTCCGCAGCTGGCGCAGCAGCAGTTAGGCTATACCGCTACGCTCTCCGGGCTGGTGATGTCGCCCGGCGCGGTGCTGATTGTGCTGTCGATCCCGCTGGTGCTGAAACTGATGCCGATTGTGCAGACGCGTTACATCATTGCGTTTGGCTTCTTCCTGCTCGCCGCGTCGTTTATCTATTCGGCCACGCTGACGCCGGATGTCGATTTCACAACGCTGGTGATGTACCGCAGCGCGCAGTCCATCGGGCTGGGCTTCCTGTTTGTGCCGCTGACGACCATCGCGTTCATCACTATTCCGCAGCGCATGAACGCCGACGCCGCCGCGCTGTTCACTATGTTCCGTAACGTCGCAGGCTCGATCGGGATTTCGCTGGCCACGGCCGGAGTGACCGAACGAACGCAGGCCCACAGCGCACACATGGCGCACAACATGTCGCCGCTGAATGAACAGTTTAATCAGGCCGTCAGCAAAAGTGCCGCCGCGATACGCGATTTCGCCCACGTCGTCGGCGACCCGATGCAGCTCGCCACCGTGAAGATGTATCAGGAAATGATCTCGCAATCGCGCATCCTGGCTTACATCGATGTGTTCGGCTATTGCGCCATCGTCGCTGTTATTTTGATCCCATTTTGTTTCCTGCTTTCGCCGGTTAAGAGCGAAGGTAATGCCGGAGCACATTAAGTTGAAAAAGATAAGCTCTACTCCGAGAATTCAGCCATCGGTGATGTCATTGAAACCCCACCCCAACCCTCCCCTTCGCAGGGGAGGGAGTAAAGCGGTGTCCTTCTCTTCTCTCCGCGATGCACCGTCCTTCTCCTCCCCCTGCGAAGGGGGAGGCCGGGAGGAGATTTTGCATACTGGCACCCGTTTTCTGACACTCTCGGCATTAACTCTGTTATTAGCCGCTTGCTCAGTGGGCCCCGATTACCAGAAACCGAACCCGGTCACGCCGGGCGCTTACAATGATATGACGAAGCCTAAAGACGCCGACGGCGCGTCGATAGCCCTGCCGTCGGAACCGAATCCCTTGTGGTGGAAAGCGTTTAACGACCCGCAACTCGACAGCCTGATCACCCGCGCGATTGCCGGGAATATCTCCCTGCAACAGGCGGTGCTGCGCATTGCCGGTGCCCGCGAACAGGTCAAACAGGCTGAAGGCGCCTGGTTGCCGTCGGTTCAGGGCAGCGCAAAAGCCACGCGTCAGCAGCTTGGCCTGAAAGGCATTCTGGATTCCAGCGGTGCCTCGCAACAGCTTAACGATCTTGGTCCGGAAGCCTCCAGCGCCATTGATACGGCGACTCGCCCGGTCAATCTGTATCAGGGAAGTTTCGATGCAAGCTGGGAGCTGGATTTATTTGGCGGCACGCGGCGTCAGGTGGAAGCGGCGAATGCGCAGACGCAGTCTTCCGTCGAACAACGTAACGATGCGCTGGTGTCGCTGGAAGCCGAAGTCGCCCGGGCGTATCTGCAACTGCGTGGCGCACAAAGCGTGACGACGGCGATTCAGACGCAAATCGACGTCGCCCAGCAAACGCTGGATCTCACGCAAAACCGCCAGAAAAACGGCCTTTCTCCGCAGCTGGACGTCGAAAACGCCCGCGCACAGTTAGGCTCATTGCGCGCCCAACTGCCGCAGTATCAGGCGCAGGAACGTCAGGCGATGAACGGGCTGGCGGTTCTGCTCGGCCAGACGCCAGGCTCGCTGGATGCCGAACTGACCGCACCAAAACCGATGCCTGCCCTGCCCGCCGCCGTCCCGGTTGGCGTGCCGTCGCAGCTGGCGCGTCGCCGCCCGGACGTGCGTAAAGCCGAAGCCGATCTTCACGCGGCGACAGCCAATATCGGCGTCTCCGTCGCGCAGATGTTCCCGAGTATCTCCCTCACCGGCCAGTTTGGGATGCGTAACACTGACGTGAGTTATCTCGACAACTGGAGCAGCCATTTCTACTCCTTCGGCCCGCAGGTCACGCTGCCGATCTTCCAGGGAGGACGTCTGGTATCCAGCGTACATCTTTCCCGTGCTCAACAGGCCAATGCCGCGCTGAACTACCGTCAGACGGTGCTGACTGCGCTGCAGGACGTCGATAATGCGCTGGTGAATTACCGCACGGATCAGGATCAGGTGAACGGATTAGAACAGACTACCGACGCGTTACAGACGGCGTTTGATCTCGCCAGCGACAGCTATCGTCAGGGGCTTTCAACGTTCATCAACGTACTCGACGCCCAGCGCCAGCTCGCGCAGGCACATCAGCAATCTGCCGAAGCCAAAGTGAAAACCAGCACCGATCTGGTGTCACTGTACAAAGCCCTCGGCGGCGGCTGGGAGCCGTACCAGAACGTTGATTTGCCGACCTACACCGTCTTTGGCCCGGCGGCAACACCGGACGTGAAGGTGCAAACAACGTCGGGCATAACGCCGTAATGATTAAATTCACTTTATTAAACGGCTGATTTCTTGTGGCCGCTGAGCCGTAATGCAGCGATAACGCTGGCGCGGAGATCTTCCCGCGCCAGCCTCAGAGGCGGAAACATTTGGGAAAAAAGCATTATTCAATGCAGTTACACATAAGATTTATCCCTCTAATTACTCAGCAAATTCTGGAAATTTTTAAGCCTCTTCTGACTCACATTCTGAAATGGTTAATTTCTGAAAAAGCTGCATTTCCGATCATCACCCCTTCTGTTTATCCGGTTTCTGAGTAGAATCATTTAACAATAAATTTGCCTTAAGTTTATTTTCTCACTTCCCCCGTCGCGGGCGGTGAACTGTTAACGGATGAATACACAGGGCGTCACCGCTGAACCGCCTGTGATAAAGGGATTTCAATAATGAGCATTCAGGAATACATTCTTGCCGGCAGTAAATTACCGATCCACAACCATTACCAGTTAAGGCTGACACGACTGGAATCCCGGCAGCCGGGCGTTGATATTTCGGTGCTCAAGTTCAGCGGCACCGAGGCCATCAGCGATATCCTGCGCTATGAAATCGAATTCACCAGCGCGGTAAAAGACATCCCTGCGCAGCACATCATCAACTACTCCGCGCTGTTCCTGATGTACCCCGACGGCAAGCCGTGGGAACCGGTGAAGCCGCGCATACTGCCCGGTATCATTACGGAGTTTCGCCAGTGCAGAACGTCCGCCGATGAGACCCGTTACGTCGCCACATTAGAACATCGCCTCACCCGCCTGGATCAGGGCACGAACAACGCGATTTACCAGAACGACAGCGTCATCAGCATGACCGAAAATACCTTCCTGCGGTACAACATGGACCGGCTGGACTTCCGGTTTGCGCTGCATGACCAGTACCCGCTGAAAAAATTCATGATGCAGTTCGGTGAAAGCGAATATGCGCACAT
>NZ_JBKEZJ010000029.1:0-27350 GCF_046449555.1 Rahnella selenatireducens
TTTCAATTATTTTATCAACCGTTCACTAATTCAACGATTTCGCCCGAATTGGATAATAAACAACCTGAAACAGTTAAAATTGCGCCAGTTTAAAGCCAGAGGGTGGCGTAAACTCTCCTTTATAATAAGAGAAAAACATTCAGGAATACCTTAATGCTACTCCATGCCCATCAACAGGCTGCCCAACGTAACCTTTCTTACTTACTGGCAGAGAAGATTGCACAACGTATTTTATCTGGCGAGTACCCGGAAGGTTCTATCCTTCCCGGTGAAAACGAGCTGGGTGAAATTTTTGGCGTCAGCCGGACAGCAGTGCGTGAAGCAGTGAAAACGTTAACCGCAAAAGGGATGCTCTTACCGCGGCCCCGGATTGGTACGCGGGTGATGCCACAGTCCAGCTGGAACTTCCTTGATCAGGAATTACTGACCTGGTGGATGACGCGTGAGAACTTTGATGAGGTGATGGCGCATTTTATTGTTTTGCGCCGTGCGCTGGAGCCACAGGCTTGTGCCCTTGCAGCCATCTCAGCGACTCAGGAGCAAAAGCACCAGCTCTCTTTATATATGTCTGAAATGCGCCAGCTACATAAGCACTTTGACCGGGAACGCTGGATAACCGTCGATACACAGTTTCACCAACTGATCTATGAAGCCGGTAAAAACCCTTTCCTGACTTCCTTTTCGAATTTGTTCAGTTCTGTTTACCAGAGTTATTTCCGGGCGATCACGGAGAATGAAGTCATCAAGCTTGAACATCACCAGCGCCTGACGGATGCAATCCTCGCAGGCAACGCCAATGTGGCATTACAGGAATGCCAGAGCTTGTTACTTGCCGATAAGTGATCCCACGGACTGACGCACCACCAGTTCCGGCGTCAGCACTAAAACCTGAGGCTCTGATTCTGGCTCTTGCAAACGATGTAATAATGCATCGACAGCCAGCTCGCCCAGAGAATCTTTCGGCTGATGGATGGTGGTTAACGGAGGCATCAGATATTGCGCCAGCTGAATGTCATCGTACCCCACGACAGCGACATCATCGGGCACCCGCAATCCGCGCTGATAAAGTGCCTGATAGACGCCCACTGCCATCGCATCATTGCTGGCAAAAACAGCATGAGGCGGTTCGGGCAACATCAGCAACTGCTCCATCGCCAGCAGACCGCCGCCAAATTCAAAGTCACTGCTGACTTCATAACCCGGCAGGATCTCCAGCCCGGTTTTTTTCATGGCCTGACGATACCCGTTCAGCCTTTCCTGCGCCGTCGTTTTGTCCAGCGGGCCGGTGATGCAGGCAATACGACTATATCCATGACGGATTAGATGTTCCGTCGCTATTTCTCCGCCCAGCAACGCATTATCCTGAATCACATCGATTGAACCTTCGAAAGGCGACCAGTCCATCATCACAATAGGTAATGAAGGATAACGTCTGATGGCATCCTTCGAAGGTCGGTGATTTTCAGTACACATGATCAATAGCCCGTCGACGCGCTTTTGCAAAAGCGTTTCGAGGCTGCGGTTCATACGTTCTGCGTCCCCGTCGGTATTACAGAGGATCAGACTGTAGCCGCGCTCATAGCAACTGCGCTCAACACCACGAACCACTTCGGAATAAAACGGGTTACTGCTGGCGGTCAGCAACATTCCGAGGGTGCGGGTTTGATTGAGCTTAAGGCTTCGGGCTAACGCGGAAGGGGCATAGTTGAGTTGTTCAACAGCGGCATTCACTTTGTCGGCAATGGATTCACTGACAAAGCGATTTTTATTGATGACATGAGAGACTGTAGAGGTTGAAACGCCCGCGAGGCGGGCGACATCTTTCATGGTGGCCAATCAGGCCTCCTGTTGTGCAAGAAAATCGTCGATTTCTTTACGCCACGGAACCGAGGGCTGCGCGCCAGGACGTGTTACGGCTATTGCGGCAGCGGCATGGGCGAAACGCACGGCGCTGTCCATGGTTTTTCCTTCGAGCAACGCGGTGACTAATGCGCCGTTAAAGGTATCGCCGGCAGCGATGGTATCCACGGCTTTCACGCGGAACCCGGCAACCTGCTTACCTTCACCGTTTTGGCTCAGCCATACACCTTTACTTCCCATCGTAATAATGACCGTCGCGATACCTTTATCATGCAGTACGCGGGCAGCGTGTATGGCGTCATCATTATTTTCGACTTTAATCCCCGTCAGCTTTTCAGCTTCGGTTTCGTTCGGGGTGATCATATCCACCCGGGCCAGCAATTCATCAGGCAGTTCACAGGCCGGTGCCGGGTTAAGGATAACCTGTGTATTATTGTCTTTTGCCAGCTTCGCCGCGGCGATAACCGTTTCCAGCGGAGATTCCAGCTGCATCAGCAAGGCTGAAGCGTCGATTACGTTTTGTTTGTAACGCTCAAGATAGTCAGGCGTGACGGCTTTGTTTGCCCCCGCATCGATACCGATGACATTCTCACCTTCCGCATTCACAAAAATCAGCGCTACACCGGTGGTTGTTTCTTTAATGGCTTCGATAGGTTGCGTATCAATGTGGTCGCTCGCCAGCTGCTTGCGAACACGATCGCCAATATCGTCATCACCGACACAGGCAATAAATGAAATATCAGCGCCACTGCGACCGGCAGCAACTGCCTGGTTTGCACCTTTACCGCCGAAAGCCACGGTGTATTGCTTACCGATTACAGTTTCACCTGGTTGCGGGAAGTGGTTGATATTCAAAATATGGTCGGCGTTGATACTGCCGAGAACCACCAGTTTGCCTGTCTTCACGTATTGCTCCCTGAGTTAAATAGCGCCCCCGCAAGGAGGCGCGCAGATACAGCGTCAATATTACGGCTGAGCAACCAGTTTCAAATCAACAGGGATAACCGCCGGGACTTTTTCGCCTTTCAGCACTTTGTCTGCGGTTTGGACGCCGATCACGCCGATTTGTTCAGGACGTTGCGCCACGGTAGCACCCATTTTGCCGCTATTGACCGCTTTGATACCGTCTTCTGTGCCGTCAAAACCAACAACCAGCACGTCAGTTTTACCGGCAGTCTGCAGGGCACGCAATGCGCCGAGTGCCATTTCATCATTCTGAGCAAAGACAGCCTGCACATCCTGATGCGCAGTCAGCAGGTTTTGCATAACGTTCAGACCTTTGGTGCGGTCGAAGTCAGCAGGCTGGCTGGCGAGGATTTTAAAATGGTGTTTTTCAGCGGCCTGAGCGAAACCTTTACCGCGTTCGCGGGCAACAGACGTTCCTGCAATCCCTTCCAGTTCGATTACTTTTGCGTTTTCGCCCAGTTTTTTGGCGATGTAATCGCCCGCCATCTGGCCACCGAAGGCGTTATCAGATGCAACGTGGCTGGCTACAACGCCCTTGGTGGCCTGACGGTCAAGGGTGATCACCGGGATTTTCGCCTGATTTGCCATCGCTACAGCGTTACCCACTGCGTCAGAATCGGTCGGGTTTATGAGCATCAGCTTGGTGCCACGAACGGTCAGGTCCTGCACGTTGGCCAGTTCTTTAGCCGGGTTGTTCTGAGAATCAAGAACCACCAGGTTGTAGCCCAGTTTATCGGCTTCTTTTTGCGCGCCGTCTTTCATGGAAACGAAGAACGGGTTATTCAAAGTTGAAACGACCAGCGCAATGGTATCTTTCGCCAGAACGTTTGCACTGAAGGAAGCGGTGATCGCTGCAGCGGAAACCCAGACAGCCAGTTTTTTCATATTCATGGTCATAAGTCCTGTAGGAGAGTTTATTTGTTGCTTTTGTTATCCACCAGAACCGCCAGCAGAATGACGACTGCTTTTACGATCATCTGGTAGTAGGAAGAAACACCTAATAAGTTCAAACCGTTATTCAGGAAGCCAAGGATCAAAGCACCGATCAGGGTGCCGACAATACGTCCTTTCCCGCCGGAGAGGCTGGTTCCCCCTAATACCACAGCGGCAATCGCATCCAGCTCGTAACCGGTACCTGCGTTAGGCTGCGCGGAAGACAGACGCGCCACTTCGATAATACTGGCCAGCGCCGCCAGCAATCCGCACAGGGAGTAGACGATAATTTTGACTTTATCGACACTGATACCTGACAGACGCGTGGCCGATTCATTACCGCCCAGCGCGTAGATATAACGCCCTAACCGGGTGTGATGAAGCATGTACCAGGCGGCAATAAACACTACGGCCATCAGCCAGACCGGCGTCGGAATACCCAGCGGACGTCCGATACCAAACCAGCCGAATACGTCTGCTACATCGTTAAAACCAGTGCTGATCGGGCTGCCGTTGGTATAAACCATCGTGATACCACGCAGCAATAACATCATAACCAGCGTGGCGATAAACGCCTGCACCTTGCCTTTAGCGACAATCAAACCCGTGACAGCGCCGACACCGGCCCCCAGCGCCAGCGCGCCCGCCACAGCAACCAGGGCATTAACTTCCAGCCCGACAATGGAAGCCGCAACCGCACCGGTCAGCGCCAGCAAAGAGCCGACAGACAAATCAATGCCGGAAGTGAGGATCACCAGCGTCATACCAACGGCCATAATGGCGTTGACCGACGTCTGCTGAAGAATATTGAACAGGTTATTGACCGTGAAGAAATTCGGGCTCATAGAGGAAACCACGGCAATCAACACCAGCAACGCAATCAGAGACTTTTGCTCCAACAACCACTCTTTACTGATCCAGCGCTTTTTGGCTGGCAATGTCTGAGAACTCATATCTGATTACTCCTGCGTCACGCCGTATTGCTTGCCGACAGCGGCTGCCATCAGCACTTCTTGCGTTGCCTGTTCTATCGGGAATTCACCGCTCAAATGGCCTTCATGCATCACTAAAACCCGGTCGCTCATGCCGATAACTTCCGGCATTTCCGAGGAGACTAAAATGATGCTCAGCCCTTCGCGCTTGAACTGGTTAATAAGCTGGTAAATCTCTTTTTTCGCGCCAACGTCAACGCCTCGCGTCGGTTCGTCGAGGATCAGAACTTTTGGCCGCGTCATTAATCCGCGGGCAATCGCCACTTTTTGCTGATTCCCGCCGGAAAGCAGGCCGATGGTCTGCATCATTGATGGCGTTTTGATATTGAAGAGACGGATGAAATCGCCCACAGCCTGTTGCTCATCGGCATGCTTCAAGCGCCCGCCGCCGTGGCTGAAATAGCGCAACGCGGTCAGTGACATGTTTTCTTTCACCGACATCCCGAGCACCAAACCATCGCGCTTACGGTCTTCGGAAATGTAGACGATGCCGTTTGCCAGCCCGTCCTGCGGAGAATGTGTGACAACCTCGCGGCCATCCAGCGAAACGTAACCACTTTTACGTGGCAACGCGCCGTAGAGAATTTTCATCAGTTCAGTACGGCCCGCGCCCATCAGGCCGGACACGCCGAGGATTTCGCCGCTGTGAAGTTCAAAGCTGACGTTATCTACGCCCGGGCCGCACAAATCACGAACCTGCAAACGCAGCGCGCCGCGTTCGTGGTTTATGCGTGGGTACTGCTCTTCGAGACGACGGCCCACCATCATTTCGATCAACGTATCTTCTTGCAGTTCGCTGACCGGGCGTTCGGCAATAAACTGACCGTCACGGAATACGGTCACGTCATCGCAAATCTCAAAAATCTCTTTCAGGCGGTGGGAGATATACACCACCCCACATCCGGCGGCCTTCAGTTCGCGAATAACGTTAAATAAAGAAGCCGTTTCGGTATCGGTGAGCGCATCCGTCGGCTCATCCATAATGATGACTTTGGATTCAAAGCTCAGCACTTTGGCGATCTCAACCATCTGCTGGTCGCCAATCGATAATTCACCGACGAGCCGGTCGCTTTTGTAACGCAGATTCAGACGCGCCAGAAGTTTATCGGCTTCGGCGTACATCTTCTTCCAGTTGATGCGGCCAAAGCCGTTGACGAACTCACGGCCAAGAAAGATGTTTTCAGCAATAGTCAGCTGTGGGATCAGGTTTAGTTCCTGATGGATGATGCCAATCCCAGCTTCCTGAGAAGCTTTCGGGCCATTGAAGGTAGTTTCCTTTCCAAGAAACTGTACTGAGCCGGCATCTTTCTGGTAGATGCCGGTCAGCACTTTCATCATGGTGGACTTACCCGCGCCGTTTTCTCCCACCAGCGCCATCACACGCCCCGGATAAACGCTGAGCGCCGCGCCGGAAAGTGCTTTGACGCCGGGAAAGGCTTTATCAATCCCTGTCAGTTTCAGCAAAGGTTGCATAAAGGCCTCAGAAGGTTACGCCGGCACACAGAATAACGTTCGCGTAAGGCGAACATTCCCCGCTGCGGATCACAGCCCGACTTTTTTCGCTTTGCGCTTTGAATGCCTCATGACTGACGTAATCCAAAGCAATGGTGTTTCCCTGGTGTTGTTCGAGTTGTGTCAATTGGGCGAGCAACGCTTCATGGAGTTGAGGATTTTTAGTGAGGATTTCCTCGGCGAGGATAGCCCGCTCAACCTGCATCTCGTGTGTCACTACCTCAAAGACTTGTAAAAAGGTGGGGACTCCCTGGGTTAGCGCCAGATCGATGCGTTGGCAAGCTGCTGGCACCGGAAGACCGGCATCGCCAATAACCAGCTGATCGGTATGACCTAACCGGGCAATAACATTCGAGATTTCGGCATTTAATAGCGGTGACTTCTTCATTGTTAACTCCTACAGCGAAACGTTTCGCTCACCGATGAGTTTATGAGACTCGCAGAACTTGGCAATGAAGATGTGATGGAATTGTGATCAGCGTCGAAACGTTTCGCTGAACAATTCAGAAAACGCAGAGCAATTTGAGTTAGCGTTTAATTAGAGGGAGAAGGCAGAAATAAAACAGGGCACCCGAAGGTGCCCTGTTCACAACAGAATGGGAAATCAGATTTCCACCTGCGTACCGAGTTCGATCACACGGTTCGGGGGGATCTCAAACTGGTCCGGCGCGCGCAGGGCGTTTCGGCTGAGCGCCATAAACAGTTTGCCGCGGAAATACAGATACCACGGACGCTTGGTAAGGATCAGCGATTCGTGCGACATAAAGAACGACGTTTCCATCATCCGGCACGGCAGTCCCTCCAGACCACAGCGGTGGAAGACTTCTTCCACATTCGGCGTTTCTTTAAATCCGTAACTCGCGACCACGCGCCAGAATGTCGGCGAAAGCTGCTCAATGGTGACACGCCGTACGTTATGCACATAAGGCGCATCTTCTGTTCGCAATGTCAGCAGGACAACACGCTCGTGCAACACTTTGTTGTGTTTGAGGTTATGCAGCAGCGCAAACGGGATCACGTTGATGGCGCGCGACATATAAACCGCAGTCCCCGGAACACGAACCGGCGGTGATTTTTCCAGTGAAGCAATCATCGCTTCGAGAGAATTCCCGTGCTCGTTCATGCGGCGCATGAGACGGAAGCGCTCGCTTTTCCAGGTCGTCATGACGATGAACATGCACAGACCCAGCGTCAGTGGCAGCCAGCCACCGGAGAACAGTTTAGTGGCGTTCGCAGCGAACAGCGGTATATCCATGAACAGCAGAGCAATCAGTAAAAGACCGACCAGGAACGGTTTCCAGTGCCAGTTTTTAAGCGCCACCGTGCAGGAAAGAATGCTGGTCAGCACCATGGTGCCGGTGACGGCAATACCATAAGCCGCCGCCAGATTACTCGAATGCTCGAAGCTGGCAATCACGATAACTACCGCGAAATACAGCAGCCAGTTAATCGCAGGGATGTAGATCTGACCCGCTTCCATTTCTGAGGTGTGGATAATGCGCATCGGCGGTAAATAGCCCAAACGCACAGCCTGGCGGGTCAGGGAGAACACACCGGAGATAACGGCCTGAGACGCGATGATGGTTGCCAGCGTCGCCAGAATCAGTAACGGAATCAGCGCCCAGTCAGGTGCCAGCAGGAAGAACGGGTTTTTGATCGACTCCGGGTTTTTCAGCAGCAACGCTCCCTGACCGAAGTAATTCAGCACCAGAGAAGGTAATACAACGGTAAACCAGGCCAGACGGATTGGGAATTTCCCGAAGTGCCCCATATCGGCATACAACGCTTCTACCCCTGTAATCGACAGAACGACCGCGCCGAGCGCCAGGAAGGAGAAGGATTTATGCTCAATAAAGAAATTAACCGCCCACATCGGGTTCATAGCGCGCAGCACTTCAGGGTTCTGCATGATGCTATTCACACCAAGAACCGCCAGCGAAAGGAACCACAGCAACATTACCGGCGCAAAGAGTTTGCCCACAATGCCGGTACCGTGCTTTTGAATAATGAAGAGCAACGTCAGGACAGTAATTGAAAGAGGGACGATATAAGGATCAAGGGCAGGCGCGGCAATTTCCAGACCTTCCATCGCGGAAAGCACTGAGATAGCCGGCGTGATAACCACTTCGCCGTAGAAGAAGCTGCCACCAATCAGACCGAGGATCACCAGAACGGCTGTGGTACGTGCCGACGTATTTCTGCCAGCCAGAGACATCAGCGTAAGAATACCGCCTTCACCTGCGTTGTCTGCCCGCATCACGTAAGTGAGGTATTTGAGCGAAACAATGAGGATTAACATCCAGAAAATCAGGGAGAGAAAACCAAAAACGACGCTGGGTTCAACGTTGAAACCATAGTGACCAGAAAAGCACTCTCTTAAGGTATAGAGAGGACTGGTACCAATGTCGCCATAGACCACACCAATGGCGGCCAGGGTTACTGCTGGGAGTGACCGTTTATGTTCAGTGCTCATATTTTATTTCTTTTTTGCTCGAACATCCGTAAGCGATGCGTGCGCTCAATCTTATGATGCCCACTAAAAGGCGCACAGTATGCACGAATTAATCAGATTGCCTACCCTTAAATGTGCAGCGAAACCGCCGTTAAGATGAACGCGGTCACAATTCTGATAATAGAAAATTTTTAGTAATCAACAAGCTATAACGATAAAAATAAACGTGGCATATCGTCATAAGCCAGTACACTATTCAACAACTAAATGGAAACCGGAAGAGACAGTATGGCGCAATCTCCCCTTCTGGCAGAACGGATAGCCCGTCTTGCTAACGCATTAGAACATGGTCTGTATGAGAGGCAAGATGCCATACGCCTTTGCCTGCTGGCAGCCTTATGCGGAGAGAGCGTTTTTCTGCTCGGTCCGCCCGGCATCGCGAAAAGCCTGATAGCCCGTCGCCTGAAATTTGCCTTCCGCCATGCGCGCGCTTTTGAATATCTGATGACACGCTTTTCTACTCCGGAAGAAGTCTTTGGTCCGCTGTCGATTCAGGCCCTGAAAGATGAAGGCCGCTATCTGCGTCTGACCGAAGGTTACCTGCCGGAAGCGGAAATTGTCTTCCTTGATGAAATCTGGAAAGCGGGTCCCGCCATCCTTAATACCTTGCTGACGGCCATCAACGAACGCCGGTTTCGTAATGGCGAGCGCGAAGAGCCGATTCCGATGCGTTTGCTGGTCAGCGCTTCCAATGAATTGCCCGAAGCCGATGGCGGTTTGGAAGCATTGTATGACCGCATGCTGATTCGCCTGTGGCTGGATAAAGTGCAGGATAAGCAGAACTTTCGCTTACTGCTGACCAGCCGCAACAATGAAAGCACCAATCCGGTGGCGGAATCCCTGAGTATCAGCGACGAAGAATACCAACAATGGCAGCCTGAGATCGATAAAGTCAATCTTTCAGACAGTTGCTTCGAACTGGTGTTTCAGCTTCGCCAGCGCCTTGATGCGCTCGATACCGCGCCTTATGTTTCCGACCGTCGCTGGAAAAAAGCACTCCGTCTGTTGCAGGCCTGCGCTTTCTTCAGCGGCCGGAATACGATCACTCCGATCGATCTGATTTTGCTGAAAGATTGTCTGTGGCATGACCTGAACACCTATCAGTTACTGCAAACCCAAATTGAGCAACTGATCACCGAACAGGCTTATCAGCAACAAACTTTGCTGATGAAAATTCAGCAACTCAATCAGCAATGGATGCAATATCAGCAGCAACAAAGCTCACGCCAGTCGATTAAACTGAGCAAAAAAGCCGGTATTTTCAGCCGCAAACCCCAATACAGCCTGCCGGAGACACTCGTTGCCAGCGGCGTAACGCTGTTGCTGCAAACGCCGTTGCATCTGCACGAGATTAAAGTCACGCATCTGCTTTTTGAACGCAGCGTTCTCGTAGAGTGGATTAATAAAGGTGGCGTTCTGAAAGCCAAGCTTAACGGAATTGGTTTTGTTCAAACGGTTGATGCGGAAATCGATGATAAGCAGCAATTGCTGGTGCTGGACGTCAGCCGTCAAAGCACGCCACTGACGCTACCGGGCAATGAACACATCGCGGTGCCGGACGAAATGAAAACGACGCTGAATGACCTCACGGCAAAACTCGCCCAGCAAAGACATGAGTTCAGCCAGCAGCAGAACTGCCTGTTTGTTCCCGCTGCGTGGATGGCAAAGATCGAAGCCAGCCTGTTGCAGGTTTCTGAACAGTTACGCCTCCAGCAACAAACCTTCAGCGGCCACTGATCGTGTTTACCCTGGAATCACTGGATCTTCTGCTGGCCATCAGCGAAGGAGAACTGATCGAGGAACTGATCGTCGGCTTACTGGCCGCGCCAGCCCTGGCAGTTTTCTTCGAGAAGTTTCCGCGGCTGAAACGTGCGCTGACCCGGGATCTTCCTGAGTGGAAATTGCGCCTGCGCCAGAGGATCCACGAAACCCCAGTACCTCCGGATCTGGCAAAAGAGTTTTATCTCTATCAGCATTGTCAGCAAACTGATGCCGTGACGTTTCAGTCAGAGCTGAACTCCCTGCTTGATGAGCTGGCGCGTCTGAATTCCCCTTTTGCGACCGAAGCCCGTACCTTACGGGACAATAATGAAACCTCACGCACGGCGCAAACCGGTAACAGCTTTCAGACCTTATTCCTCCAGCGCTGGCGCCTGAACCTGACATTCCAGACGGTGAACGTTCATCATCAGTTGCTGGAACAGGAGCAGGAACAGCTTCAGGAAGAATTGCTACAACGTCTCGAATTGAGCAGCGAGTTGTCTCCTTTATTAGCAGAGAACGATACCGCCGCAGGCCGGTTGTGGGACATGAGTAAAGGAAAGCGTCTCCGGGGCGATATCCAGTCTCTGGCGCGTTTTGGCGCTTTTCTTCAGCAGCAACCGGAACTGATGAAACTGGCAGAACAGCTCGGGCGCAGCCAGACGGTGAAAACCAGCCCGCATGAAGATGCCAAAATGGAAACGCACCGGCTGATGGTTCGCGAGCCGGCGACGGTGCCGGAAGAAGTGAATGGCATTCATCAGAGCGATGACATTTTGCGTCTGATGCCTACCGAGCTGTGCACACTCGGCATTCCGGAACTGGAATATGAATTTTACCGACGTCTGCTGGAAAAACGCCTGATGACCTACCGCCTGCAAGGCGACGTCTGGTGCGAAAAAGTCGTGAGACGTCCGGTGGTTTATCAGCAACAGGAGCCACAGCCGCGTGGCCCTTTTGTGGTCTGCGTGGACACGTCAGGTTCGATGGGCGGCTTCAATGAACAATGTGCGAAAGCGTTCTGTCTGGCACTGCTGAAAATCGCGCTCGCCGATAACCGTAAGTGTTACATCATGCTGTTTGCCAGCGAAGTGATCCATTACGAACTGACTTCTGCCGGCGGGCTGGATCAGGCGTTACGCTTTCTCGGGCAGCATTTCCGCGGCGGTACCGATCTGGCCGCCTGCCTGAATGCCACGCTGGACAAACTGGCTTCTCCGCAATGGCACGACGCAGATGCGGTCGTCATCTCAGATTTTATCGCTCAGCGCCTGCCCGATGAGGTGCAGAGCAAAGTAAAATTGCTGCAACGGGAAAAGCAGCACCGCTTCCACGCGCTGGCAATGTCACACTACGGAAAGCCCGGAATTCTGCGTATATTCGATCATATCTGGCGCTTTGATACCGGCGTTAAAAGCCGCGTTCAGCGACGCTGGCAGAGAAATTAAGCTTAAAGAGAAAGAAAACCATGACTGAAATCTATCAGCTCGACGAGCTGGATCGCGGGATTTTGAACGCGTTGATGGAAAATGCCCGCACACCTTACGCTGAGCTGGCTAAAGTGTTCACCGTCAGCCCGGGAACCATTCACGTACGCGTCGAGAAGATGAAGCAGGCAGGCATCATTACCGGCGCACATATCACCGTGAATCCCAAGCAGCTCGGTTATGACGTTTGCTGTTTTATCGGCATCATTCTCAAAAGTGCCAAGGATTATCCGTCCGCGCTGAAAAAGCTCGAGAGTATAGAAGAAGTGGTGGAAGCCTATTACACCACGGGCCATTACAGCATCTTCATTAAGATCATGTGCCGCTCCATTGATTCCCTCCAGCATGTACTTATCAACAAGATCCAGACCATTGACGAGATCCAGTCTACGGAGACCCTGATCTCCCTGCAGAACCCCATTACACGGACTATCCAGCCCTGAACCTTCATTTCTATACCCCTATTATCCACAGGTAGATCCCAGCTCATTCACAGCGTACAATAGTCTCCTTTTCTCGGGTTGAGAACACAATGGCAGACATTACCCTGATCAGTGGCAGTACGCTTGGCAGCGCCGAATATGTGGCAGAACACGTGGCAGAGAAACTGGAAGAAGCCGGTTTTTCGACTGAGATGTTTCATGGCCCGGAGCTGTATGAAGTCCCGCATGACGGGATCTGGCTGATGGTGTGTTCCACGCACGGTGCCGGTGAACTGCCTGACAACTTACAGCCCTTTCTGGAACAGTTGGAAGATCAGCAACCCGATCTGTCCAAAGTCCGCTTTGGTGCCTTAGGTTTAGGCAGCAGCGAATATGACACCTTCTGTGGTGCTATCGCAGCTTTGGATCAGAAACTGACCTCATTAGGGGCCAAACGGATCGGTGATCGTCTTGAGATCGACGTGACTCAACACGAAATTCCTGAAGATCCCGCTGAGGTTTGGGTCCTCAACTGGATTAATTTGATCAAATAAGTGTAAATTTCAGGCGAACAGATGTGGATAACTATGCTTAAAAGCAGGGTAAAACCGGTAATTATCCCTCTAACAACTCCTGTTCGCTTTTCATGCTGTGCATAACTCTCAATTCTGATCCCAGCTTATACTGTCCAGGATCACCGATCATTCACAGCATTAGATCCTTCTCAGCATCTTGATCTTCTTAAACAAAAGAGACTTATGCACAGAGGATCGCGATCCTAATAGAAGTATTAATAAGAGATCTTTAAATAAAAAAGATCTTCTTTTAATTAGTGAAGATCCCCGGGGACTTGTGGAACCTCTAAACTTGAGTAGAATCCCTCCTCCCAACGCCATACAAAGAAAGTTCGCTTGAACGCCGAGGTGCAGTCGCATGTTTTATCCGGATCAATTTGACGTCATCATCATAGGTGGTGGTCATGCAGGTACTGAAGCCGCCATGGCTTCTGCACGCATGGGACGTCAGACCTTATTATTAACCCACAATATCGACACGCTTGGACAAATGTCGTGTAACCCTGCTATTGGCGGGATCGGGAAGGGACATCTGGTTAAAGAAGTGGATGCACTGGGTGGACTGATGGCGACAGCCATCGATCATGCGGGCATTCAGTTTAGGATACTAAACGCGAGTAAAGGCCCTGCTGTAAGGGCAACACGTGCTCAGGCAGACCGCGTGCTTTACCGTCAGGCTGTTCGTACTGCGTTAGAAAACCAGCAAAACCTGATGATCTTCCAGCAACCTGTTGAAGACCTGATCGTCGAAAACGATCGCGTCGTGGGTGCGGTGACCAAAATGGGTCTCAAATTCCGTGCCAAAGCCGTTGTGTTGACTGTCGGGACTTTCCTGGATGGGAAGATCCACATTGGCCTTGAAAACTACAGTGGCGGCCGTGCCGGGGATCCTCCGGCGATCTCTTTGTCACAGCGTCTGCGTGAACTGCCATTACGCGTGAACCGTCTGAAAACCGGCACACCGCCGCGTATTGATGCGCGCTCCATTGATTTCAGCGTTCTCGCGCAACAACATGGCGATAATCCTGCTCCTGTATTCTCGTTCATGGGAAATGTGTCGCAGCATCCGCGCCAGATCCCGTGTTACATGACCTACACTAACGAAAAAACGCATGATGTGATCCGCAACAATCTGGATCGCAGCCCGATGTATGCAGGGATCATCGAAGGGATCGGCCCGCGTTACTGCCCGTCGATCGAAGATAAAGTCATGCGTTTTGCCGATCGTAATTCTCATCAGATCTTCCTTGAACCGGAAGGGCTGACCAGCAATGAAGTCTATCCAAACGGGATTTCAACCAGCCTGCCATTTGACGTTCAAATGCAAATTGTCCGCTCAATGCAGGGAATGGAAAATGCGGTGATCGTTCGCCCTGGCTATGCCATCGAATACGATTTCTTCGATCCTCGTGATTTGAAGCCCACGCTGGAAAGCAAATTTATCGCCGGTCTGTTCTTTGCCGGGCAAATTAACGGCACCACAGGTTACGAAGAAGCTGCTGCACAGGGCCTGCTGGCCGGTATGAATGCGGCACGCAGCGCCAGTGAAGATGAAGGCTGGGCGCCACGACGCGATCAGGCTTACCTCGGCGTTCTGGTCGACGACCTGTGCACTCTGGGCACAAAAGAACCGTACCGTATGTTTACGTCTCGTGCTGAATATCGTCTGATGCTTCGCGAAGACAATGCTGATTTGCGTCTGACTGAAAAAGGCCGTGAACTCGGTCTGGTTGATGACGCCCGCTGGGAGCGTTTCAACCAGAAACTGGAAATGATCGAGCAGGAACGTCAGCGTCTGCGCGGGATTTGGGTAAATCCTCACCACGCTCAGGTTGAAGAGATCAACGCACATCTTTCTGCACCACTGTCGAAAGAAGCCAGTGCCGAAGAACTGCTGCGTCGTCCTGAAATGACTTATGAGTTGATCACCCGTCTGTCTCCGTTTGCGCCGGCATTACCTGATGTTCAGGCGGCAGAACAGGTCGAGATTCAGATCAAGTACGAAGGCTATATCGCCCGTCAACAAGAAGAGATCGAAAAACAACAGCGCAATGAAAATACCGTATTGCCTGTCGATCTTGATTACCGTCAGGTGAACGGTCTGTCGAACGAAGTGATCGCCAAACTTAACGATCATAAACCGACGTCTATTGGTCAGGCCTCAAGGATCTCCGGCATTACACCGGCTGCGATTTCTATTTTGCTGATCTGGCTTAAAAAACAAGGTTTACTGCGCCGCAGTGCCTGAAGCATGTCTTTAATAGCCGCTCTTTAAACTCAGAGAGCGGCCAATTCTAGCTTTTCCCACTTTTCTGGCTGTTTTATCATTTCTAAACCGGGCTGTTCCCGGCATATCGACTCTGTCTGAGGATTTCACTGTGCAAAAGAAACTGGACTCGCTGCTTGCTGCGGCAGGAATAGCGTTACCCGATCAGCAAAAACAGCAACTGATTGGCTATGTGGAACTGCTGCATAAGTGGAATAAGGCCTATAACCTGACCTCTGTACGTGATCCGATGCAGATGCTCGTACGTCATATCATGGACAGCATCGTGGTGAACGAGCATTTGCAAGGCAGCCGTTTCATTGATGTGGGAACCGGACCGGGCCTGCCGGGCATTCCGCTCGCCATTGTCCGCCCTGATTCACATTTCACGCTGCTGGACAGCCTGGGTAAGCGCGTACGCTTCCTGCGTCAGGTTCAGCATGAGCTGGGGCTCAAGAATATAGAGCCAGTGCAAAGCCGCGTTGAAGAGTTTGAGCCCGAGCCGCCATTTGATGGTGTGATCAGTCGTGCCTTTGCTTCGCTGCAGGACATGTTGTCATGGTGCCACCATCTGCCTCAGAAAGGGCAGGGACGATTTTATGCCCTGAAAGGTATAAGTCCGGATGATGAGCTGAAGGTGCTGCCAGAAGGTATCACTCTGGAAACCGTCATAAAATTGCAGGTTCCGGAACTTGACGGAGAACGTCATCTGGTAATTCTGACGTCTAACTAAAGTTGAGTTTTATCAAATAATCCTTAAAAAACGTGTGTGTTATCAGAGTTAAAATGAGCAGGCTAATTAAATAGCGTCAATAGCCTCTCAATTACTGATTTTTTACACACTGATAGCATTTCGGTGATGTTTTTATTTTAATCAGGGATGCAATAGTCACTTTTGAAATTGAACAGTCGTCAACCTGGTGATATTCAACTTGTAATGAAAATGTTGTTATTTGTTGGGTTGTTGTGTCAATAAATCGTGGCTATTTTTAAATAAGATTGATTATCAAACATAAAATTCTTAACAATATGATTTATATAGATTTTAAAAGGCCTGATTAGCTAAAGACATTCAAACCGCACAGGGTATATAAAGACGCTTGGAGTAATTATGTGATCCAGTGCACGCTTCTTTGTCAGGTGATGAAATAACCGAAGCAAAGTAAAAGGGGCAAATTCAGCTATAGTTTGGTTGTCAAAATAGTGATGAAGCGGAAAATTTAAATAATTGTTCACCTTTTCGCTACTTATCCATTGAATTCGTTCCTGTGCCCCGTATAATTTGCTCGGTTTTTGCTGCTTGACTCAAAACAGTAAAGGCAGTGATATACGGCATTCGAAATACCTCCAGCTAGGTACTTGATACGGAGAGAACAAACGTCATGTCTGTATCCGGTATTTTACACAGTGCCAATAGTGTGAAGGTTGCCAGAAAGCTGTTGCTACTGCAGTTATTGACCTTTGTTCTGCTCAGTGCTCTGTTTGGTTTTAAAAGCCTGGAATGGACCCTATCTGCCCTTATGGGTGGTCTGGCCGCCTGGGTGCCAAATGTACTGTTTATGCTGTTTGCATGGCGCCACCAGGCGCAAACAACGGTCTCTGGACGGGTTGCCTGGTCCTTTGCTATCGGGGAAGCGCTGAAGGTTCTGGTTACGGTAATCTTAATGATTGTCGCACTTGGCCTGTTTAAGGCGGCTTTTGCCCCGTTGGGGTTGGCCTATTTATCGGTGTTGATGACTCAGATTTTGGCACCGGCCGTCATTAACAGTTACCGTACTTAACTACTAAAGGGTAAGAGGCATCATGTCTGCATCAGGAGAAATCTCTACTCCACAAGAGTATATCGGTCACCATCTGACTCAGCTTCAGATCGGGACGGGATTCTGGTCGATTAACATCGATTCGATGTTTTTCTCCGTGTTCCTCGGAGTACTCTTTCTGGTTATTTTCCATCGCGTAGCCAAAAACGCCACTAGCGGTGTCCCGGGTAAGCTGCAAACTGCAGTTGAACTGGTCGTTGGTTTCGTCGACAGCAGCGTGCGTGACATGTATCACGGCAAAAGCAAAGTGATTGCACCTCTCGCGCTGACCGTCTTCGTCTGGGTGTTTATGATGAACCTGATGGATTTGCTGCCAATCGATTTGCTGCCGACTATCGGTGAGAGAGTCCTTGGTCTGCCAGCGCTGCGTGTGGTTCCAACGGCTGACGTGAACATCACGTTATCCATGGCACTTGGCGTATTCATTCTGATTCTTTTCTATAGCATTAAGATGAAAGGCTTTGGCGGTTTCATTAAAGAACTGACAATGCAGCCATTCAATCATCCGGTTTTCATTCCAATTAACCTGATTCTTGAAGGTGTCAGCCTGCTGTCTAAACCAGTTTCACTGGGTCTGCGACTGTTTGGCAATATGTATGCGGGTGAGTTGATCTTCATCCTTATTGCTGGCCTGTTGCCGTGGTGGTCACAGTGGATCCTGAATGTGCCTTGGGCCATTTTCCACATCCTGATCATTACGCTACAAGCCTTTATTTTCATGGTTCTGACGATTGTCTATCTCTCGATGGCATCTGAAAAACACTGATTTTCTTTCAACACTACTGCGTTTTAACTGAAACAAACTGGAGACTGTCATGGAAAACCTGAGTATGGATCTGCTGTACATGGCTGCCGCTGTGATGATGGGCCTGGCGGCAATCGGTGCTGCGATCGGTATCGGCATCTTGGGTGGTAAATTCTTGGAAGGTGCTGCACGTCAGCCTGACCTGATCCCTCTGTTGCGTACACAGTTCTTTATCGTTATGGGTCTGGTCGATGCAATCCCAATGATTGCTGTTGGTCTGGGTCTGTACGTGATGTTTGCTGTCGCCTAACACTGAGTCCGCTCAGCGTTAAACGAACTACATCAAATATTTCACTTTGAAAGAGGCATTGTGCTGTGAATCTTAACGCAACAATCCTCGGCCAGGCTATCGCGTTTGTCCTGTTTGTCGTGTTCTGTATGAAGTACGTATGGCCGCCAATTATGGCTGCCATCGAAAAACGTCAGAAAGAGATTTCTGAAGGTTTGTCTTCTGCAGAACGTGCAAAAAAAGAACTGGATTTAGCGCAAGCCGATGCGACCGACCAACTGAAGAAAGCCAAAGCTGAAGCTCAGGTAATCATCGACCAGGCGAACAAGCGTAAAGCACAGATCGTCGACGAAGCGAAGACCGAAGCCGAGCAGGAACGTAACAAGATCGTAGCGCAAGCTAAGGCAGAGATTGACGCCGAACGCCAACGCGCCCGTGAAGAGTTGCGTAAACAGGTCGGGATTTTGGCCATTGCTGGCGCCGAGAAGATCATCGAACGTTCCGTGGATGAAGCTGCTAACAGCGACATCGTTGATAAACTGGTCGCTGAACTGTAAGGAGGGAGGGGCTGATGTCTGAATTTGTAACTGTAGCTCGCCCCTACGCCAAAGCAGCTTTTGACTTTGCCGTTGAGCACCAAAGCTTAGATCGCTGGCAGTCCATGTTAGCGTTCACGGCTGAAGTCACGCGCAATGAACAGATTGAAGAACTGCTTTCCGGTGCTAGCGCGCCAGAAACGTTGTCTACAACGTTTATTGCCGTATGTGGTGAACAACTCGACGACGCAGGCCAGAACCTGATTAAGGTAATGGCCGAAAATGGACGTTTACGCGTTCTTCCTGAAGTGCTGCAGCAGTTCATCGAACTGCGCGCCTCATTGGAGGCGATTGCTGAAGTTGATGTGACCTCAGCAAATCCACTGACGGAAGAACAGCAGGCAAAAATTGCTGCTGCGATGGAAAAACGTCTGTCTCGCAAAGTTAAGCTGAATTGCAAAATTGACAAGTCTGTTCTTGCCGGTGTCATTATCCGTGCAGGTGATATGGTGATTGATGGCAGCGTTCGCAGTCGTCTTGAACGCCTGGCAGACGTCTTGCAGTCTTAAGGGGACTGGAGCATGCAACTGAATTCCACCGAAATCAGCGAACTGATAAAGCAGCGCATTGCTCAGTTCAATGTAGTGAGCGAAGCTCACAATGAAGGTACTATTGTTTCCGTCAGTGACGGGATCATCCGCGTGCACGGCCTGGCCGATGTCATGCAAGGCGAAATGATTGCGCTGCCGGGTAACCGCTACGCTATCGCCCTGAACCTGGAGCGCGACTCTGTAGGTGCCGTTGTAATGGGCCCTTATGCTGACCTCGCCGAAGGTATGAAAGTAAAATGTACTGGCCGTATCCTGGAAGTTCCAGTTGGCCGTGGCCTGCTGGGTCGCGTTGTTAACACCCTGGGTGCGCCAATTGATGGTAAAGGTCCGGTAGAGCACGACGGCTTCTCAGCTGTTGAAGCAATCGCACCTGGCGTTATCGAACGCCAATCCGTAGACCAGCCTGTGCAGACAGGTTATAAGTCCGTTGATGCCATGATCCCAATCGGTCGTGGTCAGCGTGAACTGGTCATCGGTGACCGTCAAACCGGTAAAACTGCTCTGGCCATTGATGCGATCATCAACCAGCGCGATTCCGGCATCAAATGTATCTATGTGGCTATCGGCCAGAAAGCGTCCACCATTTCTAACGTGGTACGTAAACTGGAAGAGCACGGCGCACTGGAAAACACCATCGTTGTTGTTGCAACTGCATCAGAATCTGCTGCACTGCAATACCTGGCACCGTACTCCGGTTGCGCAATGGGTGAATACTTCCGTGACCGCGGTGAAGACGCACTGATCGTTTATGATGACCTGTCTAAACAGGCTGTTGCTTACCGTCAGATTTCCCTGCTGCTTCGTCGTCCACCAGGTCGTGAAGCTTACCCAGGCGACGTTTTCTATCTCCACTCCCGTCTGCTCGAACGTGCTGCGCGTGTAAACGCCGATTACGTTGAAGCATTCACCAAGGGTGAAGTGAAAGGCAAAACCGGTTCCCTGACTGCGCTTCCAATCATCGAAACGCAAGCAGGCGACGTTTCCGCGTTCGTTCCGACCAACGTAATCTCTATTACCGATGGTCAGATCTTCCTGGAATCAAACCTGTTCAACGCCGGTATTCGTCCTGCGGTTAACCCGGGTATTTCGGTATCCCGTGTTGGTGGTGCTGCTCAGACTAAGATCATGAAAAAACTGTCCGGTGGTATTCGTACCGCTCTGGCACAGTACCGTGAACTGGCTGCGTTCTCGCAGTTCGCATCTGATCTGGATGAGGCAACCCGTAAACAGCTGAATCACGGTCAGAAAGTGACTGAGTTGCTGAAACAGAAACAATACGCTCCGATGTCTATCGTTGCGCAGTCTCTGATCATCTTCGCAGCAGAACGTGGTTACCTGGAAGACGTTGAGTTGTCCAAAGTCGGTAGTTTCGAAGCGGCACTGTTGGCTTATGCTGACCGTGAGCACGGCGAGCTTCTGCAGCAAATCAACCAAACTGGTGCGTACAACGATGAGATCGAGGGGAAATTCAAAAATATTCTCGATACCTTCAAAGCAACCCAGTCCTGGTAATACTAAACGGCCCTGCTGCCCTGCTTATTGCAGATAAGCAGCAGGCCGTTTGGTCATGAGGAGAAGCAGAGATGGCCGGCGGAAAAGAGATACGTAGTAAGATCGGCAGCGTGCAGAACACGCAAAAGATCACTAAAGCGATGGAAATGGTCGCCGCCTCCAAAATGCGTAAAACGCAGGATCGCATGGCGGCCAGCCGTCCTTATGCAGAAACCATTCGTGAAGTGATTGGTCACCTCGCGCTCGGGAATCTGGAATACAAGCACCCTTACCTGGATGAGCGTGAAGTTAAACGCGTCGGGTATCTGGTGGTGTCTACCGACCGTGGTCTTTGTGGTGGTCTGAACATTAACTTGTTCAAAAAACTGCTCACAGAGATGAAAGATTGGTCCGCGAAAGGCGTTGAGGTTGACTTAGCCCTGATCGGTTCCAAAGCAGCTTCTTTCTTCGGTTCCGTTGGGGGCAACGTTGTTGCTCAGGTGACTGGCATGGGGGATAACCCTTCCCTGTCAGAACTGATCGGACCGGTGAAAGTGATGTTGCAGGCTTTCGATGAAGGTCGTTTAGACAAGTTATGCGTTGTTAGCAATAAATTCGTCAATACCATGTCTCAGGAACCACGCATCGTACAGCTGTTGCCTCTGCCCCCGGCAGAAGATGGCGTACTGGCGAAGAAATCCTGGGATTACCTGTATGAGCCGGATCCGAAAGCACTGCTGGATACCCTCCTGCGTCGCTACGTGGAATCTCAGGTTTATCAGGGCGTCGTAGAAAACCTGGCCAGCGAACAGGCCGCGCGAATGGTAGCGATGAAAGCCGCAACCGATAACGGCGGCAGCCTGATCAAAGAGCTGCAGTTGGTATACAACAAAGCTCGTCAGGCCAGCATCACTCAGGAACTCACCGAGATCGTCGGGGGAGCCTCCGCGGTTTAAGCTAGGTTTACGAATTACGTAGAGGATTCAAGATGGCTACTGGAAAGATTATCCAGGTAATCGGCGCCGTGGTGGACGTCGAGTTCCCTCAGGATGCGGTACCGAACGTGTACCATGCTCTTGAGGTAGAAAACGGTACCTCCAAGCTGGTGCTGGAAGTTCAGCAACAGTTAGGCGGCGGCGTTGTTCGTTGTATCGCAATGGGTACATCAGATGGCTTGCGTCGCGGTCTGAAAGTGAACAACCTGCAACACCCAATTGAAGTTCCGGTGGGTGTTGCAACACTGGGTCGTATCATGAACGTATTGGGTGAACCAATCGACATGAAAGGTGAAATCGGCGAAGAAGAACGTCGTGCCATTCACCGTGCTGCGCCTTCTTATGAAGAGCTGGCAAACTCCCAGGAATTGCTGGAAACCGGTATCAAAGTTATGGACCTGATGTGCCCGTTCGCTAAGGGCGGTAAAGTCGGTCTGTTCGGTGGTGCGGGTGTAGGTAAAACTGTAAACATGATGGAGCTGATCCGTAACATCGCGATCGAGCACTCCGGTTATTCTGTGTTTGCAGGCGTGGGTGAACGTACTCGTGAGGGTAACGACTTCTACCACGAAATGACCGAATCCAACGTTATCGACAAAGTTTCCCTGGTCTATGGTCAGATGAATGAGCCACCAGGTAACCGTCTGCGCGTTGCACTGACCGGCCTGACCATGGCGGAGAAATTCCGTGATGAAGGTCGTGACGTACTGCTGTTTGTTGACAATATTTACCGTTACACCCTGGCCGGTACCGAAGTGTCTGCACTTCTGGGCCGTATGCCATCAGCGGTAGGTTATCAGCCAACGCTGGCGGAAGAGATGGGCGCTCTGCAAGAACGTATCACCTCTACCAAAAGTGGTTCTATCACCTCCGTACAGGCCGTTTACGTCCCTGCGGATGACTTGACTGACCCATCTCCAGCCACCACATTTGCTCACTTAGATGCAACCGTGGTACTGAGCCGTCAGATCGCGTCTCTGGGTATCTACCCGGCGGTTGACCCACTGGATTCCACCAGCCGTCAGCTGGATCCACTGGTTGTTGGTCAGGAACACTATGATGTGGCTCGTGGCGTGCAGTCTATTCTGCAACGTTACAAGGAACTGAAAGACATCATCGCGATCCTGGGTATGGACGAGTTGTCAGAAGATGACAAACTGGCCGTATCCCGTGCGCGTAAGATCGAACGCTTCCTGTCCCAGCCATTCTTCGTGGCCGAAGTCTTTACCGGTTCTCCGGGCAAGTTCGTATCGCTGAAAGATACCATTCGTGGTTTCAAAGGCATTATGGACGGCGACTACGATCACCTGCCAGAGCAAGCGTTCTACATGGTCGGCACCATTGAAGAAGCAGTGGAAAAAGCCAAGAAACTGTAACGCTAGTTTGTTGTGAGAGAGGATGACATGGCTGAAAAAGCTTACCATCTGGATGTTGTCAGTGCGGAAAAACGTATGTTTTCCGGCATGGTACAGAAAATCCAGGTGACGGGTAGCGAAGGCGAACTGGGTATTTTCCCGGGGCATGCTCCGCTGCTCACCGCCATCAAGCCTGGCATGGTGCGCATTGTTAAAGAACACGGTGAAGAAGAGTATATCTATCTTTCCGGTGGCATCCTTGAGGTGCAGCCGAATGCAACGACCGTGTTAGCTGATACTGCAATCCGTGGGCAAGACCTCGACGAAGCGCGCGCGCTTGAAGCTAAGCGCAAAGCGGAAGAACACATTAGTGGTTCTCACGGCGACGTTGATTACGCTCAGGCGTCAGCGGAACTGGCTAAGGCGATCGCGAAACTTCGCGTTATCGAACTGACCAGAAAAGCGATGTAACAACATCATTGAGAAAAGCGACCTTCGGGTCGCTTTTTTTTTATCTTTAAAAAAGGGTATTTTTCAGCATTTTTCCCAAGGCTAACTTAGGCTTTAGGTGGAATACTTGCGTAATTAATGGACATATTACCCTCAGATTTTTTGTTATAGTTTACATCGTGTTCAACCCTTGCGGGCTGCGGCTTGCAGGCGGTTTTTGACACGAAATATGTAGTAATTCGTTCACATAACGGGTTACTTTTGTCACTCAAATTGGATTTGTCAGGTCATCTATGTCAAACAGCTCACTGAGTGTGGTGATCCTTGCCGCGGGCAAGGGAACACGCATGTATTCCAACCTCCCTAAAGTTCTTCATACGTTGGCGGGAAAGCCAATGGTTCAACACGTCATTGATGCGGCCACACAAGTGGGTGCCCGAAACGTGCATCTGGTCTATGGCCATGGTGGCGATTTACTGAAGAAAACGCTGGCTGGCAGTGAACTGAACTGGGTATTGCAGGCTGAACAGTTGGGTACCGGACATGCAATGCAACAGGCTGCGCCTTTCTTTGCGGATGACGAAGATGTCCTGATGCTTTACGGCGATGTCCCGCTGATTTCGGTCGAAACGCTGAATAATTTGCTGAAAGCTAAGCCTGAAGGGGGTATCGGTTTGCTGACCGTCGTGCTGGATAATCCAACCGGCTATGGCCGCATCGTGCGCGAAAATGGCATTGTGACCGGCATCATTGAGCAAAAAGATGCGAATGCTGAGCAGCTCAAAATCCAGGAAATTAACACCGGTATTCTGGTGGCCAACGGCGCGTCGTTAAAACGCTGGCTCGGTCAGTTGAATAACAATAACGCGCAGGGCGAGTATTATATTACCGACATCATCGCGATGGCACATGCGGAAGGCAATCTGATCGCCACCGTTCATCCGGCGCGCGAAAGCGAAGTGGATGGCGTGAATAACCGTCTGCAACTCTCCCGCCTTGAGCGCGTTTATCAGACCGAACAGGCCGAACGCCTGCTTCTGGAAGGCGTGATGCTGATGGATCCGGCGCGCTTTGATCTCCGTGGCGAGTTGTCTCATGGGATTGATGTGGTGATCGACACTAACGTCATTATCGAAGGCCACGTAAAACTGGGCGATCGCGTGAAAATCGGCGCGGGCTGCGTACTGAAAAATTGCGTGATCGGCGATGACTGCGAAGTCAGCCCGTACAGCGTATTTGAAGATGCTGTGCTGGAAAGTGGTTGTACGGTCGGACCTTTTGCCCGTCTGCGTCCGGGGGCCGAACTGGGTGAAGGCGCTCATGTGGGTAACTTCGTCGAAATCAAAAAAGCGCGTTTGGGGAAAGGTTCGAAAGCGGGCCATCTTTCCTATCTCGGCGACGCCGAAATTGGCGACAACGTGAATATCGGCGCGGGGACGATTACCTGCAACTATGACGGCGTGAACAAAAGCAAAACGATTATCGGCAACGATGTCTTTGTCGGGTCTGATACCCAGCTGATTGCGCCGGTCACCGTGGGTAATAATGTCACCATCGCTGCCGGAACAACCGTGACGCGCGATGTGCCGGATAACGGTTTGCTGTTGAGCCGCGTTCCGCAGGTACATAAGCCGGACTGGCAGAAACCCGTGAAGAAAAAATAAGCTACCCTGAAACGTAATGCGTCAGGCGTATAAAATTGCGCCTGATTTCTTTCTGTCGCTTTGTATTTTGGTCTGCATTTTTATCCGAATGCAGACCAAAACATAATAATCCCCAACTTCTACAAGGCTCGGGGAACCGCACGTACACCGGAAAACGGGGCGTGTGGATAAATCAGGTCAGGCATCAAAAAAGGTCCCGAAAGACCTTCAATAGGAATAAAACTGATGTGTGGAATTGTAGGCGCAGTAGCGCAACGCGATATTGCTGAAATTCTGTTGGAAGGTTTACGCCGTCTGGAATACCGCGGTTATGACTCAGCGGGTCTGGCCGTGATTGATGCAGACGGAAAAATGGGGCGCCTGCGTCGTCTGGGCAAAGTCCAGATGCTGGCTGACGCTCTGGATCAACATCCTTTGCACGGCGGTACCGGTATTGCACATACCCGCTGGGCAACGCACGGTGAACCTTCTGAAGCGAACGCACACCCGCATGTATCTGATTACATTGCGGTAGTGCACAACGGCATTATCGAAAACCACGAACCTTTGCGTGAGTTACTGATTGAACGCGGTTACCGTTTTGATTCCGAAACCGATACCGAAGTGATCGCGCATCTGGTGCATTGGGAACAACTTCAGGGCGGCACGTTGCTGGAAGTCGTTCAGCGTGTGATCCCTCAGCTGCGCGGCGCTTATGGCACCGTAGTGATGGACCGACGTGACCCGTCCGTTCTGGTCGCAGCCCGTTCCGGCAGCCCGCTGGTAATTGGTCGTGGCGTGGGTGAAAACTTCATCGCTTCCGATCAGCTGGCGCTGTTGCCTGTTACCCGACGCTTCCTGTTCCTGGAAGAAGGCGATGTGGCCGAGGTTAAACGCCGTTCTGTCAGCGTGTATGACAAAAACGGTCATGCCGTTGAGCGTGCAGAAATTGAATCCAAAGTGCAGTACGACGCCGGTGACAAAGGCGAATACCGTCACTACATGCAAAAAGAAATCTACGAACAGCCACTGGCGATTAAAAACACGCTGGAAGGGCGTTTCAGCCACGGTGAAGTCAATCTGAGCGAACTGGGCGAAAAAGCGGATGAAATCCTGTCCCGCGTTCAGCATGTTCAGATCATTGCCTGCGGCACGTCATACAACTCCGGTATGGTGGCGCGTTACTGGTTCGAATCACTGGCCGGTATGCCGTGTGATGTCGAGATTGCGTCGGAATTCCGTTATCGCAAATCTGCCGTTCGTCCTGGCAGCCTGATCATCACCCTGTCTCAGTCTGGTGAAACCGCCGATACGCTGGCGGCACTGCGCCTGTCCAAAGAGCTGGGTTATCTCGGTTCTCTGGCCGTGTGTAACGTTGCCGGTTCTTCGCTGGTGCGTGAATCCGATCTGGCGCTGATGACCAAAGCGGGCACAGAAATTGGCGTGGCGTCGACGAAAGCGTTTACCACCCAGCTGACCGTTCTGCTGATGCTGGTGGCGCGTATGGGCCGTCTGAAAGGCATGGCACCACAGGTTGAGCATGACATTGTTCACGCATTACAGGCGCTGCCTGCGCGTATCGAACAGATGCTGTCGCTGGATAAAACCATCGAATCGCTGGCGGAAGGCTTCTCTGACAAACATCACGCGCTGTTCCTCGGACGTGGCGATCAATACCCGATCGCGATGGAAGGTGCGCTGAAGCTGAAAGAGATTTCCTATATTCATGCGGAAGCGTATGCGGCAGGTGAGCTGAAACACGGCCCGCTGGCGCTGATTGATGCCGATATGCCGGTGATCGTCGTTGCACCTAACAACGAACTGCTGGAAAAACTGAAGTCGAATATCGAAGAAGTGCGCGCCCGCGGCGGCCTGTTGTATGTTTTCGCCGATCAGGATGCCGGTTTCACTGACAGCGACGGTATGAAGATCATTCAGTTACCGCACGTCGAAGAAATCGTTGCACCGATCTTCTATACGGTTCCGTTGCAGCTGCTGTCTTACTATGTCGCGCTGATTAAAGGTACTGACGTAGACCAGCCACGTAATCTGGCCAAATCGGTCACAGTAGAATAAGCCTCGCTGGCTTTGAAACTGCCTTCTAAGCGCCCACCTCGGGCGCTTTTTTA